>DASTDD010000222.1:0-2455 GCA_035710545.1 Steroidobacteraceae bacterium
GCGGACATCCTCCAGTGCAGCGTGGAGGGCAAGGGGGATCAGATCCTCGCGACGCGCTTCCTGCGCCGCTTCGTTCCCGACGAGATTGCCTGGGCGCACGTGGATCTGTCGGCCGCGCTGCGCTCCGGGGGGCTCGGTCACATCAACACCGACATCACGGGGTTCGGCGTGCGGTTTGCGCTCGAGTTGATTCTGCGGCATGGCATCCTCGCTGCGGTGGACAAGGGAACATGAGCACGCTGGTGATCCGCCGGCCTGACGACTGGCATGTTCACCTGCGCGATGGCGCAGCGTTGCACGCGGTGCTGCCATTCACGGCGGCCAGATTTGCGCGTGCGATCGTGATGCCCAACCTCCGGCCGCCGGTCAGCACTTGCGAACAGGCTGCCGCGTACCGCAAGCGGATTCTGGATGCGCTGCCCGCGGGCGTGCGATTCGAGCCTCTCATGACCCTGTATCTTACCGATCACACTGAACCGGCCGAGGTGGACAGGGCCCGGGCGAGCGGAATCGTGTACGGCTTCAAACTCTATCCGGCGGGAGCCACCACACACTCGGACGCGGGTGTCACGGACATACGACACCTGGATGCGGTGCTGGCCCGCATGAGCGAGCTCGATGTCGTACTGCAGGTCCACGGTGAGGTCACGGACCCGGGCGTGGATGTGTTCGATCGCGAGAGTCGATTCATCGACACCGTGCTCGTGCCGCTGGTCGAGCGCTTCCCGCGCCTGCGCGTGGTCTTCGAGCACATCACGACACGCGAGGCGGTCGCGTTCGTGACCGGAGCGCGCGAGCGGATCGCTGCGACGATCACTCCACAGCACCTCGCCATGACACGCAATGCGCTGTTCAACGGCGGACTGCGTCCGCACCACTACTGCCTGCCCGTGTTGAAGGGCGAGACCGATCGCCTCGCGCTGCAGGAGGCAGTCTCTCGTGGAGACCGGCGCTTCTTTCTGGGCACCGACAGTGCGCCGCACGCGCGCCAGGCCAAGGAGAGCGGCTGCGGCTGCGCCGGCATTTTCTCGGCTCACGCGGCGATCGAGCTGTATGCGCAGATATTCGAGGCCATCGGCGCACTCGGCAAGCTCGAAGGCTTCGCGTCGGAATTTGGCCCGCGCTTCTACGGTCTGCCCTGCAACGAGGAGCGGATCACTCTGCGGAAGGAGCCGTGGGACGTTCCGCGCACATACAGTTTCGGCACCGATGAGCTGGTGCCGCTGCATGCGGGAGAACGTCTTTCCTGGCGCCTGGTGGCCGGTGATGAATCGAGCGCCCTTCCACGAGGAACGCGCCGTTGAGCGTTGCCCCGCCACCGTCTGCCCAACCACCGGGTGCCCCGTCGCCCGCTGCTTCGTCGCCCGCCGCCCCGACGCCGGTTGCCGGTGCGTCGCCGAGTCTGATGGCACGACGATTCCGGGGATTCCTGCCGGTCGTCATCGACGTGGAGTGCGGAGGTTTCCACGCCGAAACCGATGCGCTCCTCGAGATCGCCGCGGTGCTCATCGAGATCTCCCCGGAGGGCGTACTCGCGCGCGGTGCAACCCATCACTTCCACGTGAAGCCATTCGAAGGCGCACGGCTCGATCCCGCCGCGCTCTCGGTGACCGGGATCGATCCGCACCATCCGTTGCGGCCGGCGATCCCGGAGAAGGATGCCCTCGGCAGAGTGTTCCGCGAGGTCCGGCACGCCATCCAGGCGCACGGTTGCCGGCGTGCCGTCCTGGTCGGGCACAACGCGGCCTTCGATCTCGGCTTCCTCAATGCCGCGGTGAAGCGGGCCGATGTGAAGCGCAATCCTTTCCACCCGTTTTCGTGCTTCGACACCGCGACTCTCGCCGGGGCGGCCCTCGGTCAGACCGTGCTGGCAAAGGCGCTTGCCGTGGCGGGACTGGAATGGGATCCGAGCAGCGCGCACTCGGCGGCGTACGACGCAGAGCGCAGCGCGGAGCTCTTCTGCCTCATTTGCAATCGGCTACGCGACAGTTTCCGCGAAGCGCACGAACGCGCCTGCTCGCTCGGCTGGATCACCGCGACCCCGGACGAAGCTCTCGCCGAGGATCGTCCGCCGGAGTGAGGCACACCACAGCCTCGACGGCGCAGCAGCAATGAATTATGCCGCTGCGCCGGCCTGCTCGAGCAGCTTCTTCAGCTCGCCGCTGCGGTACATCTCGAGGGCGATGTCGCAGCCGCCGACCAGCTCACCGTTGATATACAGCTGCGGGTAAGTCGGCCAGTTGGAGAACCGTTTCAGCGCCTCGCGCAGCTCCGGGTCTTCGAAAATGTTGATGTGCTTGAAGTCCGCGCCGACGGCGCGCAGCGCGGCCACCGTCTGTGCGGAGAAACCGCACTGCGGGAAGTCGGGCGTCCCCTTCATGAACAGGACCACGGGGCTCGAGGCGAGCTCGGTCTTGATTCTCTCGACGACATCCATCCGGATACCTCCAGTCGC
>DASTDD010000223.1:0-11915 GCA_035710545.1 Steroidobacteraceae bacterium
TCCGCCCGGGCGCCGCCACGCGCGCCGAATCTTTCCGCCTCGCCGCACTGCGCTCCGGCAAGCTCATCCTCGCCTGCGTCGTGCTCCTCATCGGCTCGGGCTTGATCGAAGGCTACGTCTCGCCCAATCCCGACATTCCGCTCTGGCCCCGCGTCATGATTGGCGTTGCCTACTGGCTCTTCATGATCGCCCTCCTGCGCGGCTGGCTCTTCGGCCGCTTCCGCACGGGCGCCGCAGGCACACCGCCCGTCGGCCACTGACCGTCAACCCCAGCTGCCCAAGCACACCTCCCGTCGGCCGCCACCCGTCAACCCCAGCTGCCCAAGCACACCGCCCGTCGGCCGCCACCCGTCAACCCCAACTGCCCAAGCACACCGCCGCTCGGCCGTCACCCGTCAACCCCAACTCAAAAGGCGCGGACGGGGAGGAGCGTTCTGGGCGGTGCGTGATTGTTGCTTCGCGGGGGTCCCCTTGCGCCTTTCTCTTCCAGGGGACCCCGCGGAGCAATCAATCACGCGCCGGCCTTGGGTCCCGGCCTTCTTACTCTTCTCTTCTTACTCTTCCCTTCCTGCTCTTATCTTCCTCCTGAGTTCTTCCGTTCTCCCCTACACCCTCCTCGTTCTCCTCAACATCTCGTACTCCACCAGCACCGCCCTTTCCAACCGCTCCTCCCGCGCCGCAATCACCGGCGCGCCCAGCCCCCTCAACAGCAACCGCTGCGACACGGCCCGTGCCTCGTGCTCCTGAGCCGCGAGCGCAATCCACGGATCCTGCCAGTCGCGCGCCGGCGCACTTGCCAGCTCTTCAATCTCGCGACTTTGCACGCCGGCGACTACGACCAGATGGGGGGGCGACAGCAGTCTGACTGCACGAGTCAGCTGATCCGCCACGCTCGCATCGTCGAGGTCCGTCAGCATCACGACCAGGCTGCGGTGCATGAGCATGCCGCGAATGCGCACCGCGGCCGTGAGCGGATCCGACTCGGCCGCCTGCACGGATAGCGACTCCAGGGCTGCCCGCATCCGCGTCACCGCCGGAAGGCCTCGACCCGGCGCACACACCGCCACGGGCCGGTCGGCAAATACGACGAGCCCAATCCGGTCGTCGTTGGGTACCACGACCTCGGCAAGCCGTGCCGCGACGTTGGCATAGAGCCCGAATCGATCCAGCCGGCCCGCCTTGATCCGGCTGAGCCGTCCCGCGTCGATCGCCACGAGCACGTCCAGATGCTGGTCTTCGCTGAACTCTCGCGTCACGAGCTCGTGGGCCCGCGCGGTCGCCTTCCAGTCGATGCGCGCCGGAGGATCACCGCGCACGTAACTCCGAAGCTGGTGCAACTCTGACCCGGCCCCGATGACACGCCGTGGGCGCGCTCCCGCAGGATTGCCTCGTGGCCGGCTGCGAACCGTGTTCAGCGTGTCAGGAGCCACTGCGAGCCGCAAAGAAGGCTGCAGGATGCGCGACCACCACGCGAGGCCGAGAGGACCAAGGAGTCGTGCCGGCACCTTCGGCCAAACCTGCGGCCCCAGCCGCACTGGTAGCAACACGAAGGCGTCGCGTGCCACTGCGTTGGCCTGCGCGACAACCGTCCGAACGGGCATATCTGCCAGCACGCCTGGCGGAGTCGCCGGAGCGTACTCGAGCTGGATCGTACGTGGACTGTCGTTGCGGAACGCAAATGCCGCTGCCTGTTCCCGCCCCAAGAAAGCACGCGGCGCGGTTTCCACGCTCATCACGACAGCGGCTCGACGGATCATCAAGGCCTCGTACCCGAGGCCGATGAGCAGCAGCGCCGCCGGTAATCGCCAGACATCGGATAATCCAGGCTCGCTCGACCAGATGCCGGTGACCGCGAGCACCGCAGTGAGCAGAATCAACGCAAAGGCGCGCTGTGCGAGATGCATGGGATGCTGGTCAACGGGGTGCCGGCGTATCGGCCAGCAGCCGCTCCACAAGTTGCAGGTCGGTCATTCCTTCGAGCGCCGCTTCCGGTGTCATCACGAGTCGGTGCGCAATCACCCACCCGGCCACATCCTTCACGTCATCCGGAGCCACGAAGTCGCTGCCGCGTAGCGCAGCGGTGATGCGCGCCGCCTTCACGAGCGCGATCACGCCGCGCGTGGAAAGACCCAGAGACAAGCGCGGATGAGCGCGCGACGCCTGTGCGACATCCAGCACGTATCCTGTGATCGCTTCGGAGACGTGAACACGATCTACCTCTACGCGCGCTTTCTCCAGAAGGTTGGCCGGCAGCCTACCGACGTCTTCAAGAGACATGCGTCCCGCGGTCAGCGTGCCCCCGTATCGCGCCACAATCTCCACCTCCGCCGCACGCTCGGGGTAATTGACATCGATGCGCAGCATGAACCTGTCGAGCTGCGATTCGGGAAGTGGGTAGGTGCCCTCGAACTCGCGCGGATTCTGGGTGGCCAGCACCAGGAAATCCGCCGGCAGCGCCAGCACCTCCCGCTCGACGCTGACCTGCCGCTCCTCCATCGCCTCGAGCAGTGCCGACTGCGTTTTGGGGCCCGCTCGATTGACTTCATCGACCAGCACCACATCCGCGAACAGGGGCCCCGGCCGGAAGACGAACGCGCGGCGCTGATCATCGAACACGTGGACACCGATGATGTCGCTCGGCATCAGGTCCGGGGTACCCTGGATGCGCTTGAACTCACCGCCCAGGGCGCGTGCCAGAGCCTTCGCAAGCAGCGTCTTGCCCAGTCCCGGGACACCCTGCACGAGCACATGCCCGCGGGCGACCAGTGCGATCACGAGTGCGCGAATGGACGCGTCGGCGCCAACGATCACGCGACCAAGCTCCCGCCGCAGCGCGGCTTCCAGATCCTGCAGAGACGAGCTCATGAATCAAGCTGCCTGTTGATTTTCGAGATGAGATTATGCACGCGCACGAGCGGAACCTGGCCCGCGCCGTAAGCGTCCGTGTACCAGGTCTTGAGCTGCTGGATATCGCCGGGCGCAATTCGGGGATGGCGCTCGAGCGTCGGCCAGGGTGCCCGCTGCAGGAGCCGATCGATCATCCGGCGTGCTGCTGCTGCGGGCATCAACACGCGCGCCAGAAATCCTCCGGTCGAGCGCACGAGCTCTGCCTCGCGCGGGACCGGCACACGCACCGCCGGGAGTCGTAGTCGCGTGGCACCCAATACCCAGCACAGCCACAGGGCGGCCACGATGCCCAAGGTCAGCCGCAGCCGGCGGTCGTGATAGAACTTCACCGGATCATACCCGGAGCCCAGTCCCTGATGAGCGTCGTCGAACAGAACCGCGCCTCTTGGCCCCAGGTTGGCACTCACGATGTTGGCCAGCAGCCTGGCATTATCGGCGAGCCCGATGGTGCGATTAGTGAAGAGGGATCCGAACGCGCTGACCACTATCCGGCCATTGCCGAGCGGCCGCGTCCACAGTACCCCCTCGCCGCTGTCGTGCTCATGCGCGAGCTCGAAGACGAAGCCATCGTAGGGGACCTGTGCGCTCCAGGGCTGGGAGGCGTAGTCGGAAAGGGCCACGCCTGCGCGCACGCCGGCAAAGTAGGCGTGAGGCCGGTTCGCGACGAAGGTTTCACGGGTCGGCTCTGTCAGCCTGCGGGTGGCTACCGCAATTCGATCTCTCAGGGTGCCCGCCTCTGCCGGGCGCGCGGCACTCTCGGTTGGCGCATGGTGCCCAGAGCTGCGCAAGCGTCTCTCCCGCGTCTTGACGGTCTCGAAATTCAGCCCGGTCAGCAGATTCAGGTCGCCCGAGGCGAGGCTGCCGATGGAGAAGGCCCAGTCGGGGCTGTCCGACAACGCCGCCAGCACCAGCATGGTATTTCCCGCCCGAACCCAGTGGTCCAGCGGACGGAATTCCTCGGTCTTGTAGGGGGCCGTGGCCGGCAGCGTCACGATCAGGATGTTGCCCCGCGGCGCGAGATCCTTGCGCGTGGCGAGTTTGTCGAAGCGATCGCGCAGCGATATGGAGCGGATATGTGAGGCATCGAGCCACTCCATGGCAGCGAAGTAGCCGTTCCCACGCCGCTCGACCGTCGTTGGCCGCGGCACCTCCTCATCCCCGGTCACTGCCCGGCCGCGCACGAACATGGTGAAGAAGAGAAGGAGCGCGCCGAGTGCGCAAAGCAGTGTTATCAGACGCTCCTTCATGATTGGGCCCGGGCGGCGAGGCGATCGAGCAACTCCCGGCCCTGTGCGACCGGCTCCTCCAGCATGTGCGCCGGAACTTCGTGACCGGAAAACCGCACGCGCTCTGCGACGGAGGCCAGCTCTGCCAGGCGAGCCCGATCGGCGGGCTCGGAGACCGGAGCGGTCCGGGCGAGCTCTCGCACCGTGAGCGCGCGTGACGGCGGAACGAAGGGCGGACCGGCGAGTCGCGTCGCGATCAGCTCCAGCAGCAGCCGGGGCCGGTCGGCGGGCTGGGCGTGCTGGATGCGCTGCCAACCGCTCTCGATGACGCGCAGGTCCCGCTGTCCTCCTCTCATGCGTCTTCCCGCGCGCCGCTTCTCCAATATTCCGGCAACCCGCAATTCATTCAGAACAATCAACACCGCGAGTGCGACCACGGCGGCCAGCGCCGCATAGGAAATCAGGTCCAGCATCGACTGCGAGAACCCAACGCGCGAGATCATGTGCGTGAGCCAGCCGCCGTTGTCCGAGTCCTCGCGCGAAGCGAATATCGAGCGCAGCCAGTTCTTGAAGCGCGACCACCCGGTGGCTTTTTCCGTCGTTTTGTTCCCGAGGGTAGCCAACACCCCCCTGAGGGACTGCACGTCGGGTGAGCGTGGGGAGAGCGTCGTGGCGAGTTCGCGCGTGGCAAGTTCGCGCAGCTCCTGCAGACTGGCAGCCGACAGGTCGTTACCTGGGCCCCGCCAGTCTCGCGGCAGCCAACGAGCCCATGCGCCGTGCTCCAGCTGTTGTGCGAGATCCGGGCAACGCACCGCGATCCGCTCGAAGCCGATGTCCGCCTGCGGATCGAGCCGCCGGATGCATTCCTCGAGGCCAGCCAAGGCCGGCGCCGGATGGGCGGCGCTCTGCGGTGGCGACGCAGCTTGCGAAATACCGGATGGTGTTTGCGCCGGGGCCATCGGACCCCACACAGCGCACCCGAGAAGCATCAGCAGTGGCGCGGTGCGGCCGTCGAGCATCGTCCGTCTCACGACTCAATTGACCGGTGCGCCGGCAATGCGCCGCTCCAGGTCCGTGCCCTCTCTTCGCGCCTCCAGGTCGCTGTAGAGCGCAAGGCCGACGGCGCTGTAGAACGGGGTCCCGACCGCCCCGAGCACGGCCGCCATGACAGCCGAGACCGCCGCGAAGACCGCGACATCGGCAATGCCGGCGAGCGGCGCCAGCAGAGCCGCCAGGACACCTAACAGCACGTAGAACACGGCCAGCATGGCAAAGGCGACTGAGAAAATCGCAGCCACGCGCCACCAGTTGCCTCGCACCAGGTGAGCGCTGTAACGGAGGCTGCCGAACACCCCCTTGCCACCGACCAGTACCGCAACGACGCAGCATGAGAGCAGGACGCCGACATAGGTAGCAGGAACGCTCAACACCACGACGCCCCACTTGATGTAGTCGCTCGGCATCAGCGCAAGCGGCACGAAACACACACCTACAGCCAGGAACAGCAGGATCGCGACCACGAAAGTCGCTGGTGCCTTGCGCATTCCGGCCGCGACGGCGCGCCGGGTGGAGCGTGAGCCTGCCAGGAGGCCTGCCTGCCGGAACACGATGACGTTCACGAACGCGATCGAGAAGAATAGCCCGAGCCCATAGAGGATCAGCCAGACCGGGTCCCCGCCCCCGAACTGACGCAGCGGCCGGCCCGTTGCGATCAGGTAGATCCGAGGCAGCTGGCCGCACACGATGGCGAGAACCCCGAAGGGCAGCGCGGCGAGCAGCGTGGCCGTGTAGATCCGGAAGGCGCTGTCCAGCACCTCCCCGATGGTCTGCGGGCGTGCAGGAGGATACAAAAGCGTCGGCATCCGCGAATATTACGGGCTATGGACGGCAATCTCACCGTCGGAGCGCTGCTCGCGCGAGGCACCGAACGCCTCGCCGACGCAGCCGACCCGGCCTCCCTGCAGCTCGACGCCGAGGTGCTGCTGGGCTGCGCTCTGGGAATGAGCCGGGCGCAGATCCGCTCTCATCCCGAGGCAGCTCCGAGCGACGAGCGCGTGCAGCGATTCGAGCGGCTCATCGAGCGGCGCAGGGCGGGGGAGCCGGTGGCCTACATAGTCGGCCACCGGGAGTTCTGGTCGATGCAGCTGGCAGTCGGCCCGGCAGTTCTAATACCCCGCCCGGAGACCGAATTGCTGGTCGAGCGTGCGCTCAGTGTGCAGCGCGACTCAACTGGGCGCGTGCTCGATCTGGGTACCGGCTCGGGCGCCGTGGCGCTGGCCCTCGCCAGCCAGCGACCTGACTGGCTGGTCACGGCCACTGATCTGTCTGACGATGCCCTCACCATGGCGCGCGCGAATGCCGCGGCCCTGGGCCTGAATCGCGTCGAGTTTCTGCGAGGCAGCTGGTTCGATGCACTCCCCGGACGGCGCTTCGATCTCGTCGTGAGCAATCCGCCATACGTGGCCGAAAATGACCCCGCCCTGGCGGCTCCGGGCCTGAAGTACGAACCGCGGCTCGCGCTTGCAGCGGGAGCAGACGGGCTGCTTTGCCTGCGCGCCATCATTCGCCAGGCGCCACAGCACCTGGAGCGTCGCGGTTGGCTCCTGCTCGAGCACGGCGCCGGGCAGGCAACCGCCGTCGCGCGTGAGCTTGTCGTTCGCGGCTTCGGTCACGTACGCTCACACCGCGATCTCGCCGGTCACGAGCGCATGACCGAGGCTCAGTGGCCCTGATACACCCGATTCCATCGCACACGAGGACCTATGATCAGATTCGAAACCTCCCATGGCAACTTCACGGTGGAGCTGTTCCAGAAGGAAGCACCGTTGAGTGCCGCGAATTTCCAGAAGTACGTCGATGATGGCTTCTTCGACGGCACCATCTTCCACCGCATCATCCCGGGCTTCATGATCCAGGGAGGCGGCCTCACGAAGGACTTCGCGAGCAAGACTACCCGCGAGCCGATCAAGAACGAGGCGAAGAACGGGCTCAAGAACCAGCGCGGCACGCTGTCGATGGCCCGCACCAGCGACATCAACAGCGCCACCTCGCAGTTCTTCGTCAACCTGGTCGACAACGGCTTCCTCGACAACAGCACACGCGACTACGGTTACGCTGTCTTCGGCAGGGTCACCGAAGGGATGGATACGGTCGACAAGATCGCCGCCGTCAAGACCGGCAGGCGCAAGGGCTACCAGGATGCCCCCATCGAGGACGTCGTCATCGTTTCCGCGCGAACCGTTGAAGGAGCCTGAGCAGAGGCACGGGGGGATCCTGGGCTGGCTCCTGAAGTGGGCCCTCTTCCTGGTCCTCGCATGTCTCATTCTCTCCGCGGCGCTCGTCGGGATGCTGCGCTGGGCAGATCCACCGACGAGCGCATTCATGATCGAAGCGCGCGCGCAGGCAGCGCGCGAGGGCGACCGCAGGTATCGCACCGATTACGAATGGACCAGCCTCGAGGACATATCGCCGAATGCAGCGCTGGCCGTGGTC
Organism: Steroidobacteraceae bacterium; assembly: GCA_035710545.1. Classification (GTDB taxonomy): domain Bacteria; phylum Pseudomonadota; class Gammaproteobacteria; order Steroidobacterales; family Steroidobacteraceae; genus 13-2-20CM-66-19. The sequence continues at coordinate 7,626 of DASTDD010000223.1, forward strand.
GCCTCGGAGGACCAGCAGTTCCCGTTTCACGGCGGATTCGACCTGCACTCCATTCGCGAAGCGGTCCGGGCCAGTGAGCGGGGTCGCAAGCTGCGGGGCGCGAGCACGATCAGCCAGCAGGTGGCCAAGAACCTGTTTCTCTGGAATGGGCACAGTTTCGTGCGCAAGGGGCTCGAGGCCTACCTGACCGTGCTGATCGAGACCCTCTGGCCCAAGGAGCGGATCCTCGAGATGTATCTCAACATCGCGCAGTTCGGCCGCGGCGTTTACGGGGTCCAGGCGGCGGCGCAACGCTTCTATCACAAACCGGCGGCCCGGCTCTCGTCCGACGAGGCCGCGATCCTGGCGGCCGTACTGCCCAATCCGCTGCGCATGCGTGCGGAGCGCCCGTCAGCCTATGTGCTGAGCCGCCGGGACTGGATCATGACCCAGATGCGCGACCTGGGCGGCCCCGCCTATCTGCAGGCACTCGAGCGAGAGTCGCACCCGCCCCCGCATCATCGCTCGATGACGAGCACCGACCCCGTGCGCGCGCACTGAGCCAGGTTTTCCTTACCGGGGCTCGTACCCGAGATTGGGTGCCAGCCACTTCTCCGCCTCGCCGAGCTGCATGCCCTTGCGCCGCGCGTAGTCTTCGACCTGATCCCGGTCAATCTTGCCGACAGCGAAGTAGTGCGCATCGGGATGACCGATATACCAGCCGCTGACTGCCGCGGTCGGATACATCGCGAAGGACTCGGTGAGACGGATGCCGGCATTGCGCTCCGCATCGAGGAGCTGCCACAGCTTCGCCTTCTCGGTGTGATCGGGACAGGCCGGATACCCGGGCGCCGGTCGGATGCCGAGGTACTCCTCGCGGATCAGTTGGGCGTTGGTCAGGGACTCACGGTTCGCATATCCCCAGTGCTGGCGGCGTACGCGCTCGTGGAAATGCTCTGCAGAGGCTTCGGCGAGGCGGTCCGCCAGTGCTTTGAGCATGATGCTCGAGTAGTCATCGTGGCCACGCTCGAAGCGGGCCAGGTGCTCCTCGATACCCACGCCGGTGGTGACCGCGAAGGCCCCGATGTGATCCGGCACTCCGCTGGATTTCGGCGCGACGTAATCCGCCAGGCACTCGTGCGCCTGTCCGGGTGCCTTGCCCTTCTGCTGGCGCAGGAAGTTCAGCGTCGTGAGTACTTCGCGCCGGCTCTCATCCGTGTAGACCTCGACGTCATCGCCGACGGAATTGGCCGGGAACAGGCCGAGGACCGCTTTGGCCGTGAGCCATGATTCACCGATCAACTGCTTCAACATCCGGCGCGCATCGTCATACAGATTGCTGGCCGCCTCGCCGACCGTGGGGTCGGTGAGGATGTCGGGAAACTTGCCGGCGAACTCCCAGGCGTTGAAGAACGGCATCCAGTCCACGTAGCCGAGCAGATCCTTCAAAGGATAGTCGTCGAAGACCTGTATTCCCGGGGCGCGCGGCGCCGCCGCGGAGTAGGCGCTCCAGTCGATCCTTCTGCGGTTCGCGCGGGCCTGGGCGATACTGACTTCCGGTGCCTTGGTCTTCTTTCCGGCGTGCTGCTCGCGCCGGCGCGCGTGCTCCGCCGCGACTTTCTCCACGAACTCGGCTCGCCCCGTGCGGCTCACGAGTGTCTGGCACACGCCCACCGAGCGCGATGCGTCCTTCACGTAGACGACCGGCGATTTGTACTGGGGTGCGATCTTCACCGACGTGTGCGCCGGCGAGGTGGTCGCACCGCCGATCAGCAGCGGAATCTCGAACCCCTGACGCTGCATCTCCTTGGCCACGTTGACCATCTCATCGAGCGAGGGCGTGATGAGCCCCGAGAGTCCGATGAAGTCCGCATTCTCGCGCCGCGCGGCATCCAGGATCTTCTCGCAGGGCACCATGACTCCAAGGTCGATCACCTCGAAGTTGTTGCACTGAAGAACGACCCCGACGATGTTCTTGCCGATGTCGTGCACGTCGCCCTTGACGGTCGCCACCACTATCCGGCCGTTGGAGCGCGCGGCGCCGCTCTGACTTTTCTCGATGAACGGAATGAGGTGCGCCACGGCGCGCTTCATGACGCGCGCGCTCTTGACCACCTGCGGCAGGAACATCTTGCCGGAGCCGAACAGGTCGCCGACCACGTTCATGCCGTCCATCAGCGGTCCCTCGATGACCTGCAGCGGGCGCTCGAACGTCAGGCGAGCTTCTTCCGTATCCTCGATGATGAAGTCGTCGATGCCCTTCACGAGTGCGTGCTCGAGGCGCTTGGCGACCGGGAGCGAGCGCCACTGCGTGTCAGTCTGGCGCTTCGTCCCGCCCTCGCCCTTGAAGCGGGCGGCGATCTCGAGCAGTCGTTCCGTTCCATCCGGCCGCCGGTTGAGGACGACGTCCTCGACGGTCTGGCGCAGATCGGGAGCGATCTCCTCGTAAATGGCGAGCTGCCCGGCATTGACGATGCCCATGTCCATGCCCGCGCCGATCGCGTGGTAGAGGAAAACGGAATGCATCGCCTCGCGCACCGGATCATTGCCGCGGAAGGAGAAGGAGACGTTGCTGACGCCGCCGCTGACGAGCACGTCGGGCATCGCCGCCTTGATCCGGCGGGTCGCCTCGATGAACGCGAGTCCGTATCCGTTGTGCTCCTCGATGCCGGTGGCGATGGCAAAGATGTTGGGATCGAAAATGATGTCTTCCGGCAGCACGCCGGCGCGCTGCGTCAGGATGTCGTAGCAGCGCTTGCAGATCGCCAGCTTGCGCTCGATGGAATCCGCCTGACCCTGCTCGTCGAAGGCCATCACCACCATCGCTGCGCCATAGCGGCGCACCTTGCGCGCGTGATCGATGAAGGCTTCCTCGCCCTCCTTCAGGCTGATCGAGTTGACCACCGCCTTGCCTTGCACGCACTTCAGGCCCGCCTCGATGACCGACCACTTGGAGGAGTCGATCATGACCGGCACCCGCGCGATGTCCGGTTCCGCGGCCACGAGGTGCAGAAAGCGCACCATCGCGCTCTCCGAATCCAACATGCCCTCGTCCATGTTGACGTCGATCATCTGCGCGCCGCTGAGCACCTGCTGGCGCGCGACCTCGAGCGCGGCGGCATAGTCGCCCGCCTCGATCAGCTTGCGGAACTTGGCCGAGCCGGTGACGTTGGTGCGCTCCCCGACGTTGACGAACAGGCTGTCGGCGTCGATGTTGAGGGGCTCGAGACCGGAGAGGCGGCACTTGGGCATCGCCTCGGGAAGCGGCCGGCGCTCGAACTTGCCCATCGCATCACGCATCAGACGTATGTGCTCGGGGGTTGTGCCACAGCAGCCGCCGACGATGTTGAGCAGCCCGGATGCGCCGTACTCGCGCAGAATGCCGGCGGTCTCCTGAGGTGACTCATCGTATTCGCCGAATGCATTCGGGAGGCCGGCGTTCGGATAGGCGCAGATGTATGTATCGGCGACGCGTCCGAGATCCTGGATGTACTGCCGGAGCTGATTCGCACCGAGCGCGCAGTTGAGTCCGACCGCCAGCGGCTTCGCATGCCGGACCGAGTTCCAGAAGGCTTCCGGAGTCTGCCCGGACAGAAGCCGGCCGGAGGCATCCGTGATCGTCCCGGAGATCATGACGGGGACTTCCACCGACAGCTCCTCGAACAGCGCCTGAGTCGCGTAGATGGCCGCCTTGGCGTTCAGCGTATCGAAGATGGTCTCGATGAGCAGCACATCGACGCCGCCCAGCAGCAGCGCCCGGCCGGCTTCGGTGTAGGTCGCCACGAGATCGTCGAAGCTGACACTGCGGTACCCCGGGTCATTGACATCGGGCGAGAGCGAAGCCATGCGGCTCGTCGGGCCGAGGGCACCGGCGACGAACGCGGCCCGGCCGGAGGCCTGCGCGAACTGGTCCGCGGCCTGGCGCGCGAGCTGTGCGGCCCGGTAGTTGAGCTCCGGCACCAGCGCCTCGGTGCCGTAGTCCGCCTGCGAGATGGCGCTGGAATTGAACGTGTTGGTCTCGATGATGTCGGCGCCGGCATACAGGTACGCACGTTGGATCGAGCTCACGACATCGGGGCGGGTGAGACACAGCATATCGTTGTTGCCGCGCAGATCGCGGCCGTGGGCGCGCAAGCGCTCTCCCCGGAAGTCGCGCTCCTCGAGCCTGTGCTGCTGGATCATCGTACCCATGGCGCCATCGAGCACCACGATCCGCTCCTCCAGGAGACCCTTGAGCCGCGAGATCCGCTCACGCCGTCGCGCCTCGTCAACCGGCTCGATGCCGAAGGGTACCGCCGCGGCGCGCGCCGC
>DASTDD010000224.1:0-15395 GCA_035710545.1 Steroidobacteraceae bacterium
AGACTGTCGAAAGGAGCCGTCTGCCTGATCGATGATTACTGCGATCCTGTCGTCCACAACGGATGGAACGAGTTGCCCGGCGTAAAGCGGGCCTGCGATGAATTCCTAGCGGACAGGTTGGAGCGGGTCTCTGTCCTGTACGCGGGGTCATTTTCGCATGGCTTTTTCCGCAAGGGACGCGCACTGGATTAGAAACCGGTCGTCCCCCGGGAGCCGTGTTGGCTCGGGGTGGCTGAACAGTTGACAGTCGACTTGCGACGAGCCTCACCAACTGTTGGAGAGCAGGTCGACGCTCGGGCACTGCGACGATAAGTAGTCGCCGTTCGATGCGTAGCTGGGCTGGGGTTTGCACGTCTGGTAATAGATGTCGCTGAGCTTCTGCTCGGCGAGTCTCTTGCCCAGTTTCGCCGAGTGCGTGAAAGCATCGCGCGCTGACTTCCAGTCTCGAGTTACGCCGAAGCCGGCGTAGTAGATCATTCCCAGATAGTAGAGTCCGTCGGCATCGTTCTGCGCCGCCGACTTTTGCGCCCAGCTGAGTGCACTGGCAGCGTTGCGATCGGCGCCTGTGCCTTCGAAATATCCACGTGCCAGCAGAGCCTGCGCCCGCGCGTCACCCCGCTGTGCTGGCGCCTGCGCCGCTTGCATCGCATCGGCATAGCGGCCCGCCTGCCATAGGCCGATCAGGGCGGAAAACTGCGGGTCCGCTGTGGCGCGCTGAGCAAATTCTGCATCGGGGCCGGCCTTTACCCTAGCACGCAGTTGCGCCGCGCGATCCGCATCGCGCGGGCCCCCGAGTCCGGCATCTAGCATGGTGGCCAGGTTACCCATTGCGTAGATATCGCCCTTGGTTGAAGCCCGTTCGAACCACCCGCGCGCCTTGGCATAGTTGGCGCTGACCTCCGGATTGTTGACATTCGAGCGTTGTGACATCGGGACGTCGGGATTGAGCGGACCCGCGACCGCCGTCGCTCTGGCGTAGTAAAACTTCGCCAGGAACACCATTCCCTTGGTATTGCCCTGATTCGCCGAAGCGAGCAGCCATTTCTCGCACTGCGCGTAGTAGCCCGTTCCCGGAGGGTTGAGATGCGAGAACAGCATGGCACCAAGCCCGGCCTGGGCTTCCGCATCGCCGGCTTGTGCGGCTGCCATGAAGTGCGTCCACGCTGACTTGTAGTCCTTGTTGTTGAATGCGGCAATGGCGGCGTTCGTTTCGGGCGGCAATGATGGGTCGTAGGCCGGCGACGGGCGTGCCAGCGCGGGTTGTGGCGGTGGCGCGGGCGCCGTGGCAGTCGCACCCATGGCGGCTTGCGGGACGGCTGATGCATTGGCGCGTCTCCAGATCAGCGTCTGGCCAGCAGCGTTGGTACACACCACGGTACCGTCGCTCAGGAAGTGATAGATCCCTGCGTTGTTGGGGACGGGAGCACTGGTCGAATACTTACCGTCTGCCGCCAAGAAACTGCCTTCGCCGGCCGGCACGTTTCCGGTCGAACTGACGGTGAAGTTCTTGTAACCCGATGCATCGTGTATCGAAAGGATCGTGATCGTCTGCCCATTCAATGGGAACGAGGCCGTCCAGCTGCCATAGAAGCGCGCGGTGTCATCAGCCGCATGTGTGAGGGGGATCGCGGCGAAAAAGGTCAGCGTGCAGCCTGCGATGAGCCGAATCAGCATACGAGCCCCTTCATTGCGGCGCACCGACGGTCCATTCGAACTGTCCGGTCTGGAACTTGTCGTACCAAGTGCCGGTGATCTTGCCGTTCGCCAGTCGCCCGCTGAACGTCACGCGAGTGCTTATCGACCCGTCTGGATAGCGGCGTTGTACGCCGTTCACCACTCCAAGATGGGTGACCGAGGTGCCGGTGACGTTGTCAGGATCCGACGCGTTCACCGTCGCGTGAGTGCGGTCGCCGTTGGTGGCCAGGGTATCGACGGTCCCATCAGCGTTGATCACCACCGTGCCGGTTCCGACAACTCCCGGTAGCAGGCTGGAGGTCCCCCAAGCCGGATAGGGGCCACCGGGCCTCATTCTGGCTGCCGCCGCCGCATGTACGCCGGCGCGCCCCGGCCCGACCCCGGCCGATCCGCCGTCCGCATTGGCCACGTTGGGAGCTGCGATGTCGGCAGGTGCGGCTTTGGCAGGCGCGCCATCCACTATCGCGGCGGGAGCGGTCGTCGCGACTCTTGCCACAGGACTCGCAGAAGAGACAGTTGCGCCGGTCTTGGGAAAGAAGAAAAACGTCCCGTCCATCTCTTCCACGAGCGCCGGACGTTGTTCGTGGTTGGCCAGCCGGGCCTGCTGCTCTACCTCCTCGCGCACGTTGTGCATCGCCTGCACGACGTCGACCCCGGGGACCTTCAGCGCCTGCACCAGCGTGTAGGTGAAGAGGCCGTTGGACTTCGTGATACCGGGAACTTCATCAAGTGCCTGCTGATTGCGACTCGCGGACAAAAGAATCACATTGCCGCGCGCTGGTTCTATGGGCACGATCCCGGCGGGCGCGCCGACGCCACGGGTACCTCCGGGCTTCGGCGGGAAGGGGTTGTTGCGGCAGGCGTCCACGACCATCAGCGCGAAACGCGCATTCTTCAACTCGTCCTGCACTTCCACGAGATTAATGCCGTCGCGTAACACCTGGTCATCGTTGTTGGCTTCGATGTCGACCGGCAGCAGCAGCGAGTCGGCGCGGATCTGCACACCGTGTCCGGCGTAATAGAAAACGACATCATCTCCCTTCGCGATGCGCACCTGAAGCTGATCCAGCGCGCTCCACATCGCTTTGCGATCCAGATTGGCACGCACGCCACCGATCACATCGAAGCCTGCGGACTTCAGCGCCGCGGCCATCAGGCGTGCATCGTTGCCGGCATTGCTGAGCGGCCTGACGTGGATGTATGCGTCATTGCCGATGACGAGGGCCACGCGCGCTGCCGCGGCGTCGTTTGACGCGGCGCAGAGCCCCATGGCCACGAGCAACGCAGATGTTCCGCAGATCGCCTGCACCCGCCCACCCCCTATATTCTTTGTGCTTGCCGGTGGCCGTCGGACGCCATTCTACTTCAGGCGCATTCTGTTGGCCTCATGACTGGGGGCCGCGGGATCGGTCGCCTCCCGCTCAGCGATGCGAGTCAGGATGCAAGCGAAAACACGTGGCAGGGCTGGGCGCCCGTCGAAGGCGTTTGGCGAGTGACCCGGCGAAGCACGAACGCGAGGCGCTGAGCAGGAAAAAGCTGTCTGCTCGCAGCTCGAAATGGTCGCTCACGCGCCGCAGCTCAGCTTCACCATTTGCCGCTTCGGCGGACGCAGCAGGCGCGCTATCGGACTTGCTGCCTCGGCGCAACATCTCCGCGCCCGCTCCGGGACGCCGCGCTGAGTCTGAGCTTCTGAGCGTTCTGCAGAGACCACGGTCTATCTGGCGCGCTGCGCAGCGCATCTGCAAGGCGCGCGGCCTGAGTTCGCGCGTGACTCAGCATAGGAGTCCCTTCAACTAGCGGACACCGGCACGATCGCTCAAGCGTTGCAAACGAAGTGACAATCACGGCCGGGTGCGGCACGCTCGACGCGTGGCCGTATTCGAGCTAGCCATCGGGCTTCTACTGGTCGCGGCGCTCCTCTCGCTGTGGGCCAACCGCATCGGCGTGCCCTATCCGGCGCTGCTGGCCCTTGGCGGGGGCATCCTCGCCCTCACGCCCGGCGCCCCGCAGGTCACTCTCGATCCCGATCTAGCGCTGGCCTTGTTCGTGGCGCCGGTGCTGCTCGACGCCGCCTACGACGCCTCCCCCCGGGATCTGCGCCACAATCTCGCACCCGTCCTCAACCTCGCCTTCTTCACCGTCCTGCTGACCATCGCCGCGGTCGCGTGGATCGCCCGGCTAGTCATTCCAGACATGTCATGGGCAACCGCCATTGCGCTCGGAGCAATCGTGTCGCCGCCAGACGCTGCGGCGGCGACCGCGGTGCTGCGGCGCCTGAAGACACCGCATCGGCTGCTGGTGATCCTCGAGGGCGAAAGTCTCTTTAACGACGCGACCGCACTCCTGATATTCCGCGTCGCGACGGTTGCGGCGCTTACCGGTAGATTTTCCGCCGGCAGTGCATTGCTCATGCTGATGCTCACGGGTGTCGGCGGCGTGGTCGCAGGGTTTCTATTCTCGCGGGTGCTCGCCTGGATGATGAGCCGCGTCGAGGACATCCCGATCTCTGTGCTGCTGCAGTTCATCAGCACGTTCGCGGTCTGGATTATTGCCGCACGGCTCGGCCTGTCTGCGATTATCACCGTCGTCACCTTTGCCATGTGCGTCGCTCGGCGCGCCCCAGCGCGCCAGGATGGCCGCCATCGAATCGCATCCTATGCGGTGTGGGATGTCGCGGTGTTCGTTCTCAATGCGCTGGCATTCCTCCTGATCGGTCTACAGCTGCGCGGAATTCTGCAGCGTATTTCACCTGAGCAGTGGGGCATTTACTTACTCTTTGCCGGCTCGGTCTCCGCCACGGTGATCCTGGTCAGAATCCTGTGGTGGATGCCCTACAATTGGTGGGCACGGTGGCGTATTCGCCGCAATCCTACGCCGGCACGACGCCCGACCATGGTGCCGACCGTCGGCTCCGGGCTCGTGATTTCCTGGGCGGGCATGCGCGGAATTGTCACCGTCGCCGCCGCGCTGGCCCTCCCGGTGGGGACCGACGGCGCGCCATTCCCGTTTCGCGATCTGATCTTGTTGACGGCTTTTTGCGTGGTGGTCAGCACCCTGGTGATTCAGGGGCTGACTCTAGGACCGATCATGCGGCGCGTGCATCTCAATCCCGATGATTCCGTCGAGCGCGAGATCGGCGTGGCGCGTGCCAAGACGGCCAAGGCGGCGCTGCGCGCCCTTGAGGAGTCTCCCAACCGCGGGGCCGCGGACATGCTGCGCCAGGAATACGAGGCACGCTTGCTGCTGGGTAAGGACGAAGCGCAGGCGAGCGCCTCTGTCCGGCGCGAGTCGGCGCTTGCGAATCTGCAACAGGCCGCCGTCGCGGCGCAGCGTGCCGCGCTGCACGAACTGCGCCGGCAGGAGTTGATCGGCGATGATGCCTTTCACGCGGTGGAAGCTGAGATCGACGTGCTCGATCTCACGGCCGATGCACGCATCCGGCCGGATGGAGCACGCGAATCGTAGGCAGAAGCTGCTGTCCGGCGGGTACGCGTTCCGACAAAAAACTGGTTCCGTCGGTGTTCGTAAACTGGGAACGCGCAGATGGACTCCCGCGCTGAAACCTCGTGCCTACACGGAGCAAAGCACAATCCCTGTGATGATCGACGCAATACAGCCGTACTGCAGGCGTGTTATCCGCTCCTTCAGTACCAGCGCCGCATATATAAGGGTCACCACCGGATAGGAGCCGATCAGCGGTGTGACGATGGAGATCGGCCCGTGGCGTGCGGCGATAATCAGCCCGAGGCTGCCACCGGCCATCATTCCCATCGGTACGAACGAATGCACCCAGGCCCGAGCGGAGTGCGGGCCGCGCCGCCCGCGCAGCAAGCCGAAAACCCCGAGTGTCAGCGCGCCACCGATCGAACTGCAGACGGCAAGATTTGCCTCGTTCGCGCCGGGCAGCGAGTAGGAGTATTTGATAATCGTGTTGGAGGAAGCCCAACAGACCAGCGCGAGCAAGGACAGCGGGATCCATCGCCGGCTCGTGGTCTGAGTGTCTGCGCCGGAGGGCGTGTACGACAGACCGAGGCAGCCGCCGATGACGAGGGTGACCGCCAAATACTGCAGGGGAGCAAGGTCCTCATGCAGGAAGACGCGCGCGAACACGATGGTCAGCGCGGGATATGCCGCCGACAACGTCCCCACGATGGCAACCGGCCCCAGCACGATCGACTGGAAGTACAAGATCCATGCCGCGCCGTCGAATAGGTATGCCAGTACCCCGAAGGCCAAGAATCCCAAGCCGCTAGCCGCCAGCAGGGGCGGGTGATCATCCAGGATGAAAAAGCCGAGATTGACGATCGTGGTGGCGAGCACGTAGTAGAGGCAGAAGCGCGCTGGCGGGACTTCGCCAATCCACTTCTTTACGAGGCCCTGCCCAAGTCCATAGAGGAAAAGAGCAATCAGAGCGGGCGTGAGCCAGACATAGAGCGGAACGACGCTGCTGCCAGGACTCATCGCGCTATCTGGGTCAAGAATCTACGGGTGCGGGCTTCCGCCCGAGCCACAAATGGCCGAGTGGTCCGCACTTCAGATAGGGCTCGAGGATCCACTGGCGCGCGCACACCCTGCTCGACCCACTTGCTGTCAGAACCGATACGTAACGTCAGCCCCATAGGTACGCGGCTCGCCGACGAGAGCGTAATCAAAACCCAGCGCGCCGGTATCAAGGTCCTTCTGATTAAGGGCGTAGGCGAGGTATTGCCGGTTGGTGAGATTTTTTATCCAGGCACCGATTACGAAGCCGCGCTTGCCCGTGCTTTCAAACGCCACGCGCGCGTTGGCGATCCCATAGGCCCCCTGCGCGTCGCGCTCAGTGTTGAATGCATCGAAGTACTGTTTACCGTAAAAGTTTGCATCTCCCATCAGGTGCAGGTCGCCTGCCGCGAAGTGTATGGCGCGCCAGTTGAAATCGAGGCTGGCGTTGTAGTCAGGAGCCTGAATCAGCTGATTTCCGACGCAGCACACGCGAAGCACGCCGGGGGCCTCGTGTCCTCCGGCGTGCAGCGAGAGCTCCACGTACTTGCTGTGCATGAGGCCAAGAGTCGAACCGATCTCCAGATCGGGGGTTACTTTGCCGCGCAGCTCGAATTCAGCCCCATCCACCCGGGACTTCGGCGCATTCACAGTGCGGAAGCCGGAGCCGAGACCGCCGGGCAGGGAAAAGGCATCCAGGAATTGCTGATTCCGGTAATCATAGTGAAAGAGTGCGGCATTAAATATGCCGCGACGCTGGGCAAACTCGGTCTTGAGTCCCAGCTCGTAGGAGTACAGTTTCTCCGGATCTGCGAAGGTCAGCTCCGTCTGGTCGTTGTAGGCCTGGCCATTGAAGGCCACGCCGCGATAGCCCTCGCTGATGCTTAGGTAGGCGAGCACCCCGTCGCTCGGCTTCCAGTCTGCGCCGATCTTGCCACTCACATTACTGGTGTCCTTACCGAACTCGGGGTGCACCCCGAGACCCTGGGGCGCGAGTCCCTGCTGGAACGAGGTGCGGGGCGCGGGGGGCGCGCCGGGGGGCAGATCCCCGATGGTTTGCGTCCACCAGGTGGCGGCATCGATGTCCGGCCCTGTGCCCACCGAGCCAGGGCTCGGCAGGCCGCCCTCGAGGGCGTAGAAGTTGTCGATGGTCACCTTGTCCTTCGTATAACGCACGCCGCCGCGCAGCGTCACGGTGGGCGTCAGGATGAAGGTAATGTTGGCGAACAACGCGCGGCTGTCTTTAACCTGGTCGAAGCTGTTGTACTCATCGAAGCCGTACAGGGGCAAAGCGATGCTTGGGCTGGTGGGCGGAACCTGTGGCGACCAGAAGCCCACATAGCCATCGAAGAAGTGGAACTGAACGGTCGCGTGCGTGCTCTCGCGCCCGTAGTAGAGGCCGCCCAGCCAGCCCAAAGCGCCGGTGTCGTGCGATGCAATGCGGATCTCCTGCGAGAACGCATTGACGCTCGAGAAGTAGGTATTCGGGTCGTCGATGCGCGCGGTGACGGGCAGTCCGCCGTCATCGCTCTTCTCGTACCAGCGGCCGTAGTCAAAGCCGGTGACCGAGGTGAGCGTCGCGTGCGGGCTCAGCTGCCAGTCGATCTTGAGCGCGGCGCTGTCGTTGCGAATGTCCTTGTGGACGGCATACTTGGCCCCGTTGTCGAACCAGCCGATGTCGCCGCTGAAGCCTGTGACGTTCGGGTCGTTGGCGATTGCGTGCGCGCCGTAAGGAGTGCCGCCGGAGCGGGTCGCGGCCAGCTTGAGCGAGACGGAGAACTGGTCCGTGGTCTTCGCCAGCAGCGTCAGGCGGGCGGCCAGCGCGTCAACACCGTTCAGCGGCTCGACGGTGGGCGCGCCCGGGATGAAGTCAGGTGCAACGCTGTGCACCCAGCCGTCGCGTTCTTCGTAGTACACGGCGACGCGCCAGCCGAGGGTGTCATCCACGATCGGGCCGCCTACCGCCGCGCGCGTCGAGCGGTCGTTGTAGTTGCCCGCGCCGACGGTGAGGTATCCGTCGTAGTCGGTAAGGCTGGGGTTCCGTGAATAGAAGTTGACCGCGCCTCCGGTCGCGTTCTTGCCATACAGCGTGCCCTGCGGGCCGCGCAGTACTTCCACCCTGTCCAGATCGAAAGTCTGCAGCGCCTGCACTGCCCCGACGGGCTTGTAGACCTCATCGACGTACATCGCGATGGGGCTGCTCTGGTTCTGGCTGAAGTCCTGGGTCGTGACGCCGCGCAGTGTGAACGTGGGCTGCGCCTCCGGCCCGTACGGCAGGTTGAGCATCATGTTGGGCACGCTGCTCACGACGTCCGCTGCCTGTCGGACGCCGCGCGCCTCCAAGTCTGTTCCGGAGATCGCCGTCACGGCGACGGGTACGTCCTGCAGTCTCTCGGTCCTGCGTTCGGCGGTGACCACGATCACGGTGAGCTCGGTTGTGGAGTCCTCTGCCAGGGCCTGCAGAGGAAGCCCGCCGAAGGTGCAGCCGATCAGACACAGCGCGTGCCGCGCCGCCGAACATCCGGTAGCCATGCGCGATCCCCCTCTTTTTATGAGTCTTGTGTATCGCACAGTGAGTCTTACATACTACATATCGAAATGAAAGATCAATCCAGTGGTTCGGGCAAGAGGAAGGCGCGCAGCCTTCCGGCCTCGAAGCCCAGCGCACGCGCTGCGGGGTTGCCGCTGAATCAGTCGGTCGAAAAGGCGCTCGCGGTGCTGCGTGCCTTCGGTGGTGAGCACCGCGCGCTGACTCTGGAAGAGATGGCCAGGTCCGCGGGCATTACCAAGAGTTCGGCGCAGCGCATCAGCCACACCCTGCAGTCCCTGGGATACGTGCGGCGCGACGCGCGCGCCAAGGGCTGGGTACTGTGTCCGCGCGTACTGACGCTCGGGTATGCGTACTTGTCTGGTCACGCCCTCATCGAGGGAGCAACCGGTCACCTGCAGGCCCTCAACACCGCCACCGGCGAGTCGGTGAGCCTGTCCGAGCCCGACGGCACGCAGATGGTCTATGTAGCACGCTTTCCGAGTCACAAGGCTTTCCAGATTCACATGCCGGTGGGCCGGGTACTGCCCATGTTCTGCACCGCGGCGGGGCGCGCCTACTTGTCGCGCCTGCCGATCGAGGAAGTGAATGACGTGCTCGACCGCTCGGCGTTGCGACCCCTGACCGCGATGACCGTGACCGACAGAAAGCGCGTGCTGGCGCTCGTCGCCGAGGCACGCGAAACGGGCTATTCGCGCGCCAATCAGGAGTGTTACCGCGGTGATCTCACCATCGGCGCGGCCGTGATGGGCCCGCACGGCCGGCCGGTGGCGGCGATCAATATTTCAGGGCCGACCAGCCGCTGGACTCCCGAGGAGCTTGCGCAGCGTTGGGCATCGCTGCTGATGGAGACCGCGCGGGCGGCCTCGAGTGGCATGGCGGAGCGGATCTCGCTGCCCGGAGCGTGATACCGCATCAGTGCAAATGGCTCAGTTCCCGGGGTTTAGGGAAGGCCCTCACCCTAGCTGCGCTACTTTGACGCGCTCTCGCTCCTTCCAAGATCCGCCAATCGACACACCCTTTTGAGCCTACGGACCGCGCTCTCCTCGCGGTAGACAGTCCGTAAATCTGCGGATTTAACAAGTGTCTTCTGCCGGCACGCAGGGACTGCGGTTCGCGACGGATTGTGTGAACCGCGTCCTGCAGCCCGGCTGCAGTTGGCCGATACAGGCTGCTAAGGCCTCACTTTCGCGAGGGCGCGGCGCCTGATGTGCGGGGGATTAGGGACATGGCCCAAGGGCTATTCCAGACCAATTCCAACGATCCGATGCAAGCGCTCCTTGAGGACGACCAGTCAGAGGTCAGCCACCTGCGCGGTGTGGTCGATCGCCTTCGATACGCGGCGACTCACGACCCGCTAACCGGGTTGCCGACCCGTGAGGTCCTACTGGGCCGCCTGCAACGCGAACTCGCCCGGACTGCTGTTGAGGGCGAGCGCATTGCAATCCTGTTTGTCGATCTCGACAACTTTAAGCGCGTGAACGACTCGCTGGGTCACGGCAGCGGCGATGAGGTACTGCGCGAGATGGCGCGGCGCATCGTCGGCTGCCTCGGCAGCCAGGATACGGCGAGCCGCTTCGGCGGCGATGAATTGGTGATCCTGCATCCCCGTGCTACGGCCGGCTCAGAGACCGCGCTTGGAGCGCGAATACTCGCCACCACAGCGCAGCCGGTCTTCGTTGCACACAAGGAAGTGGTGGTTTCGGCGAGCATCGGTGTGGCGCTGTGCGCCCCTGGCGAGAAGACCGCGGAGCGGCTGTTGCGCGAGGCTGACACCGCCCTCTACGCGGCGAAGGGTCGAGGCCGTGCCAGGCTGCAGCAGTTCAACGACGAGCTGTACGCACAAGCCGAGAGACGTGTGCAGATCGAGTCGGACCTGCGCCTGGCGCTGCGCGCAGCGCAACTGTTCGTCGTATACCAACCGCAAGTCAGTCTGAAGACCGGGCGCGTGGTCGGGCTCGAGGCGCTGGTGCGCTGGCGACATCCGACGGACGGCATCGTTCCGCCGGACGACTTCATACCGGTCGCTGAGGAATGCGGGCTCATCGTGGATGTGGGTCGACAGGTGCTGCGCGAATCCTGCCACCAGCTGGCGGAGTGGGCACTGCACGCACCGGGTCGGCCACTGGCCATGTCCGTGAATGTCTCGCCGCGCGAAGTCGAGGCGCCGGGTTTCACGGAAGAGCTCGCGCGCATTCTCTCTGACACCGCTATCGATCCCACGGCGCTGTGTCTGGAAATCACGGAAAGGGCAGTGACCGGGGCCACGGCAGACACGGTCCGGGTGCTGGATCAGGTGCGGAAAATGGGGGTCTACGTCGCGATCGACGACTTCGGCACGCAACACTCATCGCTGACCCGGCTGCGTGACCTGCCGGCTGAGGTGTTGAAAATCGACCGGGATTTTATCGACGGTCTCGGCGCTGAGCCGGGCGATACGGCCATCGTTTCCTCGATCCTGAGTCTTGCCTTCGCCATGGGCAAACACCCTATTGCGGAGGGTGTCGAAAGGCGCGAGCAGGCGGCCGCCTTGCTGCGCATGGGCTGTGCGGTAGCACAGGGTTACCTGTTCTCGCCACCCGTCACCTCCGAACAAATCACCCCGATGCTGGATCAGACACTGTGGCGGCCACGCGCCGAGCGCTCGCTGCACGCCGCCGACATTTCCGCCGACGTGCGGGCGCGACGTGGGCACCGCTACTTCATCGACGAATTCCTCGACCACATCGGCGCGCCGATGGGCGCCAAGTCCGGAGACGGTCGCTGATGGACCTCGTCATCGGCATCGGCAATCTGCTGATCGGCCTCGCCTCTACAGGCCTCGGACTGCTGTCAGCCTGGGAGACGTTCAGCCTGCGCCGCTACCGGGGCTGGTCACGCTTTGGCATCGGCTTCTCGCTGATGGCCGCGAGCTGCGGGCCGCATCACCTGATTCACGGCTGGCATGCCCTGCAGGAAGGGGACTCATCCTGGCCGATGCTGGCCGTCACTTTGATCGGAGTTCCGGCAGGGTTCATTTTCGTGGGGTTGCGCACCGAGACGGCGCTGGGCGGCCGGGGCGATCGCCCGTTCACCTCCTCGCGGTACTGGGCGGTATCGCTCGTCGTTGTCTTTGCCGTCGCCGTGGGCTGGTTCGCCGGCTGGAGTGTCGCCCGGCCGGCGCCCCTCTTCTCTTCCGCAGCCATGTGCACGGCACTGGGCCTTGCGGTGCCCAGCGCGGCTCTGGGAGCAGGCCTCAATAGCGCGTCGCTCACGCTCCCGGCCAATATGTTCGTGGTCGTCACTTACGGCATGGTCGGCTGGTACCTGGCTGACTACCAGGTGCGCCGCCATCTCGCCGAAGGATCCTGGTCGCTATCGGGCGTATCCCTGTCGGCCGTGTTCTTTACCTGCGCGCTGATGCATCTGATATATGCCACCACCGAACGACACCGCGCGGCTCTGCCTTTCGACCTTTTAGGTATTCCCGCCTCGGTCTACTTCCTGTGGATCGTCAAGCGCGTGCACAGCGATTCAGTGGTGGACTGGAATCGCCGGCCGCTGGTGGGTGCCGCCGCCACGCCCGAACGGTCCGCGCCGTGGCGCTAGCGAGCCGATGACCAGTGTGTCTCAGCACGCCGAGACCCCGAGCAAGCACTACCGCGCCATTCGTCCACACTGCATCGTCGTGTGGAGTAGCTCACTTGTTCGGTTGGTGCTCGCAGGTCACGCGTCTGCTCCCACCCCCAGACGCCCATCTCGCAGAAGGCCGGCAGCCCGAGCGGCTTGCGCGTACCAATGTCATCTGCGTGCGAGCGCGGCCACTCGGCGGAGCGAACCAATCTAGCTGCCGCCATGACCGAGGGCCTGCGGGTTCGGATCGTCGGGCCTCGGCGCAATCATCCCCCCCGCTCGCGGGGGAGACGTCGCGCGCATGCAGCCGCTCAGCCGGATCAGCTCACGAGCGAGCTCATTCGGCCGCAACACGAACCGCACGCAGCCGGTTTCGATGGCATTGATGGGCATGCTGGGAAAACGCGCCGACCCCGGGTACTGCGCCAGCGCGATCCCGCCACTCTGACTGATCGCGCATACGCCTCGGGCGCCGTCCGACCCTGTGCCCGATAGCACCACACCGATCGCGCGATCGCCGAGCTGTTCGGCGAGCGAGGCGAACAGAATGTCCCCGGGCTGATGGGGTGCTCCGGCCTTGGGTGTCACGCGGATGCGGCCGCCGTCCATCGTCAGCGTGGTGCCTGCGGCCATCACGTAGACCCGGTCCCGCTCAGGGACTACGCCGTCGTGAGCCGGCAGCACCGGGAAAGTCGTCCCGGCCGCGAGCTTTCGCACCAGTATTTTCTCGCGCCCCGCATCGTAGTGTTGAACGACGACAAAAGCTGCGCCACATACCTCAGGGAAGGCGGCTAGCAATTCGGACACGGCGTCCAGGTCGCCCACCGACGAAGCCACCGCGACGATTGGAGTTGTACCCACTTGCTGCTCTCGCCTCCTGACGTCCACGCAGGATCTGATTGACCGCGCAGCGCCCAAGGACGTCTAAGCCTGCGTGCCGCCGCTCACACTATCTGTGCGCTTACGCACACTGGACGGCGGGGGTCGAGGCGTCGTCGAGCGCCGCGCGACGACCTCCACGCAGGCCAAGCCGACCGCTCAAGGGGGTCACCGGGCGATTTGCCGAGTCTGCGACGGAGGCGGCTGCTCCTGGGATGCCAGTTGCACTGGTATGCAGCCAGATAGCGGACTGAGGCCTGGTCTATAATGTCTCTCGTCCGGCCCGCGCACGATCACGGGCGCGGCGTCTATGCCCGGCCCAATCCACGATCCGCAGCAAAATCACCTGCTGGCAGCGCTGTCGCCCGCCGAGCGCGAGCGACTGTATCCGCACTTGCGGCTCGTCCCGATGCCGCTGGGCAAGGTCTTGTATGAGTCGGGCGACCGGCTGCGCCACGTTTATTTTCCAACCAACTCGATAGTGTCCCTGCTCTATGTGCTGGCAGACGGCGCGTCGGCAGAGATTTCTGTCGTCGGCAACGATGGACTCATCGGCATCGCACTCTTTATGGGCGGTGAAACCACGCCGAGTCGGGCGATCGTACAGAGCGCCGGATATGCCTACCGGCTGATCGGACAGCAGCTCAAGGACGAATTCCATCGCAGCGGCGGGATGCAGCTCTTGCTTCTGCGCTACACACAGTCGCTGATTACGCAGATGGCTCAAACTGCGGTGTGCAATCGACATCACTCTGTGGATCAGCAACTGTGTCGCTGGCTGCTGCTGTCTCTGGACCGCCTGTCAGTGAGCCAGTTGACCATGACCCAGGAGCTCATCGCTAACATGCTTGGCGTGCGCCGCGAAGGCGTCACCGAAGCCGCCGGCAAGCTTCAGAGGCTCGGTGTGATCGAATATAGCCGCGGTCAGATCACGGTATTGGACCGCCCGAAGCTGGAGCAACTGTGTTGCGAATGCTACGCGGTGGTCAAAAGAGAGAGCGATCGTCTGCTGCCGCGAACTGATGCGAGCACGCCTCCAAAAATCCAATCCATGCCGAGCGCAGAATGACACGCGGCATTCGTTTGTTCTTAGTAACGATCGGCACGCCAGCTTAGGCCTGACAGCGCGATCTCACAGCCGAGCCGCAGGTCGCGGTGATGCTCGCTATATGTGCTAGCGCACAGAAGCCTGCGCGGCGGTCCCGCATGCTGCGTGCGCCGAGGCTGCGTGTCCGTAACGGAACGCGCCAAAATCACGGAGAGCGATATGAACTGGGGTAGCCTCAAAGCCAATTGGAAGCAGTTCAAGGATCGACTGAAGGAGCGCTGGCGAGCCCGGGGCGCTGCGCCCACCGCGCCCCGCCCGACTGGTTGACCCCACCGACTTGCCGCTAACTGAGCAACGGACGTCCAACTGCGCATACCCACGTAGCGCACCGCGTCCGCGTCTGCGACCGTGCACCTAGTCCGGGGCTGGAACCCGGCGGACAGCCTCGGGGGAAACTACCGTGCCGTCGGCCCGGATCACGGGGTGCGCCCACCGGGGCGGCTCAATGTAGGTCGCGCCGCTCCAGATGGAGTAGGCAGCCGGTCGCAGCGCCGTGAGTCGGACCAGCTCGTCGTGTGCTTGGGGACGTGTCTCGTAGAGGACGGACGCCAGGCGGTGCTCGCGCTGTCCGAGCATGCCAGTGCTTTGAACGACGTAGAAGACTTGTGCGGACATCGGCGGTGAGGCAGACGGGCTCATTCAGTCTCCCGGAAATGCTGGTTCGGCCTCATCGGCACATACCTAGCCGACCAGATTGAAGTCACTCCGCCACCAGATCTTCAAACGCGGGGCTCCGTGTTCGCCCTGGGACAGCGACGAGATTGTGCGCGCGGAGCTGTTCAGCATGCAGCGCCTGGAGCAGCATGCAGCGAGCCTCGCCGCTGCACAACAGGTTGCGGAGCGAAAGCTTCCCCGCGAATCCCTGCGCGCGCGCCTTCGTGACAACGAATCGGTGCTGCTCGCGTCCTATCGGGCGATCGCGGCAGCAGCGGCCGAGGGGCGCACGATCTCCCCGGCCGCCGAATGGCTACTCGATAACTACCACTTGGTCGAGGAGCAAATCCGCGAGATCCGGCAAGACTTGCCGCCGAGCTTCTATCGCGGCCTCCCCAAGCTGGACAGCGGACCGTTGCA
>DASTDD010000225.1:0-15905 GCA_035710545.1 Steroidobacteraceae bacterium
GAGAGGCAGATTCGCCACACCAAGCAGGCCGCCGGCGGCCGGCCACGCTCGGATGCCCTCCCGGGCTGATGTCGTGCGCGGACATGCCGTGGTCGCTAAGTCACAACCCTACCGGAAACCCGACACTTAACATCCTCTGCAGGAGTAGGCGCCCGCCCGTCCGCCCCCCGCGCGCGCCTGGAGATCGAGCATGCCAGAGCAGGCGCCAGATGAGTTCAATCTACGCGACCTCGATGATCAGGAGCTGATCGAACAGGTTCACGATGACCTCTACAACGGCCTGAAGAGTGAAGTCGAGGATGCCACGCGAATCTTCCTCGAGCGCGGCTGGGGTGCCGAGAAGGTCCTGAACGAGGCGCTGGTCGAGGGCATGCGCATCGTGGGCATCGACTTCCGCGATGGCATCCTGTTCGTGCCCGAGGTGCTGCTGGCCGCCAACTCCATGAAAGGCGGGATGGAGATCCTGCGGCCGCTGCTCGCCGAGACCGGCGTCGAGCCGATCGGCAAGATCGTCATCGGCACCGTCAAGGGCGACATTCACGACATCGGCAAGAATCTCGTGTCGATGATGCTCGAGGGCGCCGGCTTCGAGGTCATCGACCTGGGTATCAACAATCCGGTCGAGAAATACCTCGCGGCGCTCGATCAGCACAAGCCTGACATCCTGGGCATGTCCGCGCTGCTCACCACCACGATGCCCTACATGAAGGTGGTGATCGACAAGATGAAGGAGCAGGGCATCCGCAAGGACTTCATCGTGCTCGTGGGCGGCGCCCCGCTCAACGAGGAGTTCGGCAAGGCTGTCGGAGCCGATGCCTATTGCCGTGACGCGGCGATTGCCGTGGAGACTGCGAAGACCCTGCTGGCCGCGCGGCGCGCTGCACGGGCCCGTTGACCGACGTGGGCCGCCCCTCGTGGACACGCGTCGCGGCACTCTGATCATCGCCTGTGGGGCGCTTGCCCACGAGATCAGCGCGCTGCAGCGTGCCAGTGGCTGGAATGCGCTTGCCGTGCAGTGCCTGCCGCCGGAGCTGCACAACCGCCCCGAGCGCATCGCACCCGCCGTTCAGGCGCAGATCCGCGCGAACCGCGAGCGTTATCAAACCATCTTCGTCGCCTACGCCGACTGCGGGACAGGCGGCATGCTCGATGCGGTGCTGCGTGAAGAGCGCGTCGAGCGATTGCCCGGAGCGCACTGCTACGAGTTCTTCGCCGGTCCGCGCGTGTTCGCCGCGCTGGCTGAAGCCGAGCCCGGAACGTTTTATCTGACGGACTTTCTGCTGCGGCATTTCGAGCGGCTGGTCGTTCGCGGACTGGGCCTCGACCGGCATCCCGAGCTGCAGCCGGAATACTTTCGCAACTATCGACAGCTCATCTATCTCGCGCAGACTCATTCGGAGCAGGCGCGCGTCGAGGCGAGCCGGATCGCGCAGCGGCTCGGTCTCACATTCGACTATCGATTGACCGGTTACGGCGAGCTCGGGACGCGGCTTCAGGCAATCATGGCGCGGCAGCAGGCCGCGCAGCCGGAGGCCGCATGGCCAGCCTGATCATCATCTCGTGGCGCGACATCCCGGCGCAGGTCATCGGCAAGCGCGGCCGCGAGACGGCCAAGGTGCAACTCTCGGCGCGCTTTCAGGAGGCGGTCGACCGGGCGGCCATGCGCGCCGGCAAGGGCAGCTCCGATGCCTACCTGGCGGATTGGAAGCGCAGCGAGCCGGAGCCTTGTGGCGAAGACATTCAGGCCGTCGTCACCGCGGCGGCGGCTGCCATCGAGGCGCGGTACACCGACGAGGATCTCGAGCGTCTGATTCGTGCGAAAGGACTGGCTGCGGCGCTTCCCGGTGGTGGCCCGTGACTGGAGCACTCTGATGTACGCAGTCCGCCGCTGGTCGGTCCGCCATGCCCGCGGCCTCAATGCTTTCTATCGGGGCTTTGAAGCTCTGCTGGTGAAGCTCCATCCGCTGTGGAAACGGATCGGCTACGAGCGCCTGGAGCGTCCAGTGGCCGCAACCGAGCGGCTCGTCAAGGGGCTCCTGTTCGACTGCCGCATGTGTGGTCAATGCGCACTGAGCTCGACGGGCATGTCCTGTCCGATGAACTGCCCGAAGAATCTTCGCAACGGTCCCTGCGGCGGTGTCCGGAGCGACGGCCACTGCGAGGTGCGGCCGGAGATGAAGTGCGTGTGGCACGAAGCATTTGCCGGCAGCGCGCGCATGCCGGGTGGCCTGGCGGCCTTGAGTGCCCTGCAACCGGCGATCGACCGGCGCCTCCAGGGACGATCCTCCTGGTTGCGGGTCGTGCGCGAGCGCGCCGGAGAAAGCACGTGAACTTCGAGGACGAGCCGGTCCCCGGTTACCCGCTGCCGATCCTGCCCGGACATACCTCGCCCGGTCGGTTCGAGCGCGTACTTCGGGCCGGGCAGTTCGCCGTGACGAGCGAGCTGGCACCGCCGGACTCCGCGGACCCTGAGGATGTCTACAAGCGTGCGCGGATCTTCGATCGTTACGTGGACGCGATCAACGCGACCGATGGCAGCGGCGCCAACTGCCACATGTCGAGCCTCGCCGTCTGTGCCCTCCTCACCCGCGTCGGCTACGCGCCGGTCATGCAGATCTCCTGCCGGGACAAGAATCGCATCGCCATCCAGGGCGACATTCTCGGCGGAGCCGCCATGGGCGTGTGCAACCTCCTGTGCCTGACAGGCGATGGCGTGCAGGCGGGCGATCACCCTCAGGCCCTCCCGGTCTTCGATCTCGATTCTATTTCCCTGTTGTCGACGGCCCGCGCGCTGCGCGACGAGCACCGGTTCCTGAGCGGCCGCAAGATCACCTACGCACCGCGGGTTCTGCTGGGTGCGGCCGAGAATCCCTTCGCCCAGCCGATCGAGTGGCGTGCCCTGCGCCTCGCCAAGAAAGTGGCCGCCGGCGCGCAGTTCATCCAGACCCAGTACTGCTACGACGTGCCGCTGTTACGTCTGTTCATGCGCCAGGTGGAGGACCTCGGACTGCTCGGCCAGATCTTCATCCTGGTCGGTGTAGGTCCGCTGCGCTCGGCCAAGACCGCCGACTGGATGCGCACCCACGTGCCGGGCCTGCACATTCCCGACGAGATCATCACGCGTCTCGCGGGCGCCAGCGAGCCGGCCCGGGAGGGCCGCAAGTTGTGCATCGAGCTCATCCAGGAGATCCGCACGATCCGCGGAGTGAGCGGGATTCATCTCATGGCGTACCGCCAGGAAGAAAGCGTTGCGGAGATCATCGACCGCTCCGGCGTGCTGGGAGGCCGCGTGCCCTGGTACCCCGGACGGGACACCGAATTGAATACCAACAGGATTGCATCATGACCGATACCGTCGTCAGCTCGGCCACCCGCGAAACCGTCATCGGCTTCGAGCGTCCCTTCGTCATGATCGGCGAGCGGATCAACCCGACCGGGCGCAAGATCCTCGCCGCGGAGATGGCCGCAGGGGATTTCAGCCGCGTCGAGGCCGACGCTCGGGCGCAGATCGCCGCGGGCGCGCACATGCTCGATGTGAATGCGGGTATCCCGCTGGCGGATGAGCCGGCCATCCTTGCCAAGGCCATCCAGCTCGTGCAGTCGATCACCGATCTGCCACTGTCGATCGACTCCTCGATCGTCGCGGCGCTCGAAGCGGGGCTCGCCGTGTACAAGGGCAAACCACTCGTCAACTCCGTCACCGGAGAGGAAGAGCGCCTGGAGAGCGTGCTGCCGCTCGTCAAGAAGTACGGCGCGGCGGTAGTCGCCATTTCCAATGACGAGACCGGGATCTCGGAGGACCCCGACGTGCGCTTCGAGGTGGCGAAGAAGATCGTGCACCGCGCCGCAGACCACGGCATTCCCTACTCCGACGTGGTCGTGGATCCCCTGGTCATGCCGATAGGCGCCATCAACCAGGCCGGCGTGCAGGTGATGCACCTCGTGCGGCGCCTGCGCAATGAGCTCAAGGTCAACACGACCTGCGGCGCTTCGAACGTGAGCTTCGGCCTGCCGGCACGCGAAGGGATCAGCGCAGGCTTCCTGACCATGGCGATCGGGGCCGGAATGACCTCGGCCATCATGAACCCCTTGCACCTGGAGATCGTCAAAGCCTGCATGGCAGCCGATGTGATGATGGGCCACGATCCCGACTGCGCACGCTGGATTCGACGCTTCCGCGAGGCACCGGTCATGCAGGCCGGTGGCGGCGAGGCCAAGGCTCAGGAAGCGGCCGCGCGGGGCCGGCGAGAGGGCGGTCATCGGCGGCGTGTGTGATATACGGCCCGTCGTACAAGTGCGCGCCACAGGCCAGCCCTGGCAGGCTCGCTCGATCGAGGTGACGCTCATTCCATGACCGAGCAGGATGCACTGGTGGTCTTCACCCCCTCCGGCAAGCGCGGACGCTTTGCGCTGGGGACGCCCCTGCTGCAGGCGGCCCGCTCGCTTGGGGTCGACGTGGACTCCGTCTGCGGCGGCCGCGCTCTGTGTGGCCGCTGCCAGGTCCTGGTCATGGAGGGCGACTTCCCCAAGCACGGAGTCAACTCTCGTGCCGAGAATCTGTCCCCGCTGAGCGCCGCGGAGCGCAGTTATGCGCGCCGGCGAGCGCTGCCCGAAGGCCACCGCCTCTCCTGCTCTTCGGTCGTGCGCGGTGATCTGGTCATCGACGTGCCGCCCAGCAGCCAGGTGCATCGGCAGGTGGTGCGCAAAGCCGCCGATGCCCGGGCGATCACCCTCGATCCGGTTGTCCATCTGCACTATGTCGAAGTGCAGCAGCCGGACATGCACGATCCTTCCGGCGACCTGCAGAGACTCATGAAGGCCCTCGAAGCGGAGTGGAACCTGAGCGGACTCGAGTGCGACCTGCGGGTGCTGCAGAACCTGCAGACCGCGCTTCGCAAGGGCGCCTGGAGGGTGACGGTCGCCGTGCATGGCGGATCGCAGATCGTCGGCATCTGGCCCGGACTGCACGAGCGGCTCTTCGGACTCGCCGTGGATGTGGGCTCGACCACGATCGCCGCGCATCTGTGCGATCTGGAATCGGGTGAGGTCGTCGCCTCCAGTGGGTCGATGAACCCGCAGATCCGCTTCGGCGAAGACCTCATGAGCCGCGTCTCCTACTCGATGATGAATCCCGGCGGTGCCCAGCAAATGACCCGCGTGGTGCGCCAGGCCATCAACTCCCTCGCGGTCGAGGTCGCACGCGAGGCGGACATCTCGATCCAGGAAATTCTCGAGGTGACCTTCGTCGGCAATCCCATCATGCATCACCTGCTGCTCGGCATCGATCCCGTGGAGTTGGGCGGCGCTCCCTTTGCGCTGACGACCGACGGTGCGCTGACGATGTGGGCCACCGAGATCGACCTCGAACTGCATCCGAACGCGCGCATCTACGTGCTGCCCTGTATCGCCGGGCACGTGGGCGCCGATGCCGCCGGCATGATCCTGGCCGAGCGGCCGGACCTCGCAGATGAGCTGACATTGCTCGTCGATGTCGGCACGAATGCGGAGATCGTGCTCGGCAACCGCCACCGCCTGCTGGCCTGCTCGAGCCCCACGGGCCCCGCCTTCGAAGGCGCGCAGATCAGCTGCGGCCAGCGCGCCGCCCCCGGCGCGATCGAGCGCGTGCGCATCGATCCGCAGACCCTCGAAGCCCGCTACAAGGTGATCGGCAGCGACCTGTGGTCCGACGAGGCGGGATTCAGCGAGGCAGTCGCCTCCACGGGCGTCACCGGAATCTGCGGATCCGGCATTATTGAGGTCATCGCCGAGATGTACCTCGCGGGTATCATCAGCCAGGACGGCGTGGTGGATGGCCAGCTCGCGGCGCGGAGCGATCGGATCGTTCAGACCGGCCGCACGTTCGGCTACATCGTGCATCGCGGCGCCATGCCCCTGCAGGTCACGCAGAATGACGTTCGCGCGATCCAGCTCGCCAAAGCAGCCCTTTACGCGGGCATCCGCTTGCTCATGGGGCACCTGCAGGTGGACCACGTCGACCGCATCAGGCTCGCCGGCGCCTTCGGCAGCCACATCGACGTCAAGTACGCCATGATTCTCGGCATGATTCCCGATTGCGACCTCTCGCAGGTGGGTTCGGCGGGCAACGCCGCCGGCACGGGGGCACGCATTGCGCTGCTCGACAACACCTCGCGCCGCAAGATCGAGGAGCTGGTGCGCCAGGTGGAGAAGATCGAGACCGCCATCGAGCCGCGGTTCCAGGAGCACTTCGTGCAGGCAATGGGGATTCCGCATTCCACGGCCGACTTCGCGAATCTGCGCAAGGTGGTGCAGTTACCGGCGCCCAAGGCGGCGGCCCCGCGGTCGGGTGCGCGGGGCACCCGACGCAGACCGGGCTGAGAAGCGCGAGACTCGGACGCCTCAGTGCGACTGGGTTCGTCCGCCTGAGAAGGATTTGCCCGCGGTGCGGGCGAAGACGCAAGTCCGCACCGGGAGCAAATCCTTCTCAGCCGGATGCTGAACGAGGCTCGCACCGATTCGCTCGGATGCGCCGCTGACCCGACCGACGCCGGCGCGCCGCCGCGCAACCGCCCGCGGGCCGTAGCGCAACCGGTCGCCGGGAAACCTACACCTTGCGCGGTTCGCGAGCGCCGACCCATATGCTCCACAGAGTTCGCGCTGAAACGTACGTGTTAACCTACACGTTCGAATCGGGGGACGCCGCCTTGCGTCGGTTCATGTAATCCAACAGCGCCTCGTCGACGGCCGGGTCGAGGGGCGGCGCCTCGTACTCCGCGAGTTGTTTTTTCCACAGGGCGTTGGCCCGCTTGGCCATGTCGTTGCTGCCCTCGGCTTCCCATTGCTCGTAGCTGTTGTTGTCGGCGAGCGGTGAGCGATAGAAGGCGGTCTCGAAGTTCGCCTGGGTATGGGCGCAGCCGAGGAAATGCTTGCCGGGGCCGACCTCGCGGATGGCATCCAGCGCCTGCCCGTTCTCCGAGAGATCTACCCCCGCGAGCAGCGTGTGCATCATGCCTGCCTGGTCGGCATCCATGACGAATTTCTCGTACCCCATGGCGAGTCCGCCTTCGAGCCATCCGGCGGTGTGCAGGACGAAGTTCACTCCGGCGAGGCAGGTGGGGATCATCGTGTTGCAAGACTCGAAGGCGGCCTGTGCATCGGGGATCTTGGAGGCGCACAGGCCGCCTCCCGAGCGGAACGGCACGCCGAGCCGGCGCGCGAGCGCCGCCATGATATAGAGCACCAGCGCCGGTTCCGGCGTCCCGAAAGTGGGTGCGCCGGATTGCATGGAGAGAGAGGACGCGAAGCTGCCGAGGATCACGGGCGCGCCGGGATTGACGAGCTGTGCCAACGTCATGCCCGCTAAGGATTCTGCGAGGGTCTGAGAGACGGTGCCCGCGACCGTGACCGGTGACATGGCCCCGGCCAGAATGAAGGGTGTAACGACGGTTGCCTGATTGGCCCTCGCGTAGACCTTCAATGCGCCGAGCATCGTCGCGTCCCATGTAAGCGGCGAGTTGGCGTTGATGAGGCTGGTGATGCACGTATTGGGTTTGCCCGTCATGGGGTCGAGATAGGCATCGCCGAACAGGATCTTCGTCATCTCGACGGTGTCCTGGGCGCGCTCCGGGTGGGTCACCGAGCCCATGTACGGCTTGTCGCTGTACTTCATGTGCGTGTAGACCATGTCGAAGTGCCGTTTGTTGACGGGCAAGTCGACCGGCTCGCAGATCGTGCCGCCGGAGTGGTGCAACGACGGCGACAGGTAGGCCAGCTTCACGAAGTTGCGAAAATCCTCGATCCTCGCATAACGACGTCCCTCGTCCAGGTTGCGCACGAAGGGTGATCCGTACGCCGGCGCAAAGACCGTGCGATTGCCCCCGATCACGACGGTGCGGGCTGGATTGCGCGCGTGCTGCGTGAATTCACGGGGAGCTGAGCGCTGGACGATCGTGCGACACATGCCGCGGGGAAAGCGGGCGCGCTCGCCCTGCACATCCGCACCGGCGTCTTTCAGAAGCTTCAGGGCTTCCGGGTCGTCCCGGAAGTCGATCCCGATCTCCTGCAGGATCGTGTCGGCGTTATGCTCGAGCAGCTCGAGCCCCTCGCTACCCAGCACTTCGTAGTACGGGATCTGGCGGGTGATATACGGCACGAAAGCCGCGCTCCGCGCGGTGCGAGCGGCTCTTTTGGCTTCCCGTCCGCTTGGACGGCGTGATCGCGAGGCTTGACCTTGCTGCTCGTCCATAACCGGTCTCCTGGGCTATTGGCTTGCCGTGAGCGGCCCGACTCCCATTATGGGCGCTCCAGTTGCGGTACAACTGGTCAATTTGCGGCGCGGACTTGCGTGGGAGCGCCGTCAGTGGTCATGCCGATGGTGGATGTCCGGAAAGTGCGGGTGGGTATGGCGAAGTGGCGCGTGTACGTGTTCGTGCACGTGGGGCTCCGTCAGGTCCAAACCTGGCGGATGCGGATGCTGATGATGTACGTCATGGGTGTGCGCATGGGTGTGCGTCAACGGCTCATGAACGTGCTCGTGAGCGTGGGATTCTGTTACATGGAGCCAGATCCCGGCGGCCATACAGGCGCAACCCGGCCAGAACACGCCTCCCCCAGGCTCCCCATACAAAAGGATGGCGACACCGGCCCCGACGAAAGGCGCTGCGGCGAAATAAGCGCTCGTCCGGGCCGTTCCGAGCTCGCGCAGCGCCACGATGAAGAGCACCAGACTGAGGCCATAGCCGACGAAACCAAGCAGCAGCGCCGATGCGAGGTAACCCCCTGATGGGAGCGCGGCGCCCAGCAAAAGCGCCAGGGTAATGTTGGTCGCCCCGGCCGTGACGCCTTTGATGCCTGCGATCAGACGGGCATCCGCTGCCGAGATGCGCCGCGTCAGATTGTTGTCCAGCGCCCAGCAAAGACAGGCGCCAGCGACTGCCAGCAATGCGATGACGCCGCCATGCCCGGGTCGTTGCGAGGGCCACGCGAGCAGCACGCCGCCCAGCACGATCACACCCAGGCCTGAGGCGATCCGCCGGCTGGTCGCCTCCCGGAACACGATCCATGCAATCAAGGCTGTGAACACCAGCTCCAGGTTGAGCAGCAGGGAGGAAACCGCGGCATCCGCACGCCGCAGTCCCAGCATGAGGAGCACTGGAGCGGTGATCCCTCCAGCGACAATTGATGCCGCCAACCATGGAATCTCAGAGCGTCGCATGCCCAGGGGCACGGCGCTGTCGTGCGAACGCGCCCTCGACAGCCGCGGCAGGAGTAATACACCAATGCCAATCCCACTGCCCGCGTACAGCAGGCCCGCGAGGAGCCAGGGGTCTACGGTGCTCGACAGGTGTTTGGCTATGGGAGTCGTGACACCAAACAGCAGCGCCGAGCCAAGCGCGGCACCGATGCCGGGGGTCAGTCGGGATGTCGGCGCTGCGGGCGCGGCATTCACGCTGTGCCGCTGTGGGGCAAGTTCATCACGGCGATCGTGCAGCCGACCGCAAAGATCGGAATGGGCGCATAAAACCACAGGTCGCCGGTACATCCCTCCGTGGCGCCCGCGACCGCGATGTACGTGCGGATCTCGAATCCACCCTGCCCTGCCTCCCGCCAGACCTGATCATCACGATAGGCAAGCAACTCCTCGCGCCGGTTGCCGAGGAACCGCTCCAGGAACTGCCGGTCCCAGGCCTCGTTGATGCGACCGGAGTCCGGTGTGGCGGGCCAATGCGAGATACCGCCGGTTCCGACCAACGCAATGCGCTCCGGCATCCGCTCACAGGCTCGATGCAACGCGCGACCGAACTCGTAGCAACGCTTGAGCGGAATCAACGGTGGGCCCTGGCAGTTGATGTTGACGGGAATGACCGGCAGATCGTATCGGGGGGTGAGAAAATGCAGGGGGACGCTGATGCCGTGATCGAATTTCCATTCCTGCGCGTAGGCCACATCCACATCCTGCATGACCGTCTCGATCAAGCGCTTCGAAAGCTGCGAGTTGCCCGGCACTCGTGTGCGCTTGATCCGGATCCAGGCCTCGTCCTCGATCGGGCCCTCGTAGTGCTCGCCCATCCCGATGCAGATGGAGGGCATGTTGTTCATGAAGAAGTTGGCGAAGTGCTCCGCCGCAACCACGATGAGCGCGTCCGGTCGCTGCGCCTCGAGCGCGAGGCGCAGCCGCTCGAACCCCGCGTAGAACGCATCGCGAACTGCCGGGTCCGCTCGCTCGCTTCGGCCGGTGATGCCTGGCGCGTGGCTGCAGACTCCGGCGAACACCAGGCTCATACGGCTATCTCACTCATTTGCGGCTCTCTGCGGGCGTGTAAAGACCGGTCCGGACGGGCCCGTACTTGCGCTCGCCCTCGCGCATGGCCTCGAGGTAAGCATTCCAGGCGTAGCCGCGCAGGGCCGCAAAGTGCATCAACAGCTGCCCGTTCACGCCCATCACATAGAGCAGCCCGATATCGGGCTCACGGATACAGCGCTGCTCCTCCTCCGTGAGCTCGTACTGCGCGAGCACGCCGTCGAGGTCCTGCTCGAAGTGGTGCCGCACCTCCGGATCGCGATTGAGCTGATAGATCAGCTTCTGAACGCAGTACAGGCTCATCGAGCGGCTCGCTTGCGCAGCGCCGGGCGGCGCACGGCTTCGTGCGTCGAGTCACTCAAGGTGCCCTCCAGCTCCTGCAGCAACCTGAAGAGCTGTTCGAGCCGCTGAGCACCAAAGCTGCCGGCAATCGCCTCATAAGCGTGTTCCGCATCGGGCGCGTGCGAGGCGATCAGGCGCACGCCTTTCGCCTCGAGGCGGATGGCGCTGCGGCGCAGGTCCGAATCGAGCTGGCGGCGGCTGATGAGGCCGCGCGCCTCCATGTCGGGGAGGATTCGCGACAAGCTCGGCGCCAGCAGGCAAGTCGCCTGAGCAAGCGCCGTGATCTCCAGCGGTCCTGCATCGGCCAGCGCACGCAACACACGCCACTGCTGCTCCGTGACTCCCTGGCGGCGCAAAGCCGGACGGAAGCGCCGCATGACCGCTTCCCGCGCGCGCAGCAGCGCCATGGGCAGCGACTGCGAAAAGGACCTCATGGGCAAGGTCCCCCTGACGGTCGTGTCCGCAGCTCTATTCATCGTCGGCCACCACCGAGTTGCGCAGCAGACCCACCCGGGACACCTCCACCTCTACGACATCCCCCGGTTTCAGATAGCGCGGCGGATCCATCCTCGCCCCGGCGCCGCTGGGCGTACCCGTCAGAATGACATCGCCCGGCTCGAGCGTACAGAAGGTGGACAGATAAGAGATCAGGAAGGGCATGGGGAAAATCATCCTGTCACTCGTATCATCCTGGCGTAGCTCCCCGTTAACCCGCGTCCGCACGCGCAGAGGACCGGGTCCTACCTCATCCGCGGTGACGACCCACGGGCCAAGGGCCCCCGAACGATCGAAATTCTTGCCCTGCGTCACATTGAATTTCGCATGCCGCAGCCAGTCGCGGACCGAGCCTTCGTTGGCGCACGAGTAGCCCATCACGTGGGCCATCGCCTCGGCCTGCGGAATTCTCCGCCCACCCTTGCCCATCACAACGACGATCTCGCCCTCGTAGTCGAGTTGCTCGGACTCTTGCGGCCGCACGAGCGGCTGCTCGTGCGCGGAGAACGACGTGTGCGTGCGCATGAACACGCTCGGATACCGCGGCCTCTCGGTGCCATCCTTGTACTCCTCGTTGCGTTCGGGATAATTCACGCCGATGCAGAAGTAGCGTGTGTGCCGCCCCGCCGGACTCAGTATCCGCACTTCCGGGAGATTGAAGTCGACAGTGTCAGTTTCAGCCGCGGCCCGGGCGCTCGCCAGAGCGCCTGCACGCACGAGCGAGAGCACATCGAATGCCTCGGAGTGCAGGCGTGCTCCGAGATCGACGATTCCGCGGGATGTCAGGACACCGTAAGACTCTCGTCCGCGAGTTTGGAAATTCAGCAGCTTCACGGGGCTCCCTCGCGCGAGGCCGCGCCGGAATTGCGCCAGGGCGTGGCTGAGCTCACGCGGCGTGATCCTTCAGAAGTCCCGCCCGTCGGAGCACCCCGTCGAGACGCCTTTCCAGCTCCGGTGTCGCCGGGGCCATCGGCAGGCGATGCTCGTTCGTGGGCAGCAGGCCGAGCCGTTTCATCATGTACTTCATCGGTATCGGATTGGTATCGAAGAACACCGCCTGGTTGATCTCCAGCAGGGCCTGATGCATTGCCTGGGCCTTGGGCAGATCGCTGGCCCAGACTGCCTCGCACAGATCGGCCAGCGCCCGTGGCCGAAGATTGCCGACGGCATTCATGAGGCCACAGGCGCCGACGGCCATCATGGGAAAGCTCAGCTCCTCCAGGCCGACGAAAATGCGGAAGTCGCTCCCGAGGGCCGCCAGACACTCGGACACGAACGCGAGATCGTTCACCGCCTGCTTCATGCCGACGAAATGCGGCGAGCGCGCCTTCAGCTCCTTCATCGTATCGAGCGTCACATTGACCGCGGTTCGGCCCGGGATGTGATAGACCATCCAGGGAAGCTGGGAAATTCCGGCCACGTCCAGGTAGTACGCAACCAGGCCACGTTGCGGAGGCCGGATGTAGTACGGTGTCACGATCAACAACGCATCCGCTCCGACGCGCGCTGCGTGCTCGGTCAGCTCGCGAGTCTCGCGCAGTGACTGCGAACCAGTCGCTGCGACTACGGGAACGCGCCCACCCGCGATCTCCACCGCGATCGTGATCAATCGGTTGCGCTCTTCGGTCGTCAGCGTCGAGGGCTCCGCAGTCGTTCCATTCACCAGGATCCCGTGCGATCCGTCCCTGATCTGGACGGCAACGAGCTGCGCGTACGCGTCGTAATCCACTTCCCCGGCGCGGATGGGAGTGACGAGCGGCGGAATGGAGCCCTTCAACCTGTCGAGTGACTTGTTCACGGTCTATCTCCTGCACCTGGCGGCGTGGCCGCGGGCGACTGTGTACCGATCAGGCTCCCAGCTTCGGAATGCGATGCGTGCCCTGCGCCAGGCAGATATTCTTCGTCTCCATGTAGAAATCGAAGCTGTAGTCGCCGCCGTCGCGGCCGATGCCGCTCGCCTTCACGCCACCAAACGGCGTCGGCAAGTGACGGTTATTCTCGGAGTTCACCCACACCATACCGGCTTCGACACGCTGCGCCATCCGTAACGCGCGCCCGCCGTCACCCGTCCAGATATAGGCGGTCAGTCCGTACGGAGTATCGTTAGCGATGGCAAGGGCCTCCGCCTCGTCGTCAAACGGGAGAACCGTCAGGACCGGCCCGAAGATCTCTTCGCGCGCGATGCGCATTGAGGGGGCAGCCCCGGTGAGTAGTGTTGGCTGCACGTAGTACCCCGCACCGAGTGTCTCCACGCGCGCCCCGCCCACGCGGACCTCAGCGCCTTCAGCTCGAGCGAGCGGAAAGTAGCTCAACACCTTATCCAGGTGACGCTGGTGAATGAGAGGCCCGATTTCGGTGGTGGGGTCCAGCGGGTGCCCGACTTTCAGGTGACGCACGCGCTCGGCAACCCGCTCCACGAAACGATCGTGAATGGAGCGTTGTACCAGCAGCCGGCTCGAGGACGTACAGCGCTCGCCATTGAGGCTGTAGATCATGAAAACGGCGGCGTCGAGCGCACGCTCGAGGTCCGCGTCCCCGAAAACGATGACCGGATTCTTGCCTCCCAGCTCCAGGTGCACGCGCTTCAGGGTCGGAGCGCCCTGGCTCATGATCAGACTGCCTGTGCGGGACTCGCCGATGAAAGCCGTCGCTCGGATGGCCGGATGCTCCGTCAGCAGGCGCCCGGTCTGCTCCCCCACCCCGTTGACGAGATTGATGACACCAGAAGGCACGCCCGCCTCGGTCATGATCTCCGCCAGCAGCGTCGCGGTCAGAGGGCTCCACTCGGCGGGCTTGTGCACGACCGTGCAGCCTGCGGCAAGCGCCGGGGCAATCTTCCACGTCGAGAGCATGAAGGGCGTGTTCCATGGCGTGATGATCGCGACCGGGCCGAGTGGCTGGCGCAGCGTCAGATTCAAATGCTCGGCAGCCGGAAGGGACAGACCGTTGGCGGCGTTGGGAGCGCGGTCCGCGAAGAAGCGGAAATTCTCCGCCGCGCGCAGCGCGGCGCTGCTCATGAAGCGCAGCGCCTGGCCGGTGTCCATGCACTCGATGAGAGCGATTTCCTCGCGCCGCGCCTCGATCAGATCGGCCACGCGATGCAGGATCGTACGGCGCTCCTCGCCCGTCCTGGCGCGCCAACCGGGGAAAGCCTGCAGCGCTGCAGTCGCCGCCGAGTGGACGTCCTGCTCATTTCCCGACATCACCTTGTTGAGGATGCTTCCGTCAATCGGGCAGACGTTGTCGAACAGCTCCCGGCCCGAACCGCGCTCGGCGCGCCCAGCGATGAAGTGGCCCAGCGGCGCGTCGCGCCAGCGCGCCAGGCACGCGTTGGCCTTCTGGATGTTGCTCTCGAGTGCGGAGCTCATTTCGCTCCCACCGCACGTCGCTTGACGTATTCGTGCAGGTTGTTCCTCTTGAAGGTGAGCACGGGATCGATCTCCTGCATCTCCAGCGAGATCCCCAGGGGGATTCGCTCCTGAAGCGGTGCCAGGCGCTCGCATACGGAGGTGAAGATGGCTTCACAGGCGCGCCTGCGCGTCTCCAGATCGCGCCCGTGCCCGACCCGCAACGTGATGTGAATGAACGCGTTATCCGGATGGGCGTCGGCGATCCGGTAATGCTCGGCGGCATAGGCGCGGGTCCGCAGGCCACCGATCGGAAACACACCGGTTGCCAGGGCGCTGGTGTGCGCTGCCTCCAGCAGGCGGGGCAGATCCAGCTGCCCACGCAGGTTGGCGGAATATTCGATCACGATGTGCGGCATGGCCGGCTCGCGGTGCCCGCGCGGATTTGCTTAACATCATAATTATCTCGGGTGCGCGCCCTGTCAAGCGCACGGGCAGCGGCTGCCGCCAGGCGCCACCTGGCCGGCGTCTGCGCGACCACGGCGCCGTCCCTGCAGGCACTGCCTGCGATACCCCTCGCCCGGGCGGTCAGCCGCCGATCTCGAACAGGCTGGTGCCGATGCAATCGAGCACAGTGGACCCGCGCTGCGTCACGAGAAGCCATCGCCAACGAATCACACCCAGCGTGCCCGACCGCGTCAGGCGCGATCCGAGCACCTCGATCCGCAGCTCGACCTCATCATCCGGTCGTAGCGGTGCGGGCCATCGCAGCCGCTCGACGCCAGGCGATCCGATCGACTCCGAATCGGCCAGCACGTTCCTGACGAGGAGATCCATTGCGATGGAGCAGGTGTGCCAGCCGCTCGCAATCAGGCCTTTCCAGCGGCTGCCGCGGGCCCGCGCGGAATCGATGTGGTACCACTGCGGGTCATACCGCGTGGCGAATTCGATGATCTCCGCTTCAGTCACCGCGCGGCGACCGCCGCTGATCACCGCACCTACCTCGAGTTGGGAGAAGCGCATGCGCCCGCGTCAGCCACAGTCGCGTGTGACTAGGGATCCGCGGCGAATCGGCTGACTTCGAGGCCGCTGCCAACGGGCAACAGCACGGAGCTGATGCCCGGGGCCTTGCGAACATGGCGCCGGTAATGGGCGGCCGCCGGCAGGGTCGCTTCAGGATATAACATGTTGTCAGCGACGATGACCGCACCGCGCGCCAGTTTCGGGTAGAAGAGATCGAAACAGGGAACGTACAGGTCCTTCCACAGATCGAGCAGCACGAAGTCGAAGGGGCCTGGCAGAGATTCGAGCGTGTTCTGTGCCGGCCCGAGCCGGAAGTCGACGT
This sequence comes from Steroidobacteraceae bacterium, assembly GCA_035710545.1. Taxonomy (GTDB): domain Bacteria; phylum Pseudomonadota; class Gammaproteobacteria; order Steroidobacterales; family Steroidobacteraceae; genus 13-2-20CM-66-19. The sequence continues at coordinate 15,809 of DASTDD010000225.1, forward strand.
GCGCGGCCAGTCCCGCTTTGCCCAGGCGCGAGCGGGCGTATTCGACCTTTCCAGGATGAATTTCCAGCGTGGTCACCCGTCCACCCACTTCGCGGGC
>DASTDD010000226.1:0-2725 GCA_035710545.1 Steroidobacteraceae bacterium
CAGGGGAGCACTGCGTGCTCCTCCCATGAATGTCTTGCGGCGGTCCATGGAATCGCTGGAGTCAGCTGATCACCGCCCGGTTAAGGCTGCACCCCGCCGCTTCATGTGATATTCCGACTTCAGCTTCCAGGTCTTGCCGCCATCGCTGGACGCGTCATCGCGAAAGACCAGGGAATCGTTGCGGATGTCGTTGAAAGACCATCTGCGCGTCTGCCCAGCGACCAGATCCTGGCTGTCCAGAACGATGCGATCCGCTCCGACCGCACCGCCGGTAAAAGTCGCGACTGTAGCGGCTTGCGGATCAATGAAAATCGCGGGCCACGTTGCAGATTTTGGCTCGAAATAACGCACGTCCGCGTATACCTCCCGCTCCTTGCCCGGCTCCGACGGATAGACAATCCAGAGATCCTCAATCGCGCGTCCGTCCATAATCCAGCCGACGCGGAGCTCACCCGAGCGGTGGAGCGCCTTGCCGTCCTTCGCAATGTCCATATATTCGACGTCCCACGTTCCGACGAGCTGACCAAGGACTCGCGCGTGGTCACCGAGTGAGGCGTGCGGGCCGGTTGCCCGCAGCGCTGCTGCCATGTCGACGCTTGCGCCGGCTGCGGGCGCATCGCCGGCTTCTGCCGTTGCAGCAGTGCGCCCGCTGCCACGGCTCGCGCACAACAGAACAACTGCGGCCAGGAGCCATGCGGCATAGCGCTGCGTGAACGTGTTTGTCTTCATGTCGCGACCTCACTTGTGTTCGCTCAGCCTCGGCAGGCCGAGGCGGCGGAAATTTCGGGGGCTCAGTCTAGGTGGGGCGAGCCGGCCGACCACAGACCGCTTACTGCATCGGGCTGGCGATTGGCCGCATCGGTACGCCGCCATCGGCGGCTTGGCGTAAAGTTAGCGCCATGACCGGGAAGCTCAGCGAACTGCGTTCGAGCCGCTGGCTGTGGATTGCGGCGCTGTGGTGCGCGGGCGGAATCTTCGATGCCAGTCAAACCGTACTCATCATGCGCTCAGAAGGCAGGCATCACTCGTGGCTGCCGCTGTTCGCAACCGAACTAGCGCTCTGGCTGCCGTGGGCGCTCGCTACCCCCTTCATCAGCAGGCTGGCGCGCCGCCACGCGCTCGGCGGCCGGCTCAGCGCACGTACCGTAGCGCTGCACCTGGCGGTCTTCGTGAGCCTCAGCGTCCTGGCCGAGGCATGGTCGGCACTGCTCCAGGTCCTCTTCAACCCGTGGGGGAACCGGCGCTGGCCCACTTTCGTGGACACCTGGAGCATCTCGCTTCTTTACCAGGCACTCCTGTTCCTGATCGTGTATGCGCTGATACTGACCGTCACCTTCGTGCTGGACTCACGCGAGCGCATGGCCCGCCAAATTGCCGAGACCGCGCGCCTCAACGAAGAACTTTCCAGAGCACAGCTGGCGTCACTGCGACGGCAGATCGAGCCGCACTTCATGTTCAATTCACTGCATGCGATCGCCGGCCTAGTGCGCGAAAAGAAGGACGACGCCGCGGTCGGCATGATCGTCGGACTCAGTGAGTTCCTGCGGCGCACCGCGGAGGATTCCCACCGTGCGCAGGTGACGCTCGGCGAGGAAGTCGAATATCTGCAACGTTACGTCGACATTCAGAAGGTACGCTTTGGCGAGCGTCTGCGGGTGACCGTGGACATCCCGGCCGAGCTGCGGCGCGCGCAGGTTCCACAACTGCTGCTGCAGCCGCTCGTCGAAAACGCCATCAAGCACGGCATTTCCAAGCGCGTTGCCGGGGGCGCAGTGCACGTTGCCGGTGCGGGCCAGAATGGCAAGCTGTGCCTGAGTGTCTACAATGAGGGCCCGCGGGGTCCGGCCGAATGGCAGGAGCGGCACACGGGCGTCGGCCTTGCCAACCTGCGCACGCGCTTGCGGATTCTGCACGGTGATGAATCCGAGTTACAGCTGCGACGCGTCGACGGCGACGGAGTGGAAGTCGTGGTGACCCTGCCGCTCAGGGAGGCGTGAGTGGCCTCGCTCGAGATGCGGCCTGCCCCCATATGCGCTCTGGTGGTCGATGACGAACCGCTGGCGCGCAGCAACCTGACCGTACTGCTGCGCGCCGACCCGGACATTGCCTCCGTCGCGGTATGCGGATCCGGTCTGGAAGCGGTCAAGGAAATCAGGAGATCCAAGCCCGACCTGCTGTTCCTGGACGTGCAGATGCCCGAGTGCGGAGGCTTCGACGTGCTCGAACTGCTCGGCAACGACCTGCCGCCGGCTATCGTCTTCGTGACGGCCTACGACGAGTACGCACTGCGCGCCTTCGAGGCGGGCGCGCTCGATTACCTGTTGAAGCCATTCGACGATGCACGCTTCGTCCGCGCGCTGAATCGCGCGAAGGACAGACTTGCGCACCGCGCGCCCTCCCAAGCGCGGCCGGCGGAGCGACTCGTGGTCAAGAGTCGCGGCCAGGTGCTGTTCCTGAGTGTTGCGGACATCGACTGGATCGAGGCTGCGGGGTACTACGCGTGTGTGCACGTGGGCCCCGACACGCACATCATCCGTCGGACGCTGTCCGAACTCGAGCATGACCTGGGTGACGAACGGTTCATCCGCATTCATCGCTCCACGATCGTGAACCTGGAGCGGATTCGTGGGTTGGAACTGCAGAACGGAGGCGAATACGAGGTTTGTCTGAACTCCGCGGTCAGACTGCCTTTGAGCCGGCGCTTCCGGAAGCGACTTCAGGAGCG
>DASTDD010000227.1:0-6714 GCA_035710545.1 Steroidobacteraceae bacterium
TGCCTCCCGGGCTTGCGATATTGCTGACGCGATCGGCGATCGCATCGAGACGCTGCACGATGGACTGCGCGGGGCGCAGCCGCCGTTCTACAGTGCGCAGCACGCGCGGCGCGTTGTCGATCCATTGCTGCGCCGGTGTCCAAATTGCATCGAGCACACCGCCAATACCCACTGCGATAAGCAGCAGCAGCACCAAGGCACTCAGCGCGCGTGGTACGCGCCAGCGGCGCAAGGTCTCGACGATGCCCGACAGCACCAGCGCCAGTAATACGCCCAGCACGAGCGGAATCAGCAGATCGCGCCCGATCCGCAGGGCCGCGACCGTAGCGCAGGCGGCGAGAATCCACACGGCACGCGCCAGCGAGCGCTGCGCGCTCGTCCGCGCGTCTGTCTCGACCGGCCGGGGCGGAGCGGCACTATCCACGGCGGGACTGACGTTCCAATCGCGCACGGGTTTCGGGGACGTTTGCACCGGCGACCTCCCAGTCGAGGAGCAGCGCCGCGCGTACCGCGCGCACTGACAATGCTTACACGCTCTTACACCGCCAGAGCATGTCGGATACAGCGTGGCAGCACTGTCGGCGCGGCAAGCGACTCCATGTCGGCGCACCTCGCTGACAGCGTCACGGCTGTAGGATGCTCCCTACCCCGCCATCGCGCGCGGGCCGACCATGAATCTGGGTGCCGGCCGTCAGTGAATTCACGGCTCACTGGTTATGCTTACATCGTAGTTAAAAGCGTCTTCCCCGGGTCCCCCCCACTCGGCTGACGCATCCTAACAGTCTCGGGGCGACGAGGGCGTGTAGCCGAACGGACTGAAGCCTCCAGCCACTGGGCCGCGATCTCACGGATGAATCCGCGTCAGGGACGACGCACCAAGGACGGCATCTGAACCAGAGCGGCGGCGAATCAAGGAACGATCGCAAGGCTCGGGTTGCGCTTCTACCGTCGGAACACCCGTCGTCGCTCCGGGACTGTTTCTTTTTGAATGGCTGCCCCGCCGGCCGCTTGGCCTACGTGTAGGACGAGTCCTACCTATCGACCCACCACGCGCCGACACCGTGCCGCTAGCGGCGTGGCTATGCTGCGATTGAAGGTACAGCGTCACTACGAGGCCCCCCTAACCCGCGTAGGACGCGTTCTTGACGGTCTCGGAGCAGTGGGATTGCGAATATCCGGCAACCTCTGAAGCGGCAGCAGCGACCTCACGGACGAGCACGACTTCACGGACGGATTGATCTCACGGACGAAACGCAGGTCAGGGTGACCGCAGCTTCGCGCTACTCTTCGGAGTCGCGCTCACTGTTTCCGAGACCGTTACTTTTTATCCTCTTCGGGTACCCTGCAGCAGCGCATGCAGCGCCAGCGGACCCGCCATCTTATCCAGACAGTCATCGAATCCCGCCTCGCGCGACAGGTTCCTCGTGGTCGCGTCGAGCGACATGCCGCTGAGCATCACCAGACGCACCGCTGATCCCATCCTGGCCCTGATCGACTGCGCCAGTCGATAACCGTTGATTCGCGGCAGGTGTATGTCGATCAGCGCGACCTCCGGGGCATCCGCATCAAGCCTGGCCAGAGCCTGGTCCGCCTCAGCCGCTTCGGTCACGGCATACCCCAGCGGCAGCAGTGCCTCGCGGTAGGCGCGGCGCACGTCGGCGTTGTCATCAACGATCAGCAGGCGCAACGGCCGGGGCGCGGCGGCCTTATCGTCAGCCTGCGGCGCGAGCTGCGGCGCCGGCGTCTCGGCGCGATGGGCACGGGCCGGACGGAAGCTGATCACGAACGTGCACTCGCCCGCCCCCCGTGTCAGTTCCAAGGTACCGTGCTGCAGCTCCATGATACGGCGTGCAGTGCGTAACGCCAGGCCGCCAGCGGGGCCCGCGAAACTGACAAACCAGTCCTCCCCGGGCTCGAACCGGGCGTCGGTGTGACAGCTGACGCGGAGCCGCGGCGGCCCCGCGGTGGTCCTCACCTCTATCTGTGTGGCGGGCAGGGCGACGATACTCGCGTACAGCAGCACGCTGTGCAGCACCTGTGCGCTGCGCGCCGGGTCCGCCAAGACCGCTTGGCCCTCCCCGTCCGCCCCGATAAGACAGCGCTCGCCTACCTCGGTGCTGAGCCGTTCGCGTGCGGCAATGAGGATATCGGCCAGCGTGCACGGCACGGCCGCAAGCGTCAGCGTGCCGCTGTCGGCCTGTTCGGCGAGCGCGAAGCTCTCGAGGGTCGCAAACGCCCGGCGCAGCCCGCGCTCGACGCGCTCGGCCACCACACGAGCCGTGTCGGGTTCGAATTGGCGCACGCGCAGCAGGTCAATGGAGGCGGAAACCGGACTCAGCGCATCGCGCAGCTCGTGCGCCAGATCGCGCAACAGGCTCCGAGAGGAGCGTCGTTTGTCGTCCGAGTCTTCCGTCACGCCAGGCACTCGCATGCGCCGCTCACGCTGCGGCTCGGGTGGTATTTCACCGCGTTCGCGTCTCCGGCGATAGGGCCGGCCCAAGCCCTGCTGGGACTCGGGCTAGGCACCGCGCGCGGGAATGGTGAGACCCCGCTGCACGGTCGGCCGGGCAAGGCAGCGTGCCAGCCAGGCGGCTACCGCCGTGAAGCGCTCGAACTCGACCAAGGGGCCGGCTTCGTAGTATCCGATGAGGTTGCGCACCCATCCGACCGTGGCGATGTCGGCGATGGAAAAGAACTCGTCCATGATCCATTGACGGTGCGCGAGGCGACCTTCGAGGACTGCCAGCAGCCGCTTGGACTCGTGGAGATAGCGCTCCAGCGGGCGCTTGTCGGAGATCTCGCGCCCGGCGAACTTATGGAAGTAGCCCACCTGGCCGAACATCGGGCCGATGCTGGCCATCTGGAAGAATACCCACTGCATGGTCTCATAGCGCCCCGCGGCGTCGCCGGGCAGCAGCTGCCCGGTCTTTTCGGCGAGATATAGCAGGATCGCCCCCGACTCGAACAGCGCGAGCGGGCGCCCGCCCGGCCCCCGCGGATCGATGATGGCAGGAATCTTGCCGTTGGGATTGAGAGCCAGGTATTCCGGGGTCGTTTGCTCGCCCTTGTTGAGGTCGATCAGATGCGGCTCGTACGGCAGGCCGGTTTCCTCGAGCATGATCGAGACCTTCACGCCGTTGGGCGTCGGCAGCGAGTACAGCTGCAGCCGCTCGGGGTACCGGGCCGGCCAGCGGACTGCTGCAGGGTATGCACTGAGAACGTTCACCGGAATACCTCCTTGCTCCGCCATGCGGACTCCTATCATCGCTCGAGCGCCGGCGCGCGTGCGTACCGCCCGAGCGAGCGCCGGATCCTCCATTAGGGGGTTCTAGCGGCTCAGGGCGTCGTCAGCTCGAGCGCTGGCTTCTCGTCCTTGAGGTAGGTGGCCAGCCATGCATGGACCTCCTGGTAGAAACGGCGGCTGTCCTCCGGCTTGAGAATCCAGTGCCAGGCATCCGGCCACACCAGCAGCCTGCTCGGTACGTGCATGCGCTGCAGCGCGCTCCAGTTCTCGAGGGTGTTGCCGATGGGGACACGGAAATCACGCTCGCCGATGCTGAGCAGCATGGGCGTCTTCCAGTTGCCCGCATAGGTAATCGGGCTCTGCGCGCGCCAGATGGGATCGCCTGCCCACGGCGGGCCGCCGTTGGTCACCTCGCGGTTGTAGATCGAGTCGCTCTCACCCCATTGCGTGGTGAGGTCAACCTCGCCGGCGTGACTGACGATGCAGCGATAGCGGGTGGTGGTGGCCTCAATCCAGTTGGCGAGATGCCCGCCGTAGCTCGCGCCCGCGGCGCACATGCGTGTGCCATCGATGAACGCATAGCGCTTGAGAGCCTCATCGACGGCCTGATTGATCTCGTCCCCGGGGGTCTTTAGCGGGTCGAGCTTGATCGCCTGGGCAAACTTTTCGCCAAAGCTCGTCGAGCCGGTGTAGTCGCTCATCAGCAGCACGTAGCCCGGCGCCACCAGCAGGTGATAGTTCCAGCGCAGACCGATCTGGTCGGGGTTGTGGCTGGCGGCGCCGCCATGGATGAATACCAGCAGAGGGTACTTCTTCGCCGCATCGAAGCCGGGCGGCAGCACGATCATGTTGTGGATGGCGCGCCCGCCGGCGCTCGTGAACCAGAAGTGCTGCGGCGGCTGCCAGTCGATCGCGGTCGCCTCCTGCGCATCGATCTGGGTCAGGTTCACGTGGAGGTGCGCCGCTGGCTCCAGGCGCACGATCTCGGCAGGGTTGACCGAAGTGCCGTAGCTGGCGATGAGTACCGGATGCGCGGCTTTGCCGGCACTGACCAGGGCCGTGTAGCCGCCGGCCGCCGGCGCGATGACGCGCTCCGGCACGCCGCCGGCCGCCGTCACCCGATACACGTTCTGCCGTCCCGCCTCAGGAGTCAGCAGATAGACCGTGCGGCTGTCCGGGGCAAGCGCGAATGCCTCGATCTCCTTGTCGAAGCCGCGCGTCACCGCGACGGCCTCGCCTCCGGCGGGCCACGTGACGCGCTCGAGGCGTTGCTGGTGGTACACCTCCGCATCCTGCGGCGCGTACTTGAAGTACAGCGACTTCCCGTCGGGCGCGAACGTCGCGTCGTGATACACCCCGCTCGCCGGCACCACAGGCTGGGGCTCTCCCCCGCCCGTGGCCGGTACCCGGTACAGGTGATAGCCCACCGGACCCGAGGCCGAGTTCCAGCGCTCGGTCGTGGCGGCAAACACGATCTCACGCCCGTCCTGGCTCCAGCGCGGCTCCAGGGACACGTCGGTTTCGCCCTCCACCCCGGAAAACCCCGGCGTCTGAGCCAGCGCCGTGGCGGACAGAATGTCATGGGCGCTGGATCCTTCGGCGACCTCCTGCACCAGAATCGTCGGCTGATGGTCATCCAGCCACTGATTCCAGTAGCGCACCGGAAAGTGCTCGTAGACGCGCACGTTGTACCTGCGCGCCTTGCGCTCAGCGATGATCTTCTTGTTCGCCTCATCGTCGAGCGCGTGCGGGTACACCGAGGACTCGAACAGGATCGCCCGTCCATCCGGGCGCCAGCGTGGGTTCGAGGCCCCGGTAGCCACGTTCGTCAACCGCCGCGCCTCGCCGCCATCGGCAAGGTCGAGAACATAGATCTGCTCGAGCTCGTCGCCCTCGCGCTTGGTGGCAAAGGCAAGCCGGTGGCTGTCGGGCGACCAGTCGACGCCCTTCTCGGGCGCCTTGGTATGCGTGAGGCGTCGCGGCGCCGCCGAGCCATCCGCCGGTACTAGCCACAGGTCGCTCACCTCCTTGTCCTGGTCATAGGCCGGCTCGAGGACCGGGAATACCACCCACTTGCCGTCGGGACTGACCTGTGGCGTGCCGACGCGCTTCATCATCCACAGCTTCTCGTGTGTGAGCGCCGTGCGCCCCGGCGGCGGCGCGGCCTGTAGCGCCCCGGCGGCGGCCAGCAGTATGACGAGGAGGCTCGTGCGGCGAAGTTGTACGGACATCGTGCGGGTCTCAACGGTCAAAAGCGCTAGGATAGCAAGATGCCAGCCGTGTACAGCAGGCACGACGTAGTAACAGAGTGTTGGAAGTGCGCATGAAGCTGGGGCGCCGCGCGTTCCTGTCGATGTCAGCCCTCGGCACCGCCGCCGGCTCGCTGTGGCCCGGCCTGACACTCGCAACTCTGCGCCCGGCGCAACGCATCCGCGTGCACCCCTTTCCCTTGCACGCGGTACGCCTCGGGCCCGGGCCGGCGCTCGAGGCCGTCGCGGTCAACCGCCGTTTCCTGATGGACCTCGACCCCGACCGACTGCTGCACATGTTCCGCGTTACGGCCGGACTGCCGAGCCGTGCGCAGCCACTGGGCGGCTGGGAGGCACCCGACAATGAGTTACGTGGCCACTTCACGGGACACTATCTGTCGGCCTGCGCGCAGCTCGCAGCGCACACCGGCGACGCCGCAGTGCGTGCGCGTGGCGTGCAGATATGCGCCGAGCTCGGCAAGTGTCAGGCGGCGCTCGGTAGCGGTTATCTGAGCGCGTTCCCCGAGGAGTTGTTCACGCGACTGCGTGCCGGCCAGCCCGCCTGGGCGCCCTTCTACACGCTGCACAAGATCATGGCCGGGCTGTTCGATACCCATACCCTGAGCGGCGATCCCGGGGCGCTGAGCACGCTTCTCGGCATGGCCCGCTGGACCGAGAGCTGGACGCAGCCGCTCGATGCGCAGCAGATGACACGAGTCATTGAACGCGAGTACGGCGGCATGAACGAGCTGCTCTACAACCTGGCCGCGGCAAGCGGTGAGCCACGCTGGCGCGCCCTCGCCCATCGCTTCGATCGCGAGCGCATCCTTGCGCCGCTGGCCGCCGGGCGCGACGAGTTGCAGGGTCTGCATGCCAATACCACCATCCCGCAGCTCACCGGTGCGGCTCGCGGTTACGAGCTCACCGGCGATCCGCACCTGCGCGATGCGGCCACACATTTCTGGCAGACCGTCGCCGAGCGGCGCAGCTATTGTACGGGCGGCACCAGCAACGGCGAGTCGTGGAACACGCCACCCGGTGCACTGGCTCACGAGCTGTCCGGCTACACCGAAGAATCGTGCGTTACCTACAACATGCGCAAGCTCACCCGTCACGTGTACGGCTGGACCGCGGATGGGCGTCTGGCCGACTACCTCGAGCGCACCTACTACAACGGCATTCTCGGCGTGCAGCACCCCGACGACGGCGACAAGCTCTATT
>DASTDD010000228.1:0-9169 GCA_035710545.1 Steroidobacteraceae bacterium
CATCGGCTGCGACTTCGCACAGGGATCGGCGCTCGGGCAGCCCCAGCCGCTCGAGGCGCTCCTCGGCGTGCCCGCAGCCTAGCTGCCGGCTTCGAACTGGTCTCTTTGCCTGGCAGGACGGGGCCAGGCACCCGCGGGATCTGAACCCTCCTGCTACGACACCTGAGCGGCCACCAGAACGGCGGCTGCGAACAGGGCGACTGCGCTGATACCGAGAACCACCCTTCGCATGCGTGCACCTCCTCGAATAAGTCTTCGATCGATCACCGGGGGGGACGCAAGGCTCATGCCCTCAGGGTGCTCGGAACCCGCGTGGGAACATCCCATCCCCGAAACCCGGAAAGTCCTGCCGCGGCCGCATTGCCGCGTGGGGGAAAGCGGCCCACGCCGGCCGTCGGGTGCGCACAATCAAGGAGTTATACGCCGGCCGCGGTCTGTGGACCCGGCACCGGTGACGCCGCAGTGCGGCGGTGCGACGAGGCGAGCCGCTTGCGCGTTCACGAGGCGCCCGGCCCCCTGCAGATGGCCTAAGCTTCGCTCGGGATCGTCCTGCAACCGCGCCGGAATGCTGAATCTAGAGAACCTGAGATCGAATCGAAACGTGCTGTTCTGGAGCCTGCATACAGCGGGCTGGGCGGCCTATGCGGTGACGCAGTATTTCGGCGCACTGCTGTATGAGAAGCCCGCGAGCTACGGGCAGGTGATCCTGGTCGCCGCCGGCGCGGGGTTCATCCTCTCCATGCCCATGCGCTTCATCTATCGGCGGCTCTGGGGCCGCACGCCGCGCGTGCTGTTCATGGGGGTGCTGCTGACCTGTTACATCACGGCCCTGGCGCTGCGCACGGTCATCAATCTTGCCTATGTTCAGTTCGTGGACCCCGACTGGCAATTCAAGACTCTGTTCGAGCTGTTTGGAGGCGCCGTGTCCACGACCTACCTGCTGCTTTGCTGGAGCGCACTGTATTTCGGCATCAAGTACTACGAGATGCAGCAGCGGCAGCAGGCCGCGACGCTCAAAGCGGCCGCCCTGGCGCAGGAAGCGCAGCTGAAGATGCTGCGCTACCAGCTCAATCCGCACTTCCTGTTCAATACGCTCAACGCGATCTCGACGCTGATCCTCGACAACCAGAACCGCACCGCCAACAATGCTGTCACACGGCTGTCTGAATTCCTGCGCTATACACTCGATCAGGATCCGGTCAAGAAGGTCACGTTGCGTCAGGAAATCGAGGCCCTCGACCTGTACCTGGGGACCGAGCGGCTGCGTTTCGGCGAGCGCCTGCGCCTCGAGTACGCCATCGACGGCCCGGCGCTCGACGCGCTGGTGCCGAGTCTGTTGCTGCAGCCGCTGCTGGAGAACTCGCTCAAGTATGCGGTCTCCTCGCGCGAGCAGGGAGGATCGATCCGCATCGAGGGTCGCGCCCGTGGCGCCATGCTGGAGGTCAGCGTGATCGATGACGGGCCCGGGCTGCGCGACGGCGCTCCCACCAGCGAGCGGCGAGGCGTAGGATTGCGCAACACGCGCGAGCGGCTGGCCGTCCTGTATGGCGAGAATCATCGGTTCGCCGTGCTCAACAGCCATCCGGGATTGCGCATCGACATGGCCTTACCGCTGGAAATGGCAATGGAGCCCAGCGTGCAGTCACAACCGAGATCGGCGACCTCGCAGGTCGCGGGTGCATGAGTATTTCGACCGTCATCGTCGACGACGAGGCGCTCTCGCGCCGCGGGATCGAGATCCGCCTGCTGGCGACTCCGGACTTCCAGGTGGTGGCGCAGTGCGCCAACGGCCGCGAGGCGCTCACGGCCGTGACGCAGCACAAGCCGGATGTGTTGTTCCTCGATATCCAGATGCCCGGGATGTCCGGGTTCGACGTGTTGGCGCAGCTGCCGCAGGAATCGCTGCCCGTCGTCGTGTTCGTGACTGCCTACGACCAGTACGCCATCCGCGCTTTCGAAGCACACGCAGTCGACTATCTGCTCAAGCCCGTGGACGACGGGCGCTTCAATGCTGCTCTACAGCGGGTCCGCACCCAGGTGCAATCGCGCGCCGCGGTCACTCAGCGTGATCGCCTCGTGCAGATCATCGCGGAGATCACCGGCTCCGGGGAACTGGCCCTGGACGAGCTGCTCGCACGCGGTCCACGCGCTGCGGAATCGCGCAAGCCCGGCATTCTGCCGATTCGCCAGGGAAGGGAAACCGTCCGTGTCGCGATCGATTCCATCCAATGGATCGATGCCGCAGGCGATTACATGTGCATCCACGCGGAGGGCAACACGTACATTCTGCGCGGTACCATGAAAGAGCTGGAAGAGGTGCTCGACCCGAAGCTCTTCCAGCGCGTACATCGCTCGACGATCGTGAATCTGAGCCTGGTAAAGAGCCTGCGCGCGCATATGAACGGCGAGTACTTCCTCACGCTGGAAGGCGGCCACGAGCTGAAGCTATCGCGCACCTATCGAGACAAGGTCGAGTACTTCCTGACAGGCACTCAGACCTGAACTCCGACCGCCAATCGAGCGGTTACCACGTATACCGCACGCGGTAATTGACGACGGTCTCACCGTCCTTCGGCACGTCCACCGGAAACACGATGGTGTGCGCATCTTCTTTCTGGAAGTCATGGGTCTGGGTAAGAATCTTCCAGTTGTTCCAGCGATACAGCCCCTCCTTCACCAGAACCCGCACCGGCTGCTCCTTGTGATTGCGCAGCTTGATCTCGATTTGCTCCTCCATCCAGCGGCCATGTGTGTCGACTGCGAAGTCGGTCTGGCGCCGCTCGCCGATGACGTCGAACGCCGAGCCGAGCTTGATGCGCACCTCCTCATCGCGGGGCGTATGGTCGATCCGATCCTCGCCGATGAATTCCAGGCTTCCATCGGCGCCGTCGAGCTTCGACACCCGCACCCGGCCGGCAGGCAATGGGATGCCCAGACCATGCTGTCTCTCATTGCGGAACGTCAGGTAGACGTCGACTTTTCTGTTCGACTGAACCCCCAGGTTGCGCTCCGTCAGCGGACCGGCGTAGTAGTAGTACGAAGGGGTGTCCCCCACGTACATGAGCACCTTCCGGGCCGGGATCTGGCGAGCCTGATCGAACAGCTCGATCTGCTTGGTTGAATTGTCGGGCAACGTCGTGCGTCCCTGCAGCGTGTACATATGGAACTCGAAGAACGGCTGCTCGCTGAAGGGGGCTGGTGCCCCCGCTTCCGCGGTAACCGCCTGCAGCGCATACTTCGCGGCCGCAGCGCGCATCGGGGGAGCCACGCGATGCACGTCGCCCGCGATCAGCTTCAGTCGCGCGTCGCGGTAGCTCGCTCCCGACTGGTTGATGATGCTGACCCACGCTGAAAGGTCCAGCGTCCCCGTGTTGGCGTCCTGACCTTCGGCGAAGATGAGGTTGTAATCGGCCCACCAGGTGACGCCGCTCGTTTGATAGGTGACCCGGCTGCGCTGGTCGCCCGCGCGCGGGGAAGAAACATCCCAGACGAGTGTCGGCCGCGTGTCCAGGCCTCCCGGTAGCGCGGGAAAGCGCACCGATGAATAGCTGCGCAATGCCTGGATCGTCCCGTCACTCGTGCGCAACACCAGACCATCGACCGAAGACAGCAGCGTCCCGCTGATCGTCTCGGAGTGTCCGCCTGCCTCGCGCTCGACCACGATCGGCCGATCGATGTATTTCGACAGCAGCCTGTCGGTGCTCACGAGGTCGAACTGGTAGCTCTGCTCGAGCACTCGCGTGCGTGGCTCGGAGAGTGAAGAGAAGGTGACGGTTGTGGGATCTATCAGCGCTGCGACATCGGCGAATTTCAATGTCGAGCGGCCGCTGTCGATCTGTACGTCGCGTTCCTGGCGCACCAGCGCGTAGCCGGGTATGTTCATCCTGCCGGGAGCGGAGCCGGGCACGGGGCGGTATAGTTCAGGCGGAATGGCCCCAGGCTGCTCGGAGCTGTAGATGGTGATCGCCGTATCGTCCGCTGCGCCAACGGCCAGAACCGGGCCGGCCGTGCAGAGGAGGCCGGCGATGAGGCCGGGCAGGGACCGCGAGGAACCAAAGAGTAGACGGGGCATGATGCGGGAGCCTCGTTTGATTGCCATGGTGGCTAGATCCTTCAAACGGCGCCGGGGGCTCAGCGGGTCTAGCCCGGATAATGCGCGGTGGGGCGTCACCGTTTTGAGTCGCGACCGGGGCCGTGGATGACCTCGTTAAGTGTGATCCGCGTCACGAACACAGGGCCGGTCCGCCGATCTGTGAGCCACGGCGCAGGTATCACCGCACCGGCATTGCAGGATAGGTTCAGCGGATCCTGATCCGATGATCGACTCTGGCTCGAACCCTATGGAAGCAGCCTCTCGACCCACATTTGAGCCCCTGGCCGAGTTGCCCGTAGAGGAGCCTTTGGGGGTGGAGACCCCCCAGATGCGTCAGCCGGCCGAGGAGGCGATCCCGGCCCCCTCCGCGCCATCGACCCACGCAGCCGTGGAGGCGTCCGCGCCCCTGGATACGTTCGAGGCTGAAGAGCTGCTGGCGCACGGGGCACTCCTGGGTTCTGGCGGCGCTCCCATCGCCGCGCCGGCACCCATCGCCGCGCCGGCACCCATCGTCGCGCCGGCACCTGTCGCCACCCCGGCTTCGGTCCCCACGCCGGCTCTGGCCACGACGGGCGTTCCGGTCGCATCCGCCGCTCCGGTCACCTCGGCGGTGCCTGTGGCCCCCGCCGCTGGCCCGGTCACCTCGATCCCTGCCGGCCCGGGCATGCCGATCGCTCCCGCCGCGCCGTTCGTCAGTGCTGCGCCGCTCGTCAGTGCTGCGCCAGTCACCAGCGTTGCGCCGCTCGTCAGCCCCGCTGCGGTCACCAGCTCCCTGTCCCCGGCGGCCCCTGCGCCGGGGACCTCCGGTCCTGCGGCCGAGGACTCTTCCCTGGTGCCGGCACTGCTGGCCACTATCGAGCTGATGGATCCGGAGTTGCTGCGGCATGCCAGCGCGGCGCCGACTCCGAGATCTGGGCCTGCATCGCCGCCGGCTGCGACGGCGCGGTCAGCTTCAGTGTCGGCCGCCTCCACGCAGCCGGCCGGCTCGAGTACGCGATCCTCGGTGCGCCCATCGACTTCAACAGTTGAATCAAACGCCTCGGCGCTGCCGGCTTCGAAGCCCCCTGTCAGCAATCCCGGTCTGAACAAGGCTGCTCCGAAAAGGCCTGCATCGCCGCCGGCTGCGCCTCGGTCCGTGCAACCGCCCCAGCCGGCCACGCGCTCAGCCCCGAGGGCCGCGCCGGTGATTGCTCAGCCGGTCGGGCGCGCCGCCTCGATATCAACTCCGGCCTCGCGGCCGCCTCCAGTCATCCCTGCCAGAGTGCCTGCCGCGCCCTCCGCGCTGACGGTCAAGATTCAATCACCCGCGCCACCGAAGTCGATTCCAGCGGCGGTAGCTGCCGACAGCCTCCTCGCGGATCTGCCTCTCGAGCTGGTCGGTGATCCGCGACCGGTAACACCCGCTGTCGCGTCGCCAACCACGCCACATGCCGGGGCTCCAGTTGCAGCACCCACAACAGGTGCAATGGCGGTGGCCGCCGTCGAGACGCCACTAGTGGTGTCTGGTGCAGTGCAGCCTCCGCTAGTCTCAGCCGCCAACACACTCACGCCGCCTCCAGGGTTGGGTACCGTGCCGGCAGGAGCGACTTCGGCAGGCACGGTTCCAGGCACCTCCGCGCCATCATCGTCCGCACCTCCCTCGACGACGGTCAATGTAGCCACTGTCTCGATAGCGAGTGCCGCGGCATCGTCGGGCGCCAATCCCGCGATGGACAGGGATTTCATCGCCAGGAACCAGATCGTCGAACGATACCTTTCCGGGCGACTGCCGCTGAAAGGCGCCACGGACTTCGAGCGTTTCTGTCGTGACAATCCCGAGGTCCTCGACGAGCTCGGCCTGCCCGAGCGGGTCAATGCAGGACTGCGACTGTTGGAGGCCAGCGGCAAGCCCGAGCCCTGGCAGGAGACACCACGCAGCACCTGGGCGAAGCCGCAGTTTGTGCTGGGGCTGGCCGCCGTCGTCGTGGCGCTCAGCGTCGCGGTCGCGCTCGTCGGCAGCGGCAGTGCCGCCAAGTCGCGCAGGATCACCCAGCTGCAAAAGCAGGCCGCGGAGCAGCCGCTCGATCCGGCGACCAGCACGCGCACCATCCGCCTCGTACCCAGTCATGATGGCGCCTCGAACACCCCGGCAGTCGTCATTGGCGGGGGTGCCGCCCAGCTCGTGGACTTGAAAATCGACGAGTCCCGCTCGGCCTACAAGACCTTCCAGATCACCATCGATCGCATCGACCAGGGGCGCGTCGCAATCCTGCACAACCTGGTGAAGGACACTAACGGCCACCTGCGCATCGCGCTCAACAGCTCGGCACTCGGTCCCGGGAACTATCAGCTCACGATCGAAGGCCTCTCCTGGCGCGGCGATCCGGAGCCGGACTCCTGGATCACGATCGGGATCCAGCGCTGAGGCCTGTGGTGACCGCTGCTTCGAAGCCGGCCTCCCCGGCGCAAGCCGACGTTTTCGTTGCGCGCCAGCCGATCTACGACGCCTCCATGGCCGTGATGGCCTTCGAGCTGTTGTACCGGCCATCACCCACTGCCACGGCGGCGCGGATCCGCGATGCTCGCCAGGCCACCCTGGAAGTCATCTCCAGCGCGGCCCTCGAGATCGGCCTGGACCGCCTCTCGGGCGGTCTGCCGGTGCACATCAACTTTCCGCGGGAGCTGCTCGAGGACGTGCCGGACCTGCCGCTGCCGCCCAGCCAGGTGGTGATCGAGGTGCTGGAGGACGTGCGGGCCGAGCCTCCGGTGATCGATGGCATCCTGAAATTACGCGCCCGCGGACATCGCATCGCGCTGGATGACTATTCGGCGCAGAAGAGCGACGAGCGGCTCCTCGCATTCGCCGACATCGTGAAACTCGAGATCTCGCCGCGTTCGCCTCAGGAGCTGTCGCAGCAGGTCAGCGCACTCAAGGCCCGCGGCCTGAAACTGGTGGCCGAGAACGTCGAGACGCCGGAGCAGTTCGAGCAGTGCATCGCTCTCGGGTTCGACGGCTTTCAGGGCTACTTCCTCCAGCACCCGCAAACCTTTCGCGCCAAGCGCGTTCCTTCCAGCCGCCTGGGCACGCTGCGCCTGGTGGCCTCGTTGCAGAACGAGCAGTACGCGATCGATGAAGTCGAATCACTCCTGAGCCAGAACGTGTCGATGTCGTACCACGTTCTGCGCTGCATCAACTCCAGCTATTACAACCTGCCGCGCAAGATCGGCTCGATCCGCCAGGCAATCGTGATACTGGGTCTCGAGCACCTGCGCCAGCTATGCACCCTGTTGTGCTTGCAGGGCTTTGACGACCGGCCACCGAGCCTGTTCGTCAATGCAATGACACGGGCCCGCATGTGCGAGCAGCTGGGTCGCCTGGGCGGAGCGAAGGACGCCGGACCCTTCTTCCTGACCGGCTTGTTCTCGCTGCTCAATGCCCTCGTTGGCATGCCGACGCAGAAGATCGTCGAAGAGTTGCCGCTCACTCCGGCAGTCACGCGAGCTCTGATTGCCGGTGAAGGCGACCTCGGCATGGCGCTTCAGTGCACCCGCGCCTACGAGCGCGCCGCCTGGGACCACGTCGCCTACAAGGATCTGCCCCCTTCACTGATCCGCGCAGCCTACGTGGACGCGCTCTTCTGGGCGGAACAGGCGCGCAAGCTGATCGACAAGTAGACTCAATCCGCGCGCAGCGTCCGGAGCGGCGGCTGGCTCACCACCGAGCGGGTCGCGAGCCAGCCGGTCAGCGCGACCAGCAGTGCGCCGCCGCCCAGACCCACCAGTGCGAGGCGCCAGTCGAAGCTGTATGAAAGTTGCAGCACGCGCGTTTCAATGAAGTACGCAGCGATCGCCGCGCCGACGGCAGCCAGGCAACCTGACAGCAGGCCTAGCGTCGCGAACTCGGCTAGCACACCCTTCAGGACGATCGCGCGGCTCGCGCCCAATGTCCGCAGCATGGCGCTCTCGTACCGGCGCTCGTCCCGGCTCGACTGCACCGCTGCCAGCAGCACGGTCAGGCCGGCGAACAGGGTGAATACGAATACGCTTTGCACGGCAAGGACCGCCTTGTCGAGAACGGAGCGGACTTCCGCCAACAGGTCATCGATGTCGAAGATCGAGACACTGGGGAAGCGGCGCGCGAGCTGGGCCAGCGAGCGGGCATCGCCGGGCTTGAGGTTTGCGCTCGTGATGTAGGTGCCGGCGACCCGGTCGAGCACCCCGGGGGCGAACACGACGAAGAAGTTGGGCTGGAAGCTGTCCCACTTCACCTTGCGGATGCTCGCGACCTCGACCTCGAAGGACTCACCGGCAATATCGAAGGTCAGGTGATCGCCGACGTTGACGCCCAGAGACTCCTGGAACTCCGTCGCCAGCGAGACCAGTGGTTTGCCAAAGTCCGCGGGCGTCCACCAGCGTCCGGCCACGATTCGATTGTCCGCGCCCGGCGTGGAAGCCCAGGTCAGATTCTGCTCGCGGGTGGCGAAATTCTCGCCTTCCTCCCGGGAGAATTTCAGATCGTCCACCGAGCGGCCTTTGATACTCGTCAGACGGCCGCGGATCATGGGCAGGACGCGTGCGGTCTGCGCGCCGCGCTCCTGCAGGAAACGCACGAATGCCTCCCGGTCATCGGGCGGGATGTTGACGAAGAAGTAGTTGGGCAGACTGGCGGGCAAGGTGCGCCGCCAGTCAGTCGCCAGATCGCTCCGCACGATGCTCAGCAACAACAACACCATCATCCCGGTGCCGAAAGCCACGATCTGGACGAGGCTGTCGGCGCGGCGCCGGCTGAGGTTGGCGACTCCGAACCGCCATGCCACGCCGACCCGGCCGCGCAGTCTGCCCGCAAAGAACACGAGCACGGCGCCCGCGAGAGTGAGAGTCAGCAGGAACAGGGCCAGGCCACCACTGAAACCCACAAAGAGCTTCCAGTCGCGCACCACCCAATACACGAGAGACACGACGATCACGACTGCCGGCCCGAATGCAAGCAACACGAGAGGAGGGGGCGGCCCGACGTCGCGGCGCAGAACTCGCAGCGCGGGTACGCGCGCAAGCTGCAGCATGGGAGGCAATGCGAAACCGACCATGACGGCGATC
>DASTDD010000229.1:0-3071 GCA_035710545.1 Steroidobacteraceae bacterium
GTCGCCCGGCGATCTCCACAGTGACCGCTACACCCGGCTCGAAATGGGGCGCCTCGAGCCAGGCATAAGCGAGATTTCGAGCCAGAGTCGGGGAGCGGAATCCCGTCACCACCGTGCCGACAGCGCGCCCGCCGAGCAGCAGCGGCTGATCGGCGCTGGCTGGCTGCTCGCCGCCGACTTCCAGGCCCATCAGCTTCCTGGCCGGGCCACGCTCCTTGATCTGCAGCAGCGCGCCGCGGCCGATGAATTCGCCACAATCGTAACGGATCAGCGGCCACAGGCCGCACTCGTACGGATTGTTGCTGGCCGATGCGTCATAGCCGAAAAATACGAATCCCTTCTCAAGGCGCAACAGGTCGAGCGCGTCCATGCCGTAAGGCGCGATCCCATGCGGCTTGCCCGCGGCGGCTATGGCGTCCCACGCCGCCATGCCATCCTCCGTGTTGAAATAGCATTCGTAGCCGAGCTCTCCGGAGAATCCCAGCCGTACGATCAGACACGGCATGCCCGCGAGCTGCCCGCTGGCGAAGCGGAAGAAGCCGAGCGTCGCGAGATCGAAGTCGCTGCTCGCCTGCAGCACCGCGCGGGACTTCGGTCCCTGCACGCCTATCATGGCCATCCCCGAGCTGACATCCGTCAGGTACACCTCGTGGTCTGCCGCGTGACGGAGAATCCAGTCATGCGTGGGTCGGCGAAACCTGGATGAGGTGATGACGCGGAAATGGCGCGCGTCGAACCGCATCACCACCACGTCATCGACGATCAGACCCTGTTCATTGCACATGGTCGAGTACAGGGCCTGACCGTCGCGGAGCCGCGCGGCATTGTTCACGATGAGCCGCTGCACGAGCGGCAGCGCATCCTTCCCCTTCACGTCCAGGCGACCCATCAGGGACAGGTCGATCATTCCCACACGCTCGCGTACCGCGCGGGCCTCCTCATCCGGCCGCGTGTAGCAGGAGGGCATCTGATACTGGGTGCCCGTCGTGTACATCGTGGCGCCCAGCTCCAGATGCTTCTGATACAGCGGTGTGAGCTTCATGTGCGTGGCGGGTCGCGGGGCCTGTGATCTGCGCATGGGGTCGCCCCCTGGAAGAGAGCTCCGGCGCAAGGGGGCTTCCCCCATGCGCAGATCACAGGCTCCCAGGAGAGTTGTTCAAGCTGACTATGCCACACGGCTGACGGGCGTCCCAATACCGCAGCGATGGTACCTGGCGGCCCGCCGCGTGGGTCAGGTCGACTGCTGCGCAGCCTGTACCAGCAGGGAGCAGGCGAGCCGGGTGACCTTGCCCAACGGGGCGGTCGGGACTCGTGCGGTTCCATAGAGGACGTTGGAGCCCTCGCTGATGATACCCATGAGCTGCACGATCGCGCGGCACGAGGCCGCCGGCAGATTGGGGAAGTTGTGGCGCAGATGCTGTGAGGCAGTCTCCTGCACTTCCGCATAGAAGCGGTCGATGGCCTTGGCGATGAATGGATCACGCAGGGCAATCGTCCAGAATTCCCGGAACAGCCGGCTCGTCTGGGTCGAGGCGGAGTCGCGCATCAGCCATGCCACCAGGGAGCGGAAAGCGTCCGTGGAGCGGCTCGGCGCGACGGGCATCCGCGCGGCGACCTGGCCTCGATATTCCTCGATGAGCAGCATGATCAAGGCGCGCACCAGATTGCGCTTCGAAGGGTAGTGGTAGGCGAGATTGCCGACCGTCAGCCCGGCCTCGCTCGCCACTCGCCTGAGGGTGAAATGCGCGTACCCGTGTGTTGCCAGCACCCGCTTGGCTGCCCGCAGAATCTCTATCCGGGTGCGCTCGCCCGAGGCGCGGCTGCCGCTGCGCGGCGCGCGAGGTGTGCTGATGCCCTCCAGCAGCGCTGCGCCGCCTCCGGCTGTCATCGAACGCGTGGCGCGCATCTGGTCCTCCGATATCGGCCGATCGAGCTGCCCGGGTGCCGGCCGCCGGCCGGCAGGTGCATACGGACGAGCGAGGCGGCGGTGCGAGGTTCCCGGATCAGTGGCCTGCCGGCTGCCTGCCGCTTCAGGCCGTGATCGCCTCTGGGCTGGGCGCCGCAATCCTTGCGAGGGCTGCTGTACCGATTGCGAGGTGTCGGCGATTTCCCGGTCCCGTGCCTGACTGCGTCTCTCCCGTTCCCTTGTTCCGCAGGGCCGATGTCAGTCCTGTGGCTGGCACTATAGCGCCGAGTGAGGTTGGACACCACGGCGCAGGCGGGCAAGAGAGGTTCGCAATGCCGCAAGCTATGCATGGTTAGGTTGTGCAAGGGTGCGCCAGTACCGCTCGCGCACGATGCGCACGTGCAGCCACTGCTCGCAGTACTCCACCGAGGGTAGGGACCTCAGCCGCGACACGAGCAGATTGAAGTCGCGCAGCGAATCGAACTCGACGGTGGCGAGCAGGTCGAACCGCCCGACGGTGCGGGCGATGAATTCCAGGCCACGGTTGGCGGCGATCGCATCGATGGCCTCGCGGCAGTCGTCGTGGGCATTCACGCCGATGCCGAAGACCAGGTCGTTGGTCATGTCCGAGCGCTGCTTGATGGCGCCGATCTGGATCACGCCCGACTCGAGCAGCCGTTGCACCCGCGTGCGGCAGCCGCTCACCGACAGGCCGACCACCTGGGCCAGCTCCGCGAAGCTCGCCCTGCCATCGTGCAGCAACCGGTTCACGATGTTGATATCGATCTCGTCGAACTGCGAGAGCGAGTCCGGTCCGGTGCCCAGGAAGAAGCTGCTGAGGATGCGCTCGTACAGGTGCACGTACACTTCCCTGACGCCCCGGATGGCCCGGATCGCCAGGACTTCCCGGTTGAGCTCCGTCAGGCTTCGCAGCTGCAGCTCGACCACGATCTGAAAGGCTCCTGCCACGACCGAAATCAGCACCGGGGCATCGAACTTCTCGAGCGCATCGATCACGCTCTGGATGTTGCCGCCCGCCTTGATTGACAGGTGCGCCGAGGTGGTGAGCCCGAGAACCCGGGGGTGCACGCTGGCGACGATGCTCAGCTTGCCCGACTCGATCAGCGGATTGATCCGGCTCGCGACGTAGTCGCGGTTCGTGCCG
>DASTDD010000230.1:0-3998 GCA_035710545.1 Steroidobacteraceae bacterium
GCTTGTCGCTGTTGGGGCCGAGCCGCATGTACCGCGCTTCGATGAAGAAGCTCGCCGGATCCTGCAGCGCAAATTCGAATCCCATGCCGGCGTTCCAGGAATGCATCCAGCCGCTCGTGTTCTCCTGCACGATGGTTGACACCGGGAACAGAGCGCGGAAGCAGTGGAAGAAGCAGACGAATCCGCGTGCGAACTGGAGTTGCTCGAATACGTTCTGCTGCCGATACCAGCCCACGCCACCGAAGAAGTACTCCCGCACGCGAGGCCCCATACTCAGATTGAGCTGCAGGTCGGCGTCGCCGCCATAGAGGTTCTGGTGCCCGAACAGGTTGTCGAGACCCGTCTGCCGCTCGACGTCGAACACGGACTGCAGGTTCTGGGTGAATCGCATGTAGCTGCCGTTGATGCGCAGGCCGAGCGGCAGCGACTTGAACGGAAACACGTTGATCGACAGCCCCGTGTTATACCCGTCGTCGAGCGAATGGCGCGCGGTGCCCTGCGCGATCGCGTACCCGCCGTCTATCGCCACCGTCACAGGGTGATAGTTGAATGCCATCGGCGTGTATTGACGGCGAGCATGTTCCCGCCGGGCGGTCGCTGAAGGTGCGGCGCCGGGCGGTGGCGCATTCGCGGGTTGCGGCGCGGCCTCGGTGACGCCATAGCCATGGGATTCAAGACAGGCCGTCAGGGCGCGCCGGTACTGCTCTCGCTGAGTGATCAAATCGCTCGGGGAAGCTCCCGCCGGCGGCCTCGTCGGGTCGAAGCCACTCTGGGTTCTGGCCCAGTTATGGCAGTTGTAGCGGTCGGACCAGATCTGGTCCTGGGTCTGGCCATTCTTGGGCGAGATATAAATGTGTTCGGCCGCGTCGAAAGTGGCTCCCGAAGGCGGCGGGGGCGGCGGTGTATGAATCTCCTGCGTGAGCGCGGGCCCCGCACATGCGGCCAGCAGGAGGAAGCGGGATGCTGTCTGTAGTTTCGTGGCCATGCTGATACTCCTGTACATGAGCCCTTCGTGTAACCAAGCCGACCCCGCGCCGGATCACCGAACCGCGTAGCCGCGCGCCTCGAAACACGCTGCCTGCGCGCGCTCATACTCAGCCTGGCCGGCAGCCTGCGAGGCGGGGGGATTCGTGCGCATGGGATCGAAGCCGCTCTGCGCGACTGCGAACCGGTAGCAGTCGTAGTGATCGCGCGCCTGCTCATCCTGACTCTTGGCACTGCGCGGAACCGCGTAGACCTTCGCAGAGCCTGAAGCCAACACCGGCATCGCTGCGGCGACAGGTTGCGGTGGCGTCGCGGCGGGCTGCGGCGCGGGCGCAACGGGTTGCGGTGTGGGTGCGACTGCCAGTGCCGGCGCAACGGCCGGTGCCGGCGCAACGGCCGGTGCCGGCGCAGCGGGCTGCGGTGCCGGCGCAGGGGGCTGCGGTGCCGGCGCAGGGGGCTGCGATTCGGCTACAGGAGCTGTTGCAGCGGGCCTCGGCGCGGGCCCAGCGGGTTGCGCGGGCGGGGACGCTGCAACGGCCGGTGCATTCAGTTGTGTTGCATTCGCGGGTTGCACGTACGAGGCGGTGGCCGACGGAATCGCTGCAGGTGCCGTCGGCGGCAACGGAGCCGGTGGCAGCGCGGTGGCAATAGGCGGCGCAGGCGTCGTGGGCGCCGTGGCCGCGGCCGGCTGCTCTGCTAGCGCCGGCGCTGCAGCTTGAGGCGCTCCAGTCGGCGGAGCTGTGGCCGCTTGCCTGGCCGGAGCGGCGCCCGGTTGTTTGGCCGGAGGCGCGGTGGCC
Organism: Steroidobacteraceae bacterium; assembly: GCA_035710545.1. Classification (GTDB taxonomy): domain Bacteria; phylum Pseudomonadota; class Gammaproteobacteria; order Steroidobacterales; family Steroidobacteraceae; genus 13-2-20CM-66-19. The sequence continues at coordinate 1,782 of DASTDD010000230.1, forward strand.
GCAGCCTTGGGAGCGGTGTCGGCCGGATCGTTGACGACTTCATAGCCGCCAAGGTCAGGGCGCGCGCGATAGTAGACGTCGTCCGCATACAGGTACGGTTCGCCTTCCGCGTCGACGACGGTTGCGAATGAAGGAACGCTGGGTACGACGAGACCGACCGGGGGCATGACCACGATGAACGCGGGTCCGCGCGGCTCGAACCAGATGCCCTCGTAGAAGCGGTACGACACTCCGGCGTAGTTGACGACCGCCGCGCCGTGCGGCAGCTCGCGCACGATCGAGCCGCGATCCGGGTAGGTATGGTTGTGACCGTGTCGCCGGTCGTAATGCTTGTGGTAAGGCTCCGTCTGTTCCTGAGCGCCGCGCTCTTCAGCGGCCGCGGCGACGGTCCAGGTCAACGGAATGAGAATGCCACACGCGATAACCAACATTGACTCAGGCAGGCGCATCGTTGCCCTCCCCTGCGGGCGAGGTCGCGGCTCAAACGCCAGCCCACGCCCTGCGGCAATTGAGTGGACAGCGCCAGAGCAACGCGTTGCTCCTCGCCGCCGTTGACCTCAGTTGCAAAAATTAAAGTTCCCGCAAGCTCCCGGTCGTGCGCACGCAGCGGCGTACGAAATCACATGACGATTGTGCGGAGCTCATGGCGACCGAATCGCGTATACGTTCGATCCAACGCGATGTGAATCGACATGAACGCTGCGCACATCGCCCGTTGCCGGCCGTGAAGCCGCCTCACTAAAGGGACAGCTCATCGGCACGCAACGTTCCGTCGGCGATCGCTCGCCGTCGTTCCTGCGCGAAGGGATTTCAGCTTCGGTTTGTCGAGCGCAGCGTCGGGAAATCTTCTTCCCAGAACTCCCCGCAGTGACGCTGCCCGCCGCTCCTGGGATTCTCTGCAGCTCGCAGATCCACTCGGCGGATCTTGCCGGAGATCGTTTTCGGGAGCGGAGCGAACTCTATGCGGCGTATACGCTTGTACGGCGATACCCGGGAGCGGACATGCTCGAAGATCGAGCGCGCCGTTTCCGCATCCGGGGCGTACCCGGCGGCCAGCACGAGGTATGCCTTCGGCACCACCATGCGCATGAGATCGGGACTCGCAACCACTGCCGCTTCAGCTACGGCTTCATGCTCGATGAGCACGCTCTCCAGCTCGAACGGGCTGATCCGGTAGTCGGAGGATTTGAAGATGTCGTCCATGCGCCCGACATAGGTGAGGTAGCCGTCCTCGTCACGCGCGGCGACGTCTCCGGTGTGGTAGTACCCAAGCTCCATGGCTCCCGCGCTCCGTTCCGCATCGTCGAGGTAGCCGTGCATGAGGCCCGTGGGGCGCTCCGTCAGCGGAATGCAGATCTCGCCCTCCTGCGCGGACTGTCCTTGCGCATCCAGCAGAACAGTCCGGTAGCCCGGAAGCGGACGCCCCATGGAGCCTACCTTCAGCTTCTGCCCGGGAGAGTTGCCGACCAGGGCGCTCGTTTCCGTCTGCCCATAGCCATCGCGAACGGTCAGCCCCCAGGCGTTGCGCACTTGCTCGATCACCTCGGGGTTCAGCGGCTCACCGGCACTGACCAGCTCGCGCAGTACGCCTCGCCTCCCTGACATGTCATGTTGGATCAGCATCCGCCAGACGGTAGGGGGCGCGCAGAACGTGGTGACTCGCGCACGAGTCAGCACGTCCAGCAACCGGCCGGCGTCAAAGCGTTCATAGCGATAGGCGAGCACCGTCGCTTCAGCGTTGAACGGCGCAAACACGGACGACCACGCATGCTTCGCCCATCCCGGGGAGCTCAGATTGAGATGCACATCGCCGGGGCGTAGCCCGATCCAGTACATCGTCGACAGATGCCCCACCGGGTAGCTCGCGTGCGTATGCGTGACGAGTTTTGGTTTGGCTGTCGTCCCCGACGTAAAGTAAACAAGCAGCAGATCGTCCGCACGGCATGGCAGAGGTTCCCACTCGGCGGATGCGTGGCACGATTCTGCGTAATCCAGCCAGCCCGGCATCTTGTCGCCGACGGCGATGCGCACCGGCGCTCCAGGCAATCCGTCGAAGCGCGACGCGCACTCGCTCTCGGTCACGACCGCACCAACGGCGCCGCGCAGCAGCCGGTCACGCAGGTCATCGCGCTGCAGAAGGGTGGTGGCGGGGATCATGACTGTGCGCAGCTTCATCAGCGCAAGAATGGTCTCCCAGAGCGGAATGACGTTGCCGAG
>DASTDD010000231.1:0-4679 GCA_035710545.1 Steroidobacteraceae bacterium
GGGCGCGAGCCGGTCGAGGAAGCGCGTGCACAGCTCGACCGAGATCGGCTCGGCGCCATTGAAGATCAGGCGCACCGCCGACAGGTCCAGATCCTCGACAGAGCGCTCGCCCAGCACCTTCAGATAGTGTTTGTAGCCGAAATTGGGCGAGCACAGGATACTGGCGCGTATCCGCGAGGCGAGCGACAGCCACAGCAGTGGACGGCGCACGAACAGCTCCGTCGGCATGAGGTGGGTGTGCACGTGCGCGGCAAACATGAACAAGTGGAAGCCGATGAGTCCCATATCGTGGGTGAGTGGCATCCACGAGAGGCTCACATCACTCTCCGTCAGCGCAGCCGCCTGGTTCGTGCCGCGGCCGTTCGCGATGATGTTGGCGTGGCTCAGCACCACGCCCTTGGGCTCGCTGGTCGAGCCCGAGGAGAACTGGATGAAGGCGGTATCGCCCGGCTGCGCTCGGTGCAGTTTGCCCGCGCGCGAGATGTCGTCGAGGTCATCGACCAGGAATGCGCGGCGGCGCAGGTCCCCGGCGATGTCGCTCTCACCGGCCTCGGCCGCGGAGGCCTGAATGCGCTCGAGCGACTTGCGGTCGGTGTAGATGAACGGCGAGCCGAGCTTGCGCGCGATGCGCAGCAACTTGTGCCGGTGCTCGCTGCTGATACCGAGCGAGACGGGTACCGGAATGATGCCGCCCACGACGGCCGCCCAGAACGCATCCAGAAACTGCTCGTTGCTGGCGAGATAGAGGATCAGCTTGTCGCCGGGCTTTGCGCCCAGGCGCTGCAGATGCCAGAGAATGCCCAGGGCGCGCTCGTGGAGTTCCCCGTAGGAGACGGTGCGCGCCTCGTTCTCGCCCTCGAGATAGGTGATCGCACGCTTCACGGTGCGATTGCTTTCGATCAGCTCGGTGAGTGTCGTGGCTTGCGTCATCAGCGGCGTTCCAACCTCATGTACAGGGGGTGACGGGTGCGCAGATTGATCTGCGCCTCGAGCTCCAGGGGCTTGTCCGGCACGTAGGTCAGGCGATAGCTGCGCGCAATCTTGTAGAGATGCATCAGCATCTCGTAGAGCGCCAGTGTTTCCCCGATGCAGTGCCGCGGGCCCGCCGCGAACGGCATGTAGGCGAAACGCGGCCGTTCGGCCTCATGCTCCGGAGCAAATCGCTCCGGCCAGAACCGCTCGGGATCTTTCCAGAAGCGTGGATGCCGGTGCAAGAGATACAGGGGGATCAGTACATTGCTGCCGGCGGGAATGTCGTAGCCGCCCAATACGTCGGGCTCGATCGTGCGTCGCGACAACAGCCACCCCGGCGGGTACAGGCGCAGGGCCTCGTTGACGACCTGCTGCGTATAGGCCAGCTCCTCCATGCGCTCGAGACTCGGAGCGGGCTCGGTCGGGGCCGCATCGATCTCGGCATGCAGGCGGCTCTCGGCCTGGGGGTGCTGCGAGAGGAGGTACCAGGTCCAGTTGAGACCGCTCGCCGTCGTCTCGTGTCCGGCGACCACGAGGGTCATGATCTCATCGATCAGCTCGCGCTCGCTCATGCCCTGGCCGCTCTCCCGGTCGCGCGCGCTCATCAGCATGCCGACATAGTCGGCGTGCTCCTCCTGCCGCTCGCGGCGACGCTGGATCACGCCGGCCACCAGGCGGGTCAGGCCGCGGAACTTGTAGGCAAACTGCAGATTGCGGGCCGGCTCGCGCGTCACCACGTCGAAGGCGGCCGACAGCTCCGGGAGATCGGCGCCGAAGATCGAGCGCAGGACGATCCCCAGCGTCAGCTCGCTCATCTCATCCGTCACGTTGACCGGCTCCCCGCCGCGGGCCAGGCGGTCCCAGCGCTCGAGCAGCAGATCGTTCGCCGTGCCGAGCGCTGCGGCGAACTGGGTGATCACCCGCCGGTGGAAGAACGGCTGCATCATGTAGCGCTGCCGCCTCCACAGCTCGCCCTCGCTCGTCATGATCCCTTTGCCCAGCAGAATCTTCACGCGGTCGAGCCCGAGACCCTTGGTATAGTTACGGTGGTTCGAGACGAGCACCCGCTTCACGTCATCGGGATGGTGGATGACATAGGTGTAGGACTTGCGGCCCGGCGCAAACACGCGGTAGATGTCGCCATGCCGGGCAAAGAGCTCCGTCATGCGCTCCAGGGAGTCGTCCGTGGAGCCGATTTCGAACTGAAGCGGAACCTCAGGCGGGTGTCGCGGCTCGGGCTCGGTAGCAGTCATGCAGGCGCCGGATGGGCAAAACCCTGATCTTATCTTACCCGGATCGGCGGCGTGGATGGCCTGGCGCGGGTCCTCGCGCATGAGCGAGGACGGGCCGGAAGGCGGCCTGCGCAACACCCTCTACCGCAACACGACGCGCTCCAGCCGTCGCATGACTCCCGCGCGGCGCATGCTCTACCAGCTCGCCGTGCCGGTCGGGCTCGGCATCATCCGGACCTGGATGAAAACGTGCCGGATCGTCGCGGTCCGCGGTGTTGAATGCCTCGAGGAGGCGCTCGCGCGGGCGCCCTCGCTCGTGCCCTGTTACTGGCATCAGCACCAGCTCTTCTGCGCCCGCTTCCTGTTGGACCAGCGTGCGCGGGGCCTCGCCCCCGGGTGGCTGATCAGTCCCTCGGTCGATGGCGAGCTCGGCGCGATGATGGTCCGCCGCATCGGCGGCCACGTCATTCGTGGCTCTTCGACCCATACCGGCGCGCGCGCCCTGCGCGACTACTATCAGGCGCTGGTGCGCGAGGCGGTGTCGCCGGTCATCACCCCGGACGGGCCACGGGGGCCGCGGTTCCAGTTCAAGCCTGGAGCCATCCTGCTGGCGCAGATGTCAGGGCGGCCGATGCTGCCGATGGCCTACGCAGCCTCGCGTGCCTGGCTCGTCAAATGGGACAAGTTCGTCATCCCCGCGCCCGGCGCGCGGATCGCGATCGCCATCGGGCCGCCACGCTACGTGGCACGCGTGACGGATGCGGCCACGATGCAGCGCCTGCAGACTGACATGGCGGGGGAGCTGAAGCGCCTGTACGCGGTCGCCCGCGGCGCCCTGTCAGGTTCCGACCCGTGACCCTGGCGCGCCCACTCGTCATGAGGTTTGGTGCCTTCGGTGACATCGTGTTGCTCACCGTGCTCTTGCGGCAACTGCACGCACGCTTCGGCCAGAAGGTGGATGTGATTGCCTCCGGTCCCTGGACGCGGCCGCTGCTCGAGTCCCAGCCGAGCCTCGGGGAGCTCTTTCTGATCCGCAGCCGCCGCATGCCTTACTGGCTCAGCCTCGATCAGCAGCGGCTCGTCGCCTGGTTGCGCCGCCGAGGCGCGGGCCCGGCGTGGTTCTGCGATCTCGGCATCGGGACGCGGCTGCTGGAGCGCGCCGGCATCCCCGCCGGGTTCATCTGCGACTCGCGCCGGTTCCCCTGGGAGCCGGGTGAGAGCTTTGCGGACCGCTACATCCGGCTCGGCAATCACACGCCGGCAGGGCTCGAGGGGCGGGTGCCCGGGCCGATTGCGGCGGTCTCGCGCGCGGCGCATCTGGAAATCGACGCGGCTGCGCGGCGGGAGGCGGACCGGTGGTTGGCGGGGCGCGGCTTGCGAGAGAGGGCTTTTGTCATCGTGCATCCGGGCAGCCGGCACGTGGCGCGTCGCGGTCTGCGTTCGCGCTCGGGTGCCTCCAAGTACTGGCCCGAAGAGCGGTGGGGAGAGGTCATCCGCGCCCTGCACGAGCTGCGCCCGGACCAGGCGATCGTGCTCTCGGGCACCCCCGCCGAGTATCGGCTGAATGACGATATCTTGCGGTCCGCAGGCGTTCCCGGCGTCTTCAATGCGGCGAACGAGCTGCCGATTGCCCGGCTGCTCCCTGTGCTGGAGCGTGCGGCGGGAATGGTGTCCGTGGACACCGGACCGGCTCACGCCGCCGCGGCGCTCGGATGTCCCACGGTCGCGCTTTTCGGGACCGCACCGGCGGATCTCTACCGCCCGGGCGGCGCCACCACGCCCGCCATTGCGCTCACGGGGATGATCGAAGGGCGCCAGAACATTCTCGGCATCACGCCCGGATCGGTGATCGGCGCCTGGCAGGCGCTGGCTCGCAACCGGGAGTCGGCTCGGATGCATTCTGTTAACTCTCTAACCTCAGATCGAACAGTACGTTAGCTTGTGTTCCTGCGTTAGTGTGCGAGAATCGCACGCAACTCATTCAATTGCTGAAGGCGAGAGGGACCTTCAGAGCGCGGCGGCGGCCCTCCAATTGCGGGCTCCGTTTCGGGAAATCGCAATGGAATCTGCAAGCTAACCCCTACAGCGTCACATCGCGGGGGTGCGCTGCTCGGGTACGCTGCGCAGGTGGGTTCGGGAGGTTTTAAGGTACATGTCGTCTGTGCCAACGGATAAGCCGGCGGAGTTCACCGCTTCGGACATCCTTTCGGCAGATGCCTGGACGGGACGCCTTCCCAAACCCGTCCTCGGCCTCGATGTCGCCTGTACGAAGATCGCGGTCGACTTCCAGAACATGCGCAAGGAGCAGATCGACGATTGCATGCGCCGCAATCTCGAGCTGCTGCGCGAGGCGACCGCGACCGATTGCGCTTTTCTCGCGATCTTCGCCCCAGGCGAGCTGATCATCGAGGACGTGCGCCACGCGCGCAGCGCCTTTGCGCAATGCCGGCCCGAGGGCCTGCGGGAAGTGCACCT
>DASTDD010000232.1:0-13672 GCA_035710545.1 Steroidobacteraceae bacterium
GGTGCCGTCCTTGTCGATGACGCGGACGGTCCTGCGGCCGATCTCCGCGACGTCGCCTTCCTCCAGGAAGATGAAGCGGCGGGTGACCGGTAACAGCGCGGCGACGTCGGAAGCGACGAAATTCTCGTCGACACCCAGGCCGATGACGACGGGGCAGCCCTCCCGCGCCAGGATGATGCGCTCGGGGTCGTGCTCGCTCACGACCGCCAGGGCGTAGGCGCCCTCGAGCTCGGCGACCGTGGCGCGGACCGCCTTGAACAGGTCCTTGAGGGTCTGCAGATGACGGTGGATGCGGTGCGCGATCACCTCGGTGTCGGTCTCCGAGGAAAACTGGTAACCGGAGCGCGTCAACTCCTCGCGCAGCTCATCATGGTTCTCGATGATGCCGTTGTGAACGATTGCCAGGCCGTCACGTGAGATGTGCGGGTGCGCATTTCGCTCGCTCGGTACGCCGTGTGTCGCCCAGCGCGTATGGGCAATCCCGACTTTGCCGGCTGTAGGGGTCTGCTCCAGCGCTTCGTCGAGCATGCGCACCTTGCCGACCGTCCGCAGCCTCTTGAGGTGCTGCGTTCCGTTCAGAACCGCGATGCCGGCGGAGTCATAACCTCGATACTCCAGCCGCCGCAGGCCCTCCATCAGGATGGGGACGATGTTGCGCTCAGCGACTGCTCCGACGATTCCGCACATGACCTGGAGTGCCTCCTCAGCTGTCCGGCGCCCCCATCCCAGGGGCAAAACTGGCCTGCCAGTTTGCCTGAAACGCCCTGGGACAGGCGAATTACCTGGAACCGGCTGTGCCACAGGTCACGTTATCGATGTGCCCGGGCAGAGGCACAACCCGGTTTCGGCGGGTTCTCATCCTGGCTGCCCGAGCACTGGCCACGGATCGATGTCCGGGCCAGAATAGGGGATGCCAACAGCACCATCCGGCGCATCGGCCCCAAGGCGTGCGCCGTCGCGTTTTTTTGTCCTCGTCGCTCTGATGTTGGGCTTCGTGTGCCCTGATTTTGCGGCGCAGCCGGCTGCGGATGCCGCAGCGAAGATTCGACACACGCTCGAGTCGCGTTATCCCGGCACACACGTGCTGGACGTGCAACCGTCTGCGCTACCGGGCCTCTACGAGGTCTATCTGGGTGACGAAATAGTCTACACAGACGCCAGCGCTGACTATCTGGTGATGGGACCGATGGTCGACACCCAGACGCGCCAGGATCTGACCGAGGCGCGCCTCAACGAGCACGGGCGGATCGACTTCGGCTCGTTACCCTTCGCGCGCGCGATCAAGGTCGTCAAAGGCAATGGCAGTCGTCAGTTCGCGGTCTTCTCGGACCCGGACTGCCCGTTCTGCCAGCGATTGGAGCAGTCGCTCGTGTCGGTCACGAACGTGACGATGTACGTATTCCTGTTTCCGATCGCATCGCTGCATCCCCAGGCACCCGCCAAGGCGCACGCGATCTGGTGCGCCAAGGATCGCTCTCTCGCCTGGAATCAATGGATGCACGAGAAGAAGCTGCCTGCGGCCGGCAACTGCTCCGGGGACCCGGTGGCCGAGCTGCAGAAGCTGGGCGAGACACTGCACATCAACAGCACGCCGACCCTGTTCTTCCAGAATGGCCGGCGGATCGCCGGCGCCATTTCCACCGAGGAGATCGAGCAGCTGCTCGCCTCCTCATCCGGCAAGCCGGAGCCGATCCGGCAAGGGTCAACGGCAGCGCCGGCCGGCAAGGCCGCCCATCAGTAAGCGCAAGCGTCGCGACTCGCTCTGCTGACCTCAGGAGCGCATTGGGCACAGAATCTCGCGAGCCGCTGGACAGCGGCCGGGTTCGATGACTGCATGCTCCAGGAGCATTGCAGAGCGGCCAGGTGTCATGGCCGAAGAGCCTCGGGGTCGGCTACTTACGCGGCTTGGCGGGGCGCTGCCATTCTTCGATGGTGACCTGGCGCGCGCGCGCCACCGTGAGCTTGCGCGGTGGCACTTCCTTCACGACCGTCGAGCCCGCGCCGATCGTCGCGCCGGCTCCCACGCGGATGGGTGCAACCAGCACACTGTTGGATCCCGTGTGCACGTCGTCCTCGATTGTCGTGCGGTGCTTGTTGGCGCCGTCGTAGTTGGCGATGATCGTGCCCGCGCCGATGTTGACACGCTCGCCGAGCTGAGCGTCCCCGACGTAGGCGAGGTGATTGGCCTTGGATGCCGCGCCCATGCGGGAGTTCTTCACTTCGACGAAATTGCCTATGTGTACGTCTCGCTCGAGTGTGGAGGATGGCCGGAACCGGGCGAACGGGCCGATATTGCAGTTCGCGCCGATCACGGCGCTGTCGATGACACAGTGCCCGAAGACCTCGGTGCCCGCGCCGATCTCGCTGTTGCGCACCACGGTGTAGGGTCCTACCCGGACGCGATCACCCAGCTTCACATCACCTTCGATCACCACATCCACGTCGAGGGTCACGTCGCGACCGTGTGTGAGCGAGCCGCGGATATCGACCCTGTCCGGATCGGCGATGGTGACGCCTGCGAGCATGAGCTGCTGCGTGATCTCGCGGCGATAGGCGGACTCCAGCGTCGCGAGCTGCGACTTGTCGTTGACGCCCAGCACCTCGAGGACCCGCTCGGCCAGCAGCGGCTGGACGCGAATTCCGTCCTTCACGGCCATGGCAATGACATCGGTCAGGTAGTACTCGCCCTGCGAGTTATCGTTGGTCAGAGCGCGCAACCATTTGCGGAGTGCTCCGGCGGGCGCCGCGAGTACGCCGGTGTTGCATTCGCGCAGCCGCAGCTCCTTGCTCGAGGCATCCTTCTGTTCCACGACGCGCCGCACCTCGCCGCGGGCGTTGCGGATCACGCGACCATAGCCGGTCGGATCCTCCAGAGAGACCGTCAGCAGACCGACCTTCCGGGGTCCGGCGAGGGATACCAGCCGGGTCAGCGTCGTGCTGCCGATCAGCGGCACGTCCCCATACAGCACCAGCACGAGGGCCTTGTCGGGTACACCGGGCATGGCCTGCAGCACCGCGTGGCCGGTTCCCAGTCGCTCGGCCTGCACAACCCAGGAGACAGGTTCAGCCTTCAATGCTTCCCGGACGCGCTCCCCGCCATGACCATAGACGACGTGGGTGGCCGCCGGCTGGATGGATCTCGCCGTATCGATGACGTGCTTCAGGAGCGGGCGCCCGGCGAGCGGCTGCAGGACCTTGGGCAGGTCGGAGTGCATCCGCTTGCCCTGGCCGGCTGCGAGAATCACCGCAAAAAGAGGCAGGCTGTCTTTCCTCGCCATGTTGCTTGGGGGGCGCATCTCGTCCCGGCTCGCTATCGGGCCACGATTGTAGCGTGCCGCGAAGCCCGGCCCGTGCCCTCGAGCGCCGCGAGCCGCTGGCGCATTCCGGAGCCGATCCAGATCTGGGGATTCGAGTGCACCTCATGCGCTGCCGACTCCCGCCGCTGCACGAGATCCGCGGCCTTGCGAAACGCGTTCTCCAGAGTCGGAGTGCTGGGCACCGAATCCTTCAGGAAGGCTTCGCCGAACCAGGTCAGATCCCGCGCATCATCGCAGCCGAAGGAGCTGTGGGTCGCGTCGGCGGCGGTCACGACCAGGGTGTCCTCGGTCTTCAGCGGATCGAGGAAGACCCCCGCATAACAGGCCGAGACGATGACGATGCGCCATTTGATGCCGGATTCGTCGAGTGCCTGGCGCAGATCGGCGGGTGCGAGCGGCTCGAGCGGCAGGGATCCGTTCACGACCGCCAGGCCGTCCTGCGAGCCGTGCGAGGTGAGCAGCAGGACCAGGGCGTCCTCCTCCGGATCCATCCTCGAGGCCATGAGCTTGAGTGTCTGCTCGAGCGCGGAGACACTGGCAACGGGATAGGAATCCCGGTCCTCCTCGTCGTTGATGAGCTCCACGGAATGGTCGCCCGAACCGAAGTGGTCGGCGAGAACCTGTTCGGCATAGAGCGCCTCGCGCCGGAAGATGCCCTGCTCCCCGTCACCCGCGAATCCCACGAAAAACACGTTGGGCTGGCCGGGCTGCCGCGCCGCCATGTGCTCGACGGAGGCGACGATGCGCGCCGGCTGGTCGTAAAGCAGCGCCTCAGCAGAGGCGTCGTCGGATTGGTCCTGATCCGAATCAGGTGTGAGCCACAGCCGCGTGTCCAGATTCAGGGTCTGCAGAGTCCACGGCGCAGCGACGATGAAGACGCTTGCAATCAGCACGGCTTTCGCCGCCGGCGTCACGTACGCTGCCTGCAATACCCGCATGCCCAGCAGCAAAAGGTAGACGACCGCCGCCACCAGCTCAGCCGAATGGTGCCTGTTCACCCGCGGCAGGTCGGTCAACAGCCAGAAAACCACCAGCACGTACGGGGAGGCGGAGAGCAGCGGTATCAGCAAGGCGCGCGTGTCGGCACTTCCGCTCTCGGTGCGGGCGACCAGAGCGCAGGCAAACAGGGCGATCAGGATATAGAACGCCCACGTGTAGAGGCCATCCAGCATGAGCTGCGAGCCGGCTTCCGCATGCGCCGTGTCGAGCGCGGCCCAGACCAGGAGATTGAAGATGAGGAGCGCGGCCAGCTGATCGAAACCACCCGCGAAGCGATCGGGCGGCAAGCGTCGCAGCCAGCAGAGCTTCCAACCGCTCCACAGATTGCGAAGCAGCCCCGAACGCAGGCTGTCAGGGGGTTGAGCGCTCGCGTTCAGCTCCGCAGCTTGCGCAGCCGCTCGATGAGCTTGAGCTGTGCGGCCGCCCGCGCCAGCTCGGCGAGAGCATGCGCCTGGTCGATATGACCGGTCTTGTCCTGGAGGGCTTCCTCGGCGCGCTGTTTGGCCTCGAGCGCCGCCGCCTCATCGAGGTCCTTGGCTCGCGCCGCGGTATCGGCCAGCACGGTCACCTTCTGCGGCTGCACTTCGACAACGCCCCCGCCCACGAAGAAGGACTGCTCCGCCCCGTCGGGAGTCTGGACTCGCAATTCCCCGGCCTTGAGCAGGCTCAGCAGCGGAGCATGACGCGGCAGGATGCCCAGGTCGCCGAGCTTGCCCGAGACGAACACCACCGCCGCCGGGCCGGAGAACATCTCGCCTTCCGCGCTGACGATGTGGACCTCGATCGTGTTGTGCTGCGTTTCGGCCATCGGCGACTCCTATTGCAGTGTCTTGGCCTTCGCGACCGCTTCATCGATGCTGCCGACCATGTAGAACGCCTGCTCGGGCAGCGAGTCGAACTCACCGCCGATGATGCCTTTGAACCCGCGGATGGTCTCCTTCAGCGGCACGATCTTTCCATCCTGCCCGGTGAAGACTTTCGCGACGTTGAAGGGTTGCGACAGGAAGCGCTGGACCTTGCGCGCACGGTAGACCGTGAGCTTGTCCTCCTCCGAAAGCTCATCCATGCCGAGAATCGCGATGATGTCCTGCAACTCCTTGTAGCGCTGCAGCACGGCCTGCACGCCACGCGCGGTCTGGTAGTGCTCCTCGCCGACGACGAGCGGGTCGAGCTGCCGGCTGGTCGAATCCAGCGGATCCACTGCCGGATAGATGCCCAGTGAAGCGATCTGCCGCGACAGCACGACGGTCGCATCTAGGTGCGCAAAGGTCGTGGCCGGCGAGGGGTCGGTCAGGTCGTCGGCCGGCACGTAGACCGCCTGGATGGAGGTGATCGACCCCGTCCGGGTGGACGTGATGCGCTCCTGCAGCACTCCCATTTCCTCCGCCAGCGTCGGCTGGTAGCCCACCGCTGAGGGCATGCGCCCCAGCAACGCCGACACTTCGGTGCCGGCGAGCGTGTAACGATAGATGTTATCGACGAAGAACAGGACGTCTCGGCCGCGGCCACCGTCTTCCCGCTTTTCGTCACGGAAATACTCGGCCATGGTCAGGCCGGTGAGCGCCACGCGCAGCCGGTTGCCCGGCGGCTCGTTCATCTGGCCGTACACCATCGCAACCTTGGAGTTGGACAGATTGTCCTTGTCGATGACGCCCGACTCGATCATCTCGTGATAAAAGTCGTTGCCCTCGCGCGTGCGCTCCCCGACACCGGCGAACACGGACAGGCCGCTGTACTGCTTCGCGATGTTGTTGATGAGCTCGAGCATGTTCACGGTCTTGCCCACGCCGGCACCCCCGAACAGGCCCACTTTGCCGCCCTTGGCGAACGGCACGAGCAGATCGATGACCTTGATGCCGGTAACGAGCAGATCCTGCCCACCCGCCTGCTCCTCGAAGGACGGCGGCGGACGATGGATGGGGAGGTGCTCCTTCGCCTGCACTTCGCCACGGTTATCCTGTGGCCTGCCCAGAACGTCCATGATCCGGCCGAGGGTTCCCTTGCCCACCGGTACGGAGATCGGCGCGCCGGTGGCCAGCACCGGCAAACCGCGCTTGAGGCCCTCCGAGGAGCCCATCGCGATCGTGCGCACGACCCCGTCGCCGAGCTGCTGCTGTACCTCGAGCGTCAGATCCGAATCTTTCAGCCGCAGCGCTTCGTACACGTGCGGGATGGATTCGCGCGGAAAGGCGACGTCGATGACGGCGCCAATGATCTGCGTGATTTTGCCTTCGACGGCGTTGGTCATGGATTCATCCTCGATGGAAACTCATACTGCCGCCGCTCCCCCGACAATTTCGGAGAGCTCCTTGGTGATGGCGGCCTGCCGGGCCTTGTTGTAGACGAGCTGCAGCTCGCTGATCAGTTTGCCCGCGTTGTCCGTGGCGGCCTTCATCGCCACCATGCGCGCGGCCATCTCGGAGGCGACGTTCTCGACGACCGCGCGGTACACCTGCGACTCGACGTAGCGCTTGAGGAGCTCGTCGAGAATCTCGCGCGCATCAGGCTCGTAGATATAGTCCCAATGCTCCGGCAGGTGCTCGGTGTCGCGGCCCTCCACGGGCACGAGCTGCTCGACGGTCGGCCGCTGGGTCATGGTGTTCAGGAAGTGGGCGTTGACCAGAAAGACCCGGTCGACCTTGCCCTCGCGGTAGGCGTCCAGCATCACCTTGACCGTGCCGATGAGATCCTTGATGTGCGGTTGATCACCCAGGCCGGCGATGTTGGCGAGGATCGGCACTCGCAGCCGGCGGAAGAAATTCAGACCCTTGCTGCCGATGGTGCACAGGCTGACCTGCGCGCCCTTCTCCTGCCATTCGCGCATGAGATAGATCGTCTGTCTGAACACGTTGGCGTTCAGCCCGCCCGCCAGGCCACGGTCGGTGGAGACGACGATGATGCCGATGTTCTTCGGCTCCCGGGTGACTAGAAACGGATGCTGGAAGTCGGGGTTGGCCTCGGTCAGATGACCGATCACGTTGCGCATCTCCTGCGCGTACGGGCGCGCCTGCTTCATGCGCTCCTGGGCGCGCCGCATCTTGCTGGTGGCGACCATCTGCATGGCCTTGGTGATCTTCTGAGTGCTCTTCACACTCGCGATCTTGGTGCGGATTTCCTTGGTTCCCGGCATCGTGCGGCGCTCTTCAGTAGGTTCCCGTCGCGACGAAGTCCTCGATGCACTTCTTGAGCGCCGCCTCGTTCTCCTTGGTCAGCTTCGGGTTCGCGTTGATGCTGTCCAGCATCTGGCGGTAGTTGGTATCGGCGAACGCCTGCAGTCCGGCCTCGAAATCCACCACCTTCTTCAGCTCGACTTTGTCCATGTAACCGTTGTTGACCGCATAGATCGACAGCGCCATCTGCGACACCGACATCGGCGCGTACTGCTTCTGCTTCATGACCTCCGTGGTGCGCTGGCCGCGCTCGAGCTGCCTGCGGGTCGCCTCATCCAGGTCGGATGCGAACTGCGAGAACGCCGCGAGCTCGCGGTACTGGGCCAGCGCGAGGCGGATGCCGCCACCGAGCTTCTTGATGATGTCCGTCTGAGCGGCGCCACCGACACGGGAAACCGAGATGCCGGCGTTCATGGCGGGGCGGATGCCGCTGTTGAACAGGTCCGTCTCGAGGAATATCTGGCCATCGGTGATCGAGATGACGTTGGTCGGAACGAATGCCGTCACGTCGCCCGCCTGGGTCTCGATGATCGGCAGCCCAGTGAGCGAGCCCGTCTTGCCCTTCACGGCACCCTTCGTGACCATCTCCACGTATTGCTCGTTGACGCGGGCGCTGCGCTCGAGGAGGCGCGAATGCAGGTAGAACACGTCGCCCGGGAATGCCTCGCGACCCGGGGGGCGTCGCAGCAGCAGGGAGATCTGGCGATAGGCGACCGCCTGCTTCGACAGATCGTCATAGATGATGAGTGCGTCGCCGCCGTTGTCCATGAAGTACTCGCCCATGGTCACGCCTGAATAGGCGGCGATGTACTGCAAGGCGGCAGGGCTGGAGGCGGAGGCCGCCACGACAATCGTGTGCGCCAGTGCACCATGCTCCTCGAGCTTCCTCACGACGTTCGCGATGGTCGACTGCTTCTGGCCGATCGCGACGTAGATGCATTTGATGCCCGAATCCTTCTGGTTGATGATCGTATCGACCGCCAGCGCCGTCTTGCCCGTCTGCCGATCGCCGATGATCAGCTCGCGTTGCCCGCGGCCGATCGGCACCATCGAGTCGATCGCCTTATAGCCGGTCTGAACCGGCTGACTGACGGATTTGCGGTAAATCACGCCGGGCGCGACCCGCTCGATCGGGGCGGTACGCGAGGCCTTGATGGGGCCCTTGCCGTCCAGGGGCTCGCCGAGCGCATCCACCACGCGGCCCAACAGCTCCGGCCCGACCGGCACCTCCAGGATGCGTCCCGTCGTCTTGACGGTGCCGCCCTCGGCCAGGTCCTTGTACTCGCCCAGAACCACCGCGCCGACCGAATCCTGCTCCAGGTTCAGGGCCAGCCCGAAGATGTTGCCGGGGAACTCGAGCATCTCTCCATAGCGCGCATCCGCAAGGCCGTGAATGCGGGTGATGCCGTCGGTGAGCGATACGATCGTCCCGACGTTGCGGGCCTCGGTGACGTCCTTGAAATTCTCGATCCGCTGCTTGATGAGGTCGCTGATCTCGGTTGCCTTGATGGCCATGTCGGTATCCTGTGCGAATTCGTTATGCGGTCAGTTCGTATGCGATGCGCTCGAGGCGTGCGCGCAGCGAGCCGTCGATCACCAGGTCGCCCGCGCGCAGCACGGCACCACCGATCAGCGCCGGATCCACTTCGGATTGCACACGGATGCGTCGCTTGAGCTTCTTCTGCAACGCCCCCGAGAGAGCATCGAGCTGTCCGTTCGCGAGTGGCGCGGCGGAGGTGACCGTCACGTCCACCACGCCTTCCGCCTCGTTCTTCATCGCATCGAACAGCGCCGAGATCTCGGGCAGGTACGCGAGACGTCGGTTGTCAGCCAGCGTGTGGAGAAAATTGCGTCCGCTCTCATCGAGCTCAGGCCCCGCCAGATCACCCACGAAGGCGGACAGATCCGCCTTGCTGACCAGCGGATTGCCGAGCAGCCGCTGGACACGCGGGTCCTGCACCACGAGCGCCGTGACGCGCAGCGTCTGCGACCATCGGTCCAGGGTATTCGCGCGCCGCGCCTCCTCGAAGGCTGCCTTCGCGTAGGGCCGTGCGATGGTGGTCTTGTCAGCCATGGCTCTCGTTCCCGAGCTGAGCTCAGATTTGCGCCGCGAGCTTGTCGAGCAGATCCGCGTGCGCCTTCGGATCGATCTCGCGCTCCAGCAGCTTGGCGGCCGCGCTCACCGCAATCTGCGCAACTTCCTGACGCAGCGACTCGCGCGCACGGGTCGTATCCAGCTCGATGCGCTGGTGCGCGGCCTCGACCAGGCGCTGCCCTTCCGCCGTGGCGGCACCCTTCGCGTGCTCCACCACGTCGTTGGCGCGGTGCTGCGCCTGATCAATGATCTGGTTGGCGCGCTCGCGCGCCTCGCGGATGATGGTCTCGGCGCGCTGGCGCGCCTCGGTCAGCTCCTGCTGGCCTTTCTCCGCGGCCGCGAGCCCCTGCGCGATCTTGCGCGAGCGCTCTTCCATGGCGCCCAGGATCATCGGCCACACGAACCGCATCAAGAACCAGACCAGAACCGCGAACACGATCATCTGGATGATCAGTGTCAGGTTGATGTTCACTTCCGTCTCCTGCGCAAACGGCGCTCGCCGTCGTGAGCTCGCTGCGGGGCCTTCAGTGCGCCGCCGGCTGCAGCGCCTGCACCGCCGCGACGAACGGATTCGCGAACGTGAAGAAGAGCGCGAAGCCTATGCCGATGAACGTGACCGCATCCAGGAGCGCGACGAAGATGAAGGCGCGTCCGAGCAGCGCGGGGGCGAGCTCGGGCTGGCGTGCCATGCCCTCGAGAAAGCGGCCGCCCAGCAAACCGAAGCCGATGGCCGTGCCGAAGGCGCCCATTCCGAAAATGATGCCGACGGCGAGCACCGTCATGGCCTCAATGTGTGCAATGCTTTCCATCAAACTCTCCTAGCTACGAAACCGATGTTGGGTGGAAGTGTGTAGTCCGGGTCAGTCATGGTGCTCGGACGCCGCGGACAGATAGACCACGGTCAGGATCGCGAAGATGAACGCCTGCAGGAACCCGATGAACAGGTCGAACAGCGACCACAGGATGCCGAGCAGGAGCGCGCCGACCGTCCCCACCCAGCCACCAAGCGATGCGAGCCCGGCGAATCCGCTCGAGAGCGTGATGAGCGCGATCAGGATGAAAACCATCTCGCCTGCGAACATGTTGCCGTAGAGTCGCAGCGCGAGTGACACGGGACGCGCCAGGAACGATGCGAATTCCACCACGATGTTGAACGGTGCGACCAGGGCCTGCATCAGCGGGCGGCCCTTGATGCGCAGGGGGTGCAGCGCAAACTCGGCGAAGAAGCCGACCACCCCCTTCATCGCTACACTGTAGAAGATGATGAGCAGCAACACGGTCAGCGAGAGGCCGAAGACGATGTTCAGGTCGGTGCTCGGGACGATGCGCAGGTGGCCGATACCAGCCGCACCGGCCGCGCCCGGCAGCAGGTCAAGCGGCACCACGTCGAGCGCATTGAAGAGGAACACCCAGCAGAATATGGTGAGCGCGAGTGGCGCGATCAGCCGGCTCTGGCCGTGGAAGATGTCCTTCACCTGCGCGTCGACCAGCTCCACCACCCATTCCACGAAATTCTGAAACCGGCTCGGCACGCCGGTGGTCACGCGCCGCGCCGCCGCGTAGAACAGGCCGCCGAACAGGACCGCGAGCAGCACCGAGAAAAAGATGCTGTCAAGATTGATCGCGGAGAAGTCCAGGATGCCCTTCGGGCTCCTGTTCGTGAGAAATGTCAGGTGATGGAGAATGTACTCGTTGGGGCTGGGAGCTTCGCTGATCATGTGCCGGAACATATCTCCACCGCATCTCACGCTCGGACGTCGCGCCCACGCTCACCGCCCCTGCCCCGGAACAGCGGCAGCCAGCTGACGAGCACGAGCCAGTACACCAGAAAGGTCGCCGCGTACGCCGTCAACATGGCGGCGGCCGAAATCTTTATCAACGTCAGCACCAGCACGAACAGCACGACGATCACGCAGAACTTCGCCGCCTCGCCGATCAGCAGCGATGCCAGCAGCGCGAGCCCACTCGAGCGCGGGGGGCTGCGAAACCCCAGCAGTGCCATCGCCACGCTGCCCAACGTGCTGATCCCGCCGCCCAGCACGGCCGCAATGCCCGTGCTCCTGCCATCGACCGACCAGCCAACGAGCGCGATCAGGAGGGTGACGGCTGCTTGACCCAGCACGACGCGCCATGCCAGCCGGCGCGCATCGGCCAGTTCAGTCGCGATCATCGTAATTCCCGCTCGCGCACGCGAAGGCCGCCACGCAGCTCACCCTGAGAGGATGAGGCGAGCGGCCTCGCTTTTAAATTACCAGGACGTAAGCGACGCTCACCCGGGCGAGCCGGCTTACGCGGCCTGTGCCCCGCCGCAGCCCGGCCTAAGTGGCCTCGAGGGCGCAGCCCGGTCAAAAAAGCCGCGGGATTATAGAGACCGCCGCCGGATCAGTCCACAGCACGGCGCGGCCGTTTGGGGGGCGGGGGACGGATCGCCAAAAGTGTTCCAAAGGTGCACTTCGGAGCTTGGCAATCAAAGGGTTGCGGAGAAGTGCGCAGGTCAGTGGATGTGCGCCAGAATACCGTCGAGCTCATCCAGGCTGTTGTAGCTGACGACCACCTTCCCCTTGCCCCCGGTCGTATGTTGAATCGCTACGCGCGCACCGAGCTTGTCCGCCAGCTCCTGCTCGAGGCGGCGCACGTTCGGGTCGCCCCCCGGCGGATGCTCGGCCGGGGCCGAAGGCGATTGCTGCATCCGGCGCACCAGCGCTTCGGTGTCCCGCACGGACAGCCCCTTCTTGACGACCAGCGTGGACACTTCCACCTGGTGCTGACGGCTCGTCAGGGAAAGCAGCGCCCGTGCGTGTCCCATCTCGATCTCGCGGCGCTCCACCCGATCCGAAACCTCGGGCGCAAGCTCCAGCAACCGTAGCAGGTTCGTCACGCCCGTCCGGGACCGGCCGACCGCATCTGCCGCCTGTTGATGGGTGAGGGCGAACTCCGTGATCAGCCGTTCGAGCGCTCGCGCTTCCTCGAGGGGATTGAGATTCTCGCGCTGGATGTTCTCGATCAGCGCGACCGCAATCGCCGCTTCATCGGGGATGTGCCGGATGACCGCCGGGATCTGGCTGAGCCCGGCCATCTGCGCCGCACGCCAGCGCCGCTCTCCAGCGATGATCTCATAGCGCTGCGATTCACCCGGCGCCGGAGGGCCAAGCGGGCGCACGACGATAGGCTGCACGACGCCCTGCGACTTGATGGAGTCGGCGAGGTCCTGGAGGGTCTCCGGCCGCATATCCATGCGTGGCTGGTAACGACCGCGCTGCAGCAGGTCGAGCGGCAGCTTCGCAAGTTCCTCGCCGGTGGGGACCGGTGCGGCGGCAGGGCCATTCGAGGCCGCGACGGGCGCGGGACGGGGGGCCGTTTGGCCCAGCAGGTCGGCCAGACCCCTGCCCAGCGTGGGTTTCTTGTGCATCATGGCGCCGGATCATAGCGAGAGGCAGGCCGCGCGGCACGAGTCTGAAGCGCCCGCAGACAAATCCGGCGCTTCAGTTACCTGGATGCGTGGCCTCCAGGCCGGGAAGCGGTGCGGGATCCGATGGGTCCGCGGCGTCTTCCGCCTGCGTCGTTCCGCCATTGGCGGCGGACCCGGTGGCATGATCAGGCGCGGTCGCTGCGACGCTGTCTGGGGTCTTCGTCTCGGCGCCGTCTGGAGTTGTCGCAGCAACGCTGTCGCGAGTGGCTGTCCCGCCGCTATCGGGGACGCCGGACCGGTCCGATGCGGGCTCCTTCGCTTCCTCGCCGGGGGCCGGTTGCCGGCCTTCTTCCTCCTCCCTGCGAATCATTTCGCCCGCGAGGGCGAGGTAAGCCAGGGCACCGCGCGACTCCCTGTCGTGGAACAGTACCGGGCGACCGAACGAGGGGGCTTCCGCGAGGCGGATGTTGCGGGGAATGATCGTGCGGAACACCTTGTCGCCAAAGTGCATGATGAGCTGGGCGCTGACCTCATTGGCGAGATTATTACGGGGGTCGAACATGGTGCGCAGGATGCCCTCGAGCTCGAGGCGCTCGTTCACCGCCGCCCGGATCTGCTCGATCGTGGCCAAAAGAGCGGACAGGCCCTCCAGGGCGTAGTACTCGCACTGCATCGGGATCAG
>DASTDD010000233.1:0-36910 GCA_035710545.1 Steroidobacteraceae bacterium
GTGAACAGGGCGAGCAGGCGCACGCGCGCGCGCCCTTTGTCCGCGATGGCGCCGACGAGCGGCGCCATCAGCGCCACCACGAAGCTCGCCACGCCGTTGGCGATGCCGAGCCGGAAGGTGCTTTGCGTCGGCGGAACGCCCGCGCTCCAGAACTGCTTGAAGAACAGCGGAAAGAAGCCGGCCATGACCGTGGTCGCGAAGGAGGAATTCGCCCAGTCGTACATCGCCCACCCGAAGACCGGGCGGCGCATCAGCACCCTGCGCCGACCGGCCCCGGCCCCTGCAGCTGCAATCTCCGAGGCGCTGCCCGCTTCACTCATGTGGCGTGCTCGCGCGTCTCATGAAAGCGGATCTGCGGCCAGCGCTCCTGCGTGAGCTGCAGGTTGACCCGTGATGGAGCGAGATACACCAGCGCCCCACTGTGATCGACGGCCAGATTGTCGTGCGCTCGGGAGCGGAACTCATCCAGCTTGCGCTCATCATCGGTCTCGACCCAGCGCGCCGTATGGATGTTGATCGGCTCGAACACACACTGAACACCGTACTCGTCCTGCAGCCGGAACGCGACGACCTCGAACTGCAGCTGTCCCACGGCCCCGAGGATCAGGTCGTTGTTGCGCAGCGGCTTGAACAGCTGGGTCGCGCCTTCCTCGCACAGTTGAGACAGACCCTTGCTCAGGGCCTTCATCTTCAGCGGGTCCTTGAGGACCGCGCGGCGAAAGATCTCGGGTGCGAAGTTCGGCACGCCCGTGAACGCGAGCTGCTCGCCCCCCGTGAACGTATCGCCGATGTTGATGGTGCCGTGATTGTGCAGCCCGATGATGTCGCCCGCATACGCCTCCTCGGCCTGCGCGCGGTCGGCAGCCATGAATGTCAGCGCATCGGCCACTCGCACCTCCTTGGCGAGCCTCGCGTGATGCAGGCGCATGCCGCGTGTGTACTGGCCGGAGCACAGCCTCAGGAACGCGATCCGGTCGCGATGCATGGGATCCATGTTGGCCTGGATCTTGAACACGAAACCGGTCAATGCCGTCTCGAGCGGATCGACGGTGCGCTGGCGCGCGGCGCGCGGCTGTGGTGCAGGCGCATGCGCGGTGAACGCGCTCAGCAGCTCCTCGACGCCGAAATTGTTGATGGCTGAGCCGAAAAACACCGGTGTCTGCCGACCCGCGCGATACTCCGCCGGATCGAAGCTTTCGGTCGCGCCTCGCACGAGCTCGACCTCCTCGTCGAACGCAGCGGCCTGCTCGCCGAGGAATTCTCTGCCCGGCGCGCTGTGCAGCCCCTCTATGACCCGATTCTCCCCGACACGGCCACGTTCGCCGGGCATGTAGGCGTAGATTCGATCCTCGACCAGGTGATAGATGCCACGCAGCTCGCGACCCATGCCTATCGGCCAGGTGATGGGCGCCGTGTGGATGCGGAGCACCTTCTCGATCTCGTCCAGCAGGTCCACCGGTGGCCGGCCGTCCCGATCGAGCTTGTTGATGAACGTCATGATGGGCGTGTCGCGCAGGCGACAGACCTCCATCAGCTTGATAGTGCGCTCCTCCACGCCCTTGGCACAGTCGATCACCATGAGCGCCGAGTCCACGGCGGTCAGTGTGCGATACGTGTCTTCGGAGAAATCCTCGTGGCCCGGGGTGTCGAGCAAATTCACGATGCATTCGCCGAACGGAAACTGCATGACCGAGGAGGTCACGGAGATACCACGCTGCTGCTCGAGGCGCATCCAGTCCGAAGTGGCGTGGCGGGCGGCCTTTCGCCCTTTTACTGTGCCAGCCATCTGGATCGCCCCTCCGAAGAGCAGCAGCTTCTCCGTCAGGGTGGTCTTGCCCGCATCGGGGTGGGAAATTATTGCAAACGTCCTTCGACGCTTGATTTCATTAAAGATCTCGTCTTCTGTCACCAACCAGTCCCTCAGGGTACGTACACGGATCGCAAAGCACGCGAGCTTAGCCTTGGCTTTTGGCAGACAGCTTTCACCGGCCCTATAGGGCAGCGTAAGTGCCTGAACGGATTATACCGCAGTACCTTGACACGATAACCTAGAGAATGTAGAACCCAATTACCTAGAAGTTGACAAGCTCAATAACCTAAAAACAGTCAGGCCCATTAACCTAGAAAGATGCCAATGGCTGCTCCTGCTGAAAAGCTCGCTGACTCCCTCTCCGCGCTGAAAGAGCTCGAGGACAAAGGAGTGGTCGCGATCCGCACCGGCCAGCTATCCCGCACGCACCGTGAGCGCCTGCTGAAGGCCGGTTTTATTCGTGAAGTGATGAAGGGCTGGTACACCCCAACGCGCCCTGATGAGCCGGCCGGCGAAAGCACAGGGTGGTATGCATCCTTCTGGTCATTCTGTGCCGACTACCTCAGCGACCGTTTCGGCGAAGACTGGTGCCTGAGCCCAGAACAGTCTCTAAGCCTTCATATAGGCGATTGGACGGTTCCCAAGCAGTTGCTGGTCCGATCGACCAAGGGGGGAAATAAGCCCACCCGGCTCCTCTTTGGGACTTCCGTATTCGATGTCCGCTTGGAGCTTCCGCCTGCAGGTGATCGCGAACTCAAAAACGGTCTGCGCATCTTCAACCTACCGGCAGCCCTGATCGGCTGTGCTCCAGGCCAGTTCACGGATCATCCCGATGACCTGCGGGCAGCCTTGGCAATGGTTGCGGAACCATCCGATGTTCTCCGCCGGCTACTTGGCGGCGGCCGAACTGTGGTGGCCGGCCGGCTGGCTGGCGGATTCCGGAATATTGGGCGAAATGAAATCGCGGATCAGATTCTTCGAGCAATGAGGGCCGCCGGCCACGCCGTCCATGAGGCCGACCCCTTCAATGGCAAACCCCCGATCATTTTTGCTGCGCGCGAGACATCCCCGTATGTCAACCGCTTGAAACTGCTCTGGGCGTCCATGCGCGCTCCAATT
Source organism: Steroidobacteraceae bacterium (assembly GCA_035710545.1). GTDB lineage: Bacteria > Pseudomonadota > Gammaproteobacteria > Steroidobacterales > Steroidobacteraceae > 13-2-20CM-66-19. The sequence continues at coordinate 2,930 of DASTDD010000233.1, forward strand.
CTTCAAGCCTTCCCAGCCCCACCTGGAACAAGGGAGCCTGCTGTCGCTTATCTCAAGCACGTGGATGAACTCTACGCCGCAGACGCCTACAACTCCCTATCCATAGAAGGGTATCGGGTTAGCGAAGCTTTGATCGAGCGCGTCCGCTCGGGTAATTGGAATCCCGACAACGACGAGAATGACCGCCAGAACCGAAATGCTTTAGCCGCACGCGGCTATTGGCAAGCATTCCAGCGTGTGAAAACAAGCCTTGAACGGATTCTCGCCGGCGAAAACCCTGGCGCTGTGGTGCGACGTGACTACGACGCATGGTACGCGGAACTCTTTGGCCCGAGCGTCACCGCCGGCATTCTCAACGCCGCCGACCTTGCAGGCTTCCGAAACGGTGCGGTCTACATTCGTCGCTCGATGCACGTTCCGCCGAACTACGAAGCAGTGCGGGAACTGATGCCTCAGTTTTTCGAACTCCTGCAGACGGAGACCGAACCGGCGGTTCGTGTCGTGCTGGGGCACTTCGTGTTCACATACATCCATCCGTACATGGATGGGAACGGCCGCATGGGGCGCTTTCTGATGAATACGATGATGGCCGCCGGTGGCTATCCCTGGACGATTATTCCCGTTGAAAGACGTAATGAGTACATGGCAGCGCTGGAGGCCGCCAGTGTTGGTCAGAATATCTCGATCTTTGCGGAATTCTTGGCAAGCCTCGTCAAGCCATCGAACGCAGCGGCGACGCAGTAGAGCGAGAGATAGGACGTGGCACAGGCGGAGTCTTGAAGCAGCAGGAACTTATCAACCGACTCCGCGACGAGCTCACGCATGTCGTCGCCCAGACCGAGGGCAATGCGGCGATGGGCCTCACCGGACCACAACAAGATCGCCGAAAACCTCATCTGCCACCTATGCTGAATCCGTCTGGCAGGAGCAGATCCTACAGATTATCCTGCTACTGAATCCCCGGCTAACCGCAGGGCATACTCGGCCACGTACAGGGACCGCTGTTTCGTCCATTCGCCAGGACGAATTTACGCTGCGGGCAAAACGGGACCATCGCCTCTCGAATTCGGGTACGTAACGCTGTACCCAGCGAAGAATGGTTGAATGAGAAACGACAACGCTCCGCTCGGCCATCATCTCGACGAGATCTCGATAGCTGAGCCGATAGGCGAGATACCAACGGACGCACAATTCGATGATTTCGGGCTCGAATCGACGGCGTCGATAGATGGGGTCGCGCGCGACGGCTCTGGTCATGGGGCCCTCTCACAAAGGGCGGAATTCTAAGCCTGTCGCTAAGTGCACCAGAGCCCCGTTTATGTACACAAAACGAGTGGCTCAAGGTGACTCGGACGCCACCCCGGTCACCTCTTAGAGGAGATGGGAACCGAGTCGCATCAGCTCATTCCCAGCTGGCGGCGTAGTTTAGCCGGCGCAGACCGGAGACACGCAGTGCCTGTCGGTCTGAAGCGACAGGACCCCGAAAAACCGCTCCGCCGCGGTGAACTCATCGGCGAACGGTCGATCAGACACCCGAATCGGGCCGCATGTACGCGCGGCTCGGACGCAAATCGGACTCAGTAACGGGAGGTCTAGATGACGCATGAGTTGACGGGGAGTCTTCAAACCAACACCTCGACCGAAGGCCGCGCAGTAAAGCGGTCTGCCAGGATCGCGTGCGTTGGCCAGCGGCACGGCGCACGCCTCGCGCCGTGGCTCCTGACAGCGCTGGCCGGCGCGCTTGCGATGCCCGCTGGTGAGGCTGCGCCGAGCCCGACGAGCAATCCCTCAGAATCGGCGGCCAGCACGAGCGCCGCACCGGTGCCACCCTACGCGCACAGCAAGGTCATTCTCGGCATGAGCTGGGACCTTTCGACCGTGACGAGCTTGCGCACGGCCAACGGCAGTGACCTGTGGCCAATGACCTGGGGGTCCGACGGCGAGCTCTACGGCGCCTGGGGAGATGGCGGAGGATTCGACGGCGACAGCGATTCGGCCGGCAGGGTGGGTCTAGGGTTCGCGCGCATTAGCGGCGTCCCTGTCGCTGGGTCCGTCGGCAGCTACAGTGGACAGAACATCTGGGGTGCGGCGCCCAACTACGCCCAGTCCCCGGCCACCTTTGGTGGCAAAGTCGGTGACCTGATTTCGGTTCACGGTGTGCTCTATGCGCACGGTGGACTCTGGACCGCCAGCAACTGCGATTGCTCCGATCCGATCCACAAGCCCGGCGACAATTCCACGGAGCGTACGCTCGCCTGGTCCAGGGACCTCGGCAAGAGCTGGCAGATCGCTCCGTGGACGACTTCGCGGGACCTGGGTGCGAGCCTTCAATTCGGCCGCGACTACAGCGGGGCATGGGACCCCGCGCATGTGTACTTGTACACTCAGGGAGACCGCTTCGACGACCCCGGTCATTTGTATCTCCGGCGCGTGGCACTGGGCAGTCTCACCGCCGACCCGGCCACTGCCGGGCACTACCAATACTGGGCTGGCGTCGATAGCAACGGCACCCCGCAGTGGTCCAACAACGCGAGCACGGGGAGACCCATCTTTTCGGACCCGAATGTGAAGCCGGGTACCTGGGCCAACGCCGCCGTCGTCTACGATGCGCCACTGGGCCGCTATCTGCTCACCACGTTCCACGGCACCAGAACCGGGCAGGTCGGCTTCTTCGAAGCTCCAAACCCGTGGGGGCCTTGGGCAACGATCGCCTACTATGCGGACTGGGGTGGGTACAACGAGAGCGGCGGCGAGGCGAACGGACTCTCGTTTCCCTCCAAGTGGATCAGCGCGGACGGCAGGAGCCTGTGGGGCGTGTTCTCGGGTGCGGGCGCGTTCGACGCCTTCAACGTCGCCGGTGTTCAATTCGCCACCGCGCCGGGCATTCCAGAATTTCTCGCCCCCGTGCACGACACCGTGCTCAAGTCCGGGGACACGGTGAATCTACGCGGCGCGGGCACCACGCTCGCCTGGTCCGTGACGCTCGTGAAGGAAGGCGGACCGCCCATCGCCCGTGGCACGGGCGCATCCCTGAGCTTTGTGGTTCCGAGCAACGTCGTGGCCGATGAAATCGTGCGCGTCAGGTTGACGGGCCCCGGGAGCAGCCTCTATCGGGACTTCCGGATCGCGACCTCGGCGTTACCGGCCTTGACACTCAAGGGGGTCTCGAGCGACCCGGTCGCCCCCGGCAGCGCGACTCCGTGAGCCTAGGACTGTCTCCGGCTGCGGCCGCGCAGCAGCAGACGCAGCACGGCCGCATCCTCGCGTCCGCCGACTGCCTGGTAGTAACCGCGTCGCATGCCGACCTGTTCGAAGCCGTGCGACAGATAAAGCCGCAGAGCGGCGGCGTTCGAGGGACGCACTTCCAGAAAGGCCTCGTTCATGCCCGCGGCCGTCCCCCGCTCGATCAGATAGCCGAGCAGCCGGCTGCCGATTCCGCGGCAGCGGAAGACCTCGCTGACGCACAGGTTGAGAATGTGCGCTTCGCCGGCGCCGATGCTCATGACACCGTAGCCGATCACCTGATCGGCGACGCTGACCACGCGGCACACATAGCCGACGCGCAGGCAGTCACGGAAGATTCCTTCGCTCCACGGAAACTGGTAGGAGGCGCGCTCGACGGCGACTACGTCCAGAACGTCACTCTCCACCATGGGGCGGATGAGAATGTCCGGAACGGCATCGAACAGCTCGGGCGCAGTGGCCATGTGTTCCCGTTGCTCAGGTTGACTGCAGTTGCCTGAATACGCTGCGCGCGAACTTCAGGTCTTCCCACGCCTTGCGCTTGTCGCCGGGAGTCCGCAGGAGATACGCCGGATGATACGTCACTATGAGTGGTGTGTTCAGCTCACCAAAATGGTGCACTCGGCCCCGCAGCCGGCCCAGTGGCGCATCGGTCGCCAGCAGGTTCTGGGCCGCGATTCGGCCGACCGCGAGCATCACCCGGGGCCGTAGCAACCGGATCTGCTCCAACAGGTAGGGCAGGCATGCCGCGACCTCCTCCGGTTTGGGATCCCGGTTGCCAGGCGGGCGGCTCTTGAGGACGTTTGCGATGTAAACGTTGGTCGTGCGACTCAGACCGATCGAGCGCAGCATGGCATCCAGCAGGTGACCGGCACGCCCCACGAAAGGCTCCCCGCGCCGGTCCTCCTCGGCCCCGGGGGCCTCACCGACGACGAGCCACTGCGCTTCGCGGCTGCCGACGCCAAAAACGCCTTGCGTGCGCGTCGAGTGGAGCGGGCATCGCGTACAGCCGCGCACCTGTTCGCGCACAGCCTCCCAGGCTTCATCGGTCGAGCCAGAGGGCGCGACTGGCGATGGGCCGCGGTCCGCAAGCGTCTCCGTCTGGCGGGGCGGAGTGGACTGCATCTGCGACTCCGACAGCTCTGCTCGCAGCCCCGCCCTGTTCGCCCGGCGAGCTACCCAGACATCGATACCGAGAGCTTCCAGGTACTCGAATCGCCGCTGTGTATCCATCAGCCGGGCCCGGGCGTCGGCGCGCTGCGAAACAGCCTTCGGATCCGCCTTCCGGCCCACAGCACGGGGGCGGACAGCGCGTAGGTCGAGAACATCGAGAGGAGCATGGCGGGCGGGTCGAGCGCGATGAGCGCGAAGAACAGCGGTACGAGGATTATGTACGCGAACTTGATGCGGCGGTCCAGGTTGAACTGCTTGAAGCTCGGATAGCTGAAGCGGCTGACCATCAGCGCTCCGGCGCTGGCGGTGATCACGAAGGCGGCGATCAGCCCGACCAGCCCCGGCTCGCGGAAATGGATCGAGAACCACACGAAGGCCGCCACGATGGCCGCGGCCGACGGACTGGGCAGACCTTCGAAATAGCGCTTGTCGGCGGCGGCGCGCGTGTTGAAGCGTGCCAGCCGCATTCCCGCCGCCACGGTGTAGAAAAAGCACGCCAGCCAGCCGAAGCGGCCCCAGTAGTGCCCGAACTCCGCGATCCGGACCACTCCCCACTGGTACGCGACGATGGCGGGAGCGAGGCCAAAGGCGATCATGTCGGCAAGACTGTCGTACTCCTTGCCGAAGGCGCTCTCGGTCTTGGTCAGCCGCGCGATGCGCCCATCGAGAGTGTCGAAGAGCATGGCCACGAAGATCGCGATGCCCGCGGGCTCGAAATGCTTGTCGATCGAGGCGACGATCGCGTAGAAGCCGGAAAACAGGCAGCCGGTCGTGAGCAGATTGGGCAGCAGGTAGATGCCCTTGCGGCGCGGCTTCAACTCCTCTTCGACTTCCGTCTGCATGGGCAGGCAGCTCTGGCGCTTTCGAACGATGGGCCTTAACTGGCATCTTATCAGCTAAGATGCTGTTTTACGGTCACCTGGCCGTCTCCGGGGCCGTGGCCCCACCCACCCGATCCGACTTCAAAGGCTACCGAGCACGCGATGAGGCTTTCGCACTACCCGATCAACACGCTCAAGGAGGTTCCGGCCGAGGCGGAGGTGGTGAGCCACCAGCTGATGCTGCGAGCCGGGCTCATTCGCCGGCTGGCCGCGGGCCTCTACAGCTGGCTGCCCATCGGGCTGCGCACCTTGCGCAAGGTCGAAAGGATCATCCGCGAGGAGATGGATCGCGCGGGTGCCCTGGAGATGCTCATGCCCATGGTGCAGCCTGCCGAGCTGTGGCAGGAGTCGGGCCGCTGGCAACAGTACGGACCGGAGTTGCTGCGTCTCAAGGATCGCCATCAGCGGGACTTCTGCCTGGGCCCGACGCACGAGGAAGTCATCACCGACATCGTGCGGCGCGAGCTGCGCAGTTATCGGCAATTGCCCGCCAACTTCTATCAGATCCAGACGAAGTTCCGCGATGAAGTGCGGCCGCGCTTCGGCGTGATGCGTGCGCGCGAGTTCATCATGAAGGATGCCTACTCCTTCCACGTGGACGCGGCATCCCTCCGGGAAGGCTATCGGGCGATGTACGACGCCTACACCCGGATATTCACGCGCACTGGCCTCGAATTCCGGGCCGTCCGCGCCGACTCCGGAGCCATCGGCGGCGATGTCTCGCAGGAATTCCATGTGCTGGCGCAATCCGGGGAGGACGCCATTGTGTTCTCCGATGGCGATGACTACGCCGCGAATCTGGAAGCCGCCGCCGCTCTGCCCCCACCCGGTCCGCGGCCCGCTCCCGCGCAGCCGCTGAGAAAGGTTCCCACCCCGGGCGTTCACACGATCGGGGATCTCGCCTCATTTCTGAGCGTGGCGCCTGCTCGAACCGTCAAGACCTTGCTGGTGGAGGGTGCCGAGAGCGATGTCGTGGCGCTGGTCGTGCGGGGGGATCATGAGCTCAACGCGATCAAGGCGCAGAAGCTCCCGGGCGTCGCCGTGCCGCTGCGCCTGGCGAGCGCCGAGCGGATTCGCGCCGCGACCGGCGCGGAGCCCGGCTCCCTGGGACCCGTCGGGTTCAGCGGACGCCTGTACGCGGATCACAGTGCTCTGGCGCTCGCGGACTTCGTTTGCGGCGCCAACGAGAACGACGTGCACTACACCGGGACTAACTGGGGCCGGGACGTCCAGGGCGCTATCGCAGCCGACCTCAGAAACGTCGTGGACGGCGATGCCAGTCCCTCCGGCCGCGGGCGACTCAAGGTGGTGCGGGGCATCGAGGTGGGTCATATCTTCCAGCTCGGCTGCAAGTACAGCGAGCCCATGAAGGGCCTGGTTCTCGATGAGAGCGGCCGCGAGGTGATCATGCACATGGGCTGTTATGGCATCGGTGTGACACGGATCGTTGCCGCAGCCATCGAGCAGAATCACGATGAGCGCGGGATCATCTGGCCGGAGCCGATCGCCCCGTTCCAGGTGGTGCTGGTTGCCATCGGTCAGCAGAAATCCGCCAGCGTGCGGGAAACGGCCGATCGGCTCTACACGGAGCTCACCGCTGGCGGAATCGAGGTGCTGTACGACGACCGTGACGCACGGCCGGGAGTCAAGTTTGCCGATGCCGAGCTGCTCGGAATCCCCCACAGGCTCGTCGTGGGCGAGCGCGGCCTGGAGGCGGGAAAGCTTGAGTATCGTCATCGACGAGACACGCAGAGCACGGATTTTCCCGCGGCCGATGCGCTCGCTTTCATTCGCTCGCGCCTGGCTGCCTGATCGGCTCCTCAGGGCTGTCCTCGCGACGGCTCTGCTACTCGGAGGAAGCGCGCGGGCGGACCAGCAGCGCGACCCGGAGCTTCGGGAGGTCGTCGCGCACGCCATCTCGCAGGCCGAGTGCTTCACCGACCACTACGACTCCGCAGTCTGGTACACCCTCATGGAGCCCCGGCTGCGCCCGACGGTGAAGGAGCGGGATGAGCGGCTCGAGATCCTCAAGGACGTCTACTGCGAGACGCACCGGCCCGGTGAGTCACGGCTGCCGCCCGGTCTCGTGATGGCGGTGATGGAGGTCGAGAGCCGCTTCGACCGGTGGGCGGTCTCCCCGTCGGGAGCGGTGGGCCTGATGCAGGTCATGCCCTTCTGGCCCGAACAGCTTGGCTTGCGCCGTTACGAGCTCATACACGTCGGCCCCAACATCCACATGGGTTGCGCGATCCTGCGCTACTACCTGCGCTATGAGCGCAATGACGTGCGCAAGGCGCTAGCCCGCTACAACGGCAGCATTGGTCGGCGGGACTACCCGGACAAGGTCCTCACGCACTGGGCAAGGTGGCAGGGCGCCGACGATCTGGGCTTTCCATCGGCCGAGCGCGTGCGTCACTGAATCAGCCTGACGACCCCTTCCCTGCGCGGATCCGCTCCGCCCTCGTAGTTACCGTCCGGCTTGCGCAGCAGACCATGCAGGCCGGAGTTCTCCGCCCGCCCTTCCCGCAGATCGATGCCCCGGTCGCGCAGTCCGGCGATCACGGCCGGTGGGAACCGACCCATCTCGCCGATGAAGTCATCCCCGTGAGCGATCAGATTGGGCAGATCGATCGCCTGCTGCATCGACAGGTGCCAGGCAAGCACGCCGACCAACGTCTTCGCACTGTATTCGAGTATCGCGGATCCGCCCGGAGAGCCCAGCGCCGCGACGAAGTGACCCTCGTGATCGAGAACGATGATCGGCGCCATCGAGGAGCGTGGCCGCTTGCCCCCCTGCACGGCGTTCGCGACCGGTCCGTGCTCGTCCGTGGGCCGATACGAGAAGTCCGTGAGCTGGTTGTTGAGTACGAAGCCGCCAACGGTGCGGCCAGACCCGAAAACCGACTCCACGGTGGTGGTCATCGAGACGACGTTGCCGGCTGAGTCCATCACGACGAAATGGCTCGTTCCGGCCGACTCCCGTGTCGCATCCGGCGCCCGCACCACGTCAGCGAACTGGCCGGGTTGCGGTGCCGGGCCGGCGTGCTCGCCGATGAGACGGGCCCGCTCGCTCAGGTAAGAAGGATCGAGCATCTTGCCGACCGGGACGGGAATGAAGGCGGGATCGGCGACGTAGCGATCGCGATCCGCGTACATGAGGCGGCTCGCCTGGGCGAACAGAAACCACGCTTGCGGGTCGCTGGCCCCGCGTTGAGCGATGTCCGTGTCATCCAGCATGGTGAGCAGCTGCAGCAGGTTGACGCCGCTGGAGGGAGGCGGCGGCACGCACACCGAGTATTCGCGATAGGGGCGGCACAGGGGTTGATCCCAGTCGGCCCGATAGGCCGACAGATCCTGCAGCGTCATGGTTCCGGGGGTCGGCTCCTCGTGGATGCGCTTGACGATCTCCTCCGCGATGCTGCCTTCATACAGCGCACGCGCCCCTTCGCTGGCAATCCGCTTCAGCGTGTGGGCGTACTGCGGATTGCGGAACAGGTCGCCAGCCTGCAGAGGCGTTCCGTCCGGGCGAGCAAACAATGCCCGCACCTCGGGAGTTGGCGGCAGCACGAAATCCGGCGACAGGTACCCGGCCAATCGCGGCGAGACCTTGAACCCGCTCGTGGCCATACGGATCGCCGGGTTGAAGAGTTCCGGCCAGGGAAGCTTCCCGAGCCGCGCGTGCGCCATGGAGAGCATGGCTATCGCCCCCGGGACACCTGTCGAACGCCCCGTGCGAACTGCCTGCAGGTACGACATCGGCTTTCCGCTGTCGTCCAGGAACATCCCGGGGGTCGCTCCAGCCGGTGCCTTTTCCCGGCCGTCGAGCGCCGAGACGACGCCCGTTGCGGCGTCGAAATAGAGCATGAACGCACCGCCGCCCACGCCGGAGCTCTGTGGCTCCACCAGACCCAACATGGCCTGGACCGCAACGGCTGCATCCACCGCGTCGCCTCCCCTGCGAAGAATCTCCGCTCCGGCGTCCGCAGCCAGCGGGTTTGCGGCAGCCACCAGGGCGGCATGCCGGACGGTCTGCTCCGCGGGAACCCTGGACGGCTGCGGTTCCCGGGCATGCGTCACCGGCGAGGCAAGCGGCAGCAGGGCGAGAACCAGGAACACGAACCGGCGCAGTCGCGTATCGAGCATGATGGACCTCAAAGATTTCCGCACCGGGGGGTGCAGCTCAGGCAGTGGCGAATCCCGTGGGCAGCCGGTCCGCATCGAGCGTGGCCTCCTGCACCTCGACGGAGGTGACTTTGGAGGCCGAGGAGCCGATCCAGAGCCACTTCACGAAGCTCTGCACGGCCATCTCATCGCCACAGGCGAGCACCTCCACCCGGCCGTCGGGGAGGTTGCGGGCGTAGCCGGTGATCGCCAGCTCCCGCGCGCGCCGCGCCGCCGTGGCTCGGTAGAACACGCCTTGCACGCGCCCGTCCACCAGACACTTTCTGCAGACCAAGCCTGCTCCTCATCACCCTGCGGCGAAATATTAGCGCAAGACGCACCATTTGCCCGGATGCCCCACCCGCGCCGCGGAATCAAAATGCCCGGAGGCTTCAGGATCGAGCGGCTATGGCCGGGCACCGTTTGACTATGGCAACGTATCCCGACGCGCATGGCGCTTCGGCGCAGGTGCGCGTAAACCCGCGTCTGGCTTGCGCCGCTGGGGATACGATGACCGAGATACTCGTTCTGTACTACTCGCGCAAAGGCGCCACTGCCGAGCTCGCCCGGCAGGTATGCAGGGGGGTGGAGAGCGTGCCCGACGCGAGCGCGACGCTGCGCACCGTTCCGGCCGTGTTTGCCGAGAGCGAGGGACCGGCCCGTCTCGTCCCGGCAAGCGGGCCGCCCTACGCATCACTCGAGGATCTGCGCCGTGCCGACGGACTGGTCCTGGGCAGTCCCACCCGCTTCGGCAACATGGCGGCGCCTCTCAAGTACTTTCTCGACAGCACCGCGAGCCTGTGGCTTTCCGGTGCCCTGGCCGGCAAGCCCGCGGGCGTCTTCACCTCGACTCAGACGATGCACGGCGGACAGGAAACGACGCTGCTCTCGATGATGATGCCGCTCATCCATCACGGCATGTACCTGGTCGGCCTGCCGTACACCGAGCGCTCGCTCAATGAGACGCGCAGCGGCGGCTCGCCCTATGGTGCCTCGCACGTCTCGGGTCCGCAGGACAACCCGACGCTTGCGGATGAGGAGAAGATTCTTGCCCAGGCGCTGGGGCGCAGAGTCGCATCCCTCGCTGCACGACTGCGCACGACCGCCTCATTCCCGTAGCACCGTACGAATGAACGGCACCGTCAGGCGGCGCTGGGCCACCAGCGAAGCCTCATCGAGCGTGTCCAACAGCTCGTAGAGCGTGCGCATGTCTCTGGGAAAACGGCGTTGCAACCAGCGAGCGGTCTCGTCTGGTAACTCAACTCCTCGCATGCGAGCGCGCAGTTGCAGCGCTTCGCGCTGCTCCTCCTCGTTCAACACGCGGAGCTGAAAGACCGCGGCGGCAGCCAACCGCGACCCCAGATCGGGCAGCTTCCATGGCAGGAGAACGGGCGGTGCAGCGGCAGCAAGCGCCAGGCGACGGCCGGCGTCCTCGAGTTCCCGCAGCAGGCCGAACAGCGCGCGCTCCCAGGGCAGCTCGCCGGCCACGCAGTCGAGGTCGTCGAGACAGACACATTCGAGTTGGGCCAGGCCCTCCAGCATGCCGGTGCCCAGCCCTGCCAGCTGCCGCAGCGGAAAGTACCCTGCGCCTCCCGACTGGCTCGCGCGGGAGCAGATGGCCTGCAGCAGATGTGTCTTGCCGGCGCCAGCCGGCCCACAGAACCACGTGGCTCCGGCCGACGGCCCGGCGGCCATCCGTCGCGCATGCTCCACGGCTTCGCGATTGCGTGCCGGCAGGAAGCTGTCGAGCACCGCGCGATCCGCAATCCGTACACCGAGCGGGAGCTGCTGCACGGGGCCGACTCAGGAGGCGCTGGCCGCCTGCGACCAGGCGCGGCGCGTGAACACGGCGAGGTAGTTCACGCCGGAGCACGTGGTAGTCACCAGCACGAGGAGCCCGAGAGCATCCAACACTTCCCGCGGCGGGAACCCCAGCGCGGCATTGACCATCACGGCCATCAGATACAGCAGCTGCATTCCCGTGTTGATCTTGCTGAAGAGGGTGGGGCGGCCATGCAGTGGGCCGAACCAGATGCGAAACGTGAGCGCACCCAGGCCGATGAAGACATCGCGCGCCACCACGGCCGCGGTCAGCCACCACGGAATCAGCTCCAGCCAGGCACCCTCCACGAAGACGGTGACCAGCAGCAGCTTGTCGGCCAGCGGATCGAGCACCTTGCCGAGGTCCGAAGTCCAGCGGAAGCGCTTCGCCAGAAACCCATCGAGGCCGTCCGAGAAGCCGGCGAGCATGAAAAGCGCCAGGGCCTGGAAATGGTGCCCGGAGTGCAACGCGGCTGCGATCGGCCATACAAGCGCAATGCGAATCAGGCAGATCAGATTAGGCAGATGGCGCACGGCCCGGGATCTCCATTTCGGGCGCGCGCGGATGCAAGCCGGCGGCCCGAGCACTCAGGGGCGATACTGGAAAGCGAGCCCCGCATTCGAGGTATCCGCGCGCGCGAAGTGATTGGAACTGCCCAGAGCGCGGCTGATCGCATCAGCCCCGCCGCGCACCAACACATCGAACGTGACGGATGCACCATGAGCCTCCCCGACAGCAGCGCGGCGCACTCCCGGAACGCTCTCGAGAATTCGCTCCACGGCCGCGTAGTCGGTGAGGGAGGCCACTCCCTGGATCTCGACCTGCGTGCGGATTTCCGTCTCGGCCAGTGACGTGCCCTGCGCGGGCGCCAGGATGTCGACCGCGCCGTCGACGCCGGCAGTCAGGGGGCCGCTCCAGCTTCGGCTCGTGAAATTCGTATGCAGTGTCCATTGCCACTGTCCAGGTGCTGCACCGGTGTCGCTGCGACCGACGAGCACGGCATCGCCCCCATATTTCTGCGCTGTCTGCATCAGTGCATCGCTGCCGAGCTCATTGCCAGCCGAGTCCAGGGGCGAGAGGGGAACGAGGCTGATGGGCAGGCCCCGTGCCATGGCGGCCTGCTCGAGGTCATTGCGCGAGGCATCCTCCGCCGTGCGAGGCGGCGGGGGATAGAGGATCACAAGCGTAAACGGGCGATCCTTGTCCCACACGCCGCGACCTGCAGCGGCGATGGCACGCTCGACCGCCGCTGCATCGAAAATGACCTGACTTTCTCCTCGCGGCCCGGGCGTATAGGCCTTGACGTACTTTGGTGCGTCGGTGATTAGCGACCCCAACGCGGGATCCGTGGCGGCATCGCGTCTGCCGGTTGCCCGCACCAGGGCCTCGCGCATGGCATCCTCCAGGGCGGCCGGCGACTGCCCTCCTCGGATATCCACTTCATAAACCCGCACCGCGCGACCTGCCCACGCGCACGGCGGGAGCGCTCCGCAGAGGAGCGCTGCCATGACCAGGAGGGCTGCGGAAAATCGCAGTCGTCGGGCGATTGGATTGAGCCTGTTGTGAACCATGCGCACATCGTCAGCGGTGCATCGGCGCCGATGTAAATTCGCCGCGCGCCCGGGGACCGGCGGAATGTAGAATATCACACGGTCGGCGGCGCCCCGGCCGCACCACCCTGGCGGATCATGAGCGAAGCACCGGGAATCACTTATCGCGACGCAGGCGTCGACATCGACGCCGGAGACGAGCTCGTCGAGCGGATCAAGCCGATCGTGCGCCGGACGCAGCGCCCGGAGGTGCTGGCTGGCATCGGCGGATTCGGCGCCCTGGTCGAGCTGCCGCAGGGGCGTTATCGGCACCCGGTGCTCGTCTCCGGAACCGACGGCGTCGGCACGAAGCTGCGCCTGGCGATCGAGACTGGACGCCACGATACGATCGGCATCGATCTCGTTGCGATGTGCGCCAATGACGTGGTCGTGCAGGGAGCCGAACCCCTCTTTTTTCTCGACTACTATGCGACAGGCAAGCTGCGCGTCGACACCGCTGAAGTGGTCATTCGCGGGATTGCGGAGGGATGCGCGCAGGCCGGAGCGGCCCTCGTCGGCGGCGAGACCGCGGAAATGCCCGGCATGTATGCCGGCGACGACTACGATCTCGCTGGGTTCTGCGTCGGAGTGGTCGAGAAAGCCGCGATCATCGACGGCAGCCGCATCCGGCCCGGCGATGTGGTGATCGGACTCGCCTCGTCGGGGCCCCACTCCAACGGTTTTGCGCTGATCCGCAAGCTGGTCGGAATGGCCGGGGCGAATGCCGGCACCGTGCTCGAATCCCGGCCGCTGTTTGACAGGCTGCTCGCTCCTACGCGGATCTACGTGAAGCCGCTCTTGGAGCTGATCCGCGCGCTTCCGGTGCAAGGCCTTGCACACATCACCGGGGGAGGACTCACGGAGAACGTTCCGCGCGTGCTGCCTTCCGGGCTGGAGGTTGTCCTGGAGCGCCGCCTATGGGACCGCGATCCCGTGTTCGACTGGCTGCAACGCGCCGGCAGCATCGATGCGCACGAGATGTATCGGACATTCAATTGCGGCATCGGGATGGTTGCCATCGTGCCGGCGGATCATGGCCAGCGCGCGATCGATCTGCTGGTCGCTCGCGGGGAAAACGCGACCATCATCGGGGAAGTCCGCGAGGGCGGACGTGGCGTAGTCATTCAAGAGTGAGCAACAGTTCCCGGGTCCTGCTTCGCCTTGCGATCCTGATCTCCGGCCGTGGCTCCAACATGGAGGCGATCGCGCGGGCGTGTCTGGAGGGTCGCATCGCCGCGCGAGTCAGCGTCGTGATAGCCGATCGCCCGGGAGCCACGGGTGTCGGCCTCGCTCGCCAGATGGGCATCGAGGCCCACGTCGTGCCCTCCAGCGCGGCCGCTGACCGCCAGGCCTTCGAGCTCGCTCTCGGGGAATGCATCGACGCCTACCGGCCCGATCTCCTCGCCCTCGCCGGCTTCATGCGCGTGCTCTCGGGCGGGTTCGTCGAGCGCTACTGCGGGCGCATACTCAACATCCATCCCTCGCTTCTGCCGGCCCATCGCGGCCTGCATACTCATCGGCGCGTTCTGCAGGGCGGCGACGGCTGGCACGGTGCCAGCGTGCACTTCGTAACGGCCGAGCTGGACGGCGGACCCGTGGTTCTGCAGTCAAGAGTGCGAGTCACGGCAGAGGACACCGAGGCCAGCCTGTCGAGCCGGGTTCTGCGGACCGAACACACGATCTATCCGCGGGTGATTGGTTGGATTGCGGACGGCCGGTTGGTCTGGAGGGACGGACGGCCGCTGCTCGACGGCAGACCGCTGGACGAGCCGGTCGTAGAGAGCTTCGATGACCCGCAGAACGACTGAACTCCCGGGGTGACAGGCAAATGCGACGGCAACACGGCATCTTACTGTGCATGCTGGGCACGAGCGTGTGCGCCTGTGGTCCGGTGACGGCAGCGCAGATCGAGCCTTTCGAAGCGTCCTACACCTGGGTCTGGCACGGCATGACGGTGGCAGTGTCCACTGTGAAGCTCGAACGCAATGACGACACCTGGGTATATCGCTCGAAGAGCGCGCCGCGGGGGATCGGCCGCATGTTCTCGGAGCGGCCGGCGCAGGAGAGCATCTTGCGAGTCACCGAGGCCGGCGCCCAGCCGCTGAGTTACCGGGCCGACGATGGCACACCCTCTACCGCGCGCGACGTGGATGTCCGATTCGACTGGCTTCACGGCCATGTCACCGGAGTGTACGAGGACAATCCCATCGACATGCCGACCCAGCCGGGCCTGCAGGATGACCTGTCGGTGCAGATCGCGCTGATGGTTGACCTGCTGCGGGACAAGCCCCCCGGCAAGGTCCTGTTACTCGACAAGAACGCGGTCCGCGAATACAGCTACACCCGAGAGGGGGAGGAGACACTCGACACGCCCCTGGGGCGCGTCGCGACCGTCATTTACCAGAGCCACAAACAGAACTCGCCGCGCGTGACCCTTTTCTGGTGTGCGCCCACGCACGGCTACATCCCCATGCGCGTCGAGCAGCGCCGCCTCGGCGATGTGCAGTGGAGCATGCACATACAGACCCTCAAGCGCGACTGAATCTCAGGATTGTCTGAAGTGCTTGCTCAGCCGCAGACCCTGGCGCTGATAGTTCGAGTTCAGACCTGACCCGTATAGACGCGTTGGCAGGCTCGTAAGCCTCTCATATGCGAGCCGTCCTACGACCTGGCCGTCTTCGATCACGAAAGGAACTTCATAGGAGCGCACCTCCAGAACCGCTCGTGCGCCCTCGCCGCCCGCGCTGGCATCACCGAAGCCCGGGTCAAAGAACCCCGCGTAGTGCACTCGGAATTCGCCTACGAGTGTGTCGTAAGCAATCATTTCCGCTGCCAGTCCCGGCGGCACGTTCACGGCTTCGCGCGAGGCCAGAATATAGAAGTTCGCCGGGTCGAGTATCAGTCCATGGCCGCCGGGGGCCGGGACCGGATCCCAGAAGTCCTCGGGCCTGTAGTGGTTGATCAGATCGATGTCGATCAACCCAGCGTGATTTTTTGCCTTGTAGCCGATGGTGTTCCCGTTCTCGGGCAGGCCACGCACGTCCACACTGATCGGGACCCCGTTCCTGATTTCCTCGTCCGGCACGTCGCGGTCCACCAGCCCAAAATTCTTGTGTAGTTGCTTGTGCTGCTCGTCGCTGCTGGGTGGAGCTCCCCGCCGGATCCGCAGCTGGCTCAGACGCGAACCCTTGCGCACGAGAATGGAAAAAGTGCGGGGCGCCACTTCCGCGTAAAGTTGACCCTTGTAGCCTTCCCGGACGCTATCAAACTGCGTTCCGTAGTCGGTGATCAGCCGCGTAAAGACGTCCAACCGTCCGGTGGAGCTCTTCGGGTTGCCGCGGGCGGACATCCTGTGCTTCAGGTTCAGCGTCTCGAGGAGGGGAATGATGTATACGCAGTCTTTCTCCAGTACACCGCCATCCGTGATGTCCATCTGGTGCATTGAGAATTGACTGAGTTTGTCCTGTACGCTGGAGTTGGCACCGGGCAGGAAACTTGCGCGGACCCGGTAGGCCTTCGCTCCCAATCGCAGGTCGAGGCTGGCGGGCTGAATCTGATCATCCGTGATAGGTTCAACGCCCCGGATCTCTCGCGTAGTCCGAACCGCCTGCATGAGTTCCTGAGCCGGCAGAATACCGGTGGTGTGCTGCTCTTCCTGAGGTGATGGCGGCAAGTCCGGTCGAGGGTCCGCGGGGGACTCTGTAAACAACGGTCTGGTCTGTTCCATCGGTCGTGTCCCATTGTCCAGTTCGGCGCAGGGTGGAAAAGCCAACTTTGCCCGCAGCTGAATCTTCAGCTCTCTTCGACGACGATCTTCGGAAATACGCTGCTGCGATCGCGCGCGCGTAGCGACAGTGCCGCGGCGGTACGCCGTGCCATCGCGAGATATGCGCGGGCGCGTGCCGATGCGGGGGCGGCCACGACGCTCGGCCGGCCGCCATCGGCCTCCTCGCGAATCTGCGCATCGAGCGGCAACTCGCCCAGCAGCGTCACGCCGTACTGGGCAGCCATGCGGGCGCCCCCGCCGGCTCCGAAGATGTGCTCGACGTGGCCACAGCTGGAGCACACGTGCACGCTCATATTCTCCACGATTCCCAGCACCGGCACGGCCACCTTCTCGAACATCTTCAGGCCCTTGCGGGCATCGGCCAGAGCGATATCCTGAGGGGTCGTGACGATCACCGCGCCGGCGACCGGCACGCGCTGCGCCAGGGTGAGCTGGATATCACCCGTGCCGGGAGGCATGTCCACGACGAGGTAGTCGAGCTCCCCCCAGTCGGTCTCCGACAGAAGCTGGGTCAATGCCTGCGTGACCATCGGCCCCCTCCAGACCATCGGCTGCTCGGCATCCACCAGGAAGCCGACCGACATGGCGGCGATCCCGTGGGCTGGAACAGGCTGCAGATGCTTGCCGTCTGGCGAGCCGGGTCGCTGGCCCGCCAGCCCGAGCATCAGCGGCTGGCTGGGGCCATAGATGTCGGCATCCAGGATCCCGACACGGGCACCCTGGACGGCCCAGGCGAGGGCCAGATTGACGGCCACCGTGGACTTGCCGACGCCTCCTTTGCCCGAGGCGACCGCGACGACGTTCTTGATGCGCTCGAGCGGCTTGAGATTGCGCTGGACCGCATGCGCCCGGATCTCCGCGACGAGCTCCACGGACAGGGGTGCCACGATCCCACTGGCAGCCAGGTGCCGCTTCAACGCTTCGGCCAGCTCCTCCTGGTAGCCGCCCACCGGGAACCCCAGCCGGATGCGCGCCAGCGCGCCCTCGCCGGCCGCCGTCACGGCCTGGACCGCTTGTGCCGCGGCCAGGGACTCCCCAAGGTAGGGATCGACGTATGAATCCAAAGCCGCTCGCAAAGCGTTTAGGGTGGAATCATCCATCATGTTGAGAAGCCGGTCGGGACAAAGGGTGTGGATTGTAGAGGCTGCGGCGACCGCGTGCTCGGCGCCCGTGTCTGCCCGTCGGCCTCGTCCAAGGCTGTGGCATAATCCCACTTACCCGCAGGTGCGCGCCCGCAGCCGCCGTGCCGGACGCGGACAACCCGAGCCAACTGGATGGAGGCATCAAACTACCGCGGGTGCCCGACACAATAGCGCATGCGCGCGGGAACCGACCCGGAGCTGAATGAGCTTTTTCACGAATTTGCGTGCGGACCGGCTGATCACGGAACTCCGGTCAACGAACGACCCGCAGAGCCCGGCTACGCAGAAAGCCGTCGCGCGGCTCAAAGACCTGGGGGCGGGGGCGATCGAGCCCGTGTTCGCGGCACTGCCGGACGCAAGCAAGAGCGCCACCGTCGCCTTGGTGGAGGTGCTGGCGGGCCTGGTCAGTCAGAAGACTTTCCCCCAGTTCGTGCGCGGGTTGATCGAGGGCAGCGCGAGAGTCATCGCGGGTATCTCCTGGGCCCTCACCAGCAACCGCAACTATCCACCGCACCTGCTCATCGAAGCCCTGGCAACGCCCGGGATCTCCAAGCCGGCTATCCTGGATGTCATCGCGGCACAGAAGAGCCGCTTCAGTGTCCGCGACCTGCTCACGGCCGCCTACGCGCAGGAGCCCAACGAGAAGGCGGCCCTGTTCCGCGTCATCGGCGAGATCGCCGATGCGAGCGCCGTTCCGGAGCTCGTCGGCCGGGTGCAGGGCAAGGATCCCATCGCGCGGGTGCACATCATCAACCTGCTGGCCCGTTTCAACACGCCCGAGGTGCAGACGGCGCTGCAGGGCCAGCTGCGCGACCCGAACAAGCTCATCCGCGGCGCCACCCTCTCGGCGTTGCAGCGCATGGATGGACCGATCGACATCGAGCGGATCTGCGCCTTGTTGAAGGACCCGGAGATCGATGTTCAGAACAAGGCCATCGATGTCGTCATCAAGGCGAACCATCCCGACACCATCCGCTACCTGATCGAGGTCCTGAAGGACGAAAACGAGAACGCGCGCCGCGCCGCCGTCGAGGTCCTCAACGAGGTGGGCAATGCCAAGTCGGTGAAGTACCTGCTCGAGGCCCTCAAGGACAGCGACTGGTGGGTACGCAGCCGTGCCGCCGACGCCCTGGGCAAAATCGGCGGCCCGCGAGTCATCGAGGCCGTGCTGCAGCTCGTGCGCGACAAGGACGATGACATCCGGCGCGCGGCCATCGAGATCCTGAACCAGACCAAGGATGAACGTGCGGTGGAGTCGCTCATCCAGGCGACACACGATACGGACTGGTGGGTCAGCGAGCGTGCGGTCGATGCGCTCGCCGAGATAGGCAGCAAGCGCGCACTGCCCCGGCTCACCGAGATGCTGCAGGCGGGTAATTCCAAGGCACTGCCGATCGTCGTGCGGGCGATCGGCAAGCTCGGCGACGCCAAGTTCGTCGACAGCCTCATGCCGCTGATGGCCCGATCCGAGCGCGAGGTGCGCCTCGAGGCCATCCAGGCCCTGGCCAAGCTGGTGGACGAGAGGCGGGTGGATCAGCTGCGGCTCGAGCTGCAGACTCAGGCGGCCTCGCCCGATCAGACCATCGCACGCATGGCCGCCTCGGCCATGGCGGAGTTGGACAACCGCCTGCTGGGCGGATTCACCCCGACCACGAGCTCGAGTCCCTCCGGCACCATCGGTCATCCGGCCGGTGCTCCGCCGACGGCCGTGCGGCCGCCGGTGCCGCAAACACCCGAGGGCAAGACGCTGCTCATGTCGGAAACGGCTGTCGCGCAGGCCACCAAGCAGGCCGAAGCGGCGGCGCGACTCGACATCGGCACGCTCAAGCCCGGGGACATCATCGAGGGACGGTACAAGTACATCGATCGCATCGGCCGCGGAGCTTTCGGCACGGTGCTGCTCATGGAGGACACGGTCGTCGATGAGCGGTTGATCCTCAAATTCCTCAATCCGAACGTCTCCAACGACGAAGAGGTGATGAAGCGCTTCGTCCACGAGCTGCGCTACTCACGCAAGATCACCCACAAGAACGTCATCCGCATCTACGACTTCCTGTTCATGCAGGGCAACTACGCCATCTCGATGGAGTATTTCCCCTCGCACACCCTCGGCAGCGAGGTCGTCAACGAGAAGCCTCTCGAGCTCAAGCGCGCGATCGGCTTCGGGATCGATATGTGCACGGGCATGACCGTTGCGCACCAGGTCGGGATCGTGCATCGCGACCTCAAGCCGGCCAACGTGCTGATCAACCAGGAAGGGCTGCTCAAGATCGTGGACTTCGGTGTCGCTGCCGCCCATCGCGAAGGCGACACGCAGCTGACGAAGACCGGCTACGTGATCGGCTCGCCCAAGTACATGGCGCCCGAGCAGATCCTCGGGAAGAAGGTGGACGAGCGCGCCGACATCTACGCCCTCGGCGTCATCCTCTACGAGATGCTCACGGGCGTGCCGCCCTACTCCCGGGGCGACCACATGTCGGTCATGTACCAGCACGTCCAGGGAAAGGCGCGCGCCGCGCGCGAGGTCAATCCGAACCTGCCCCCCGGCCTTTCGGAGCTGATCGGCAAGGCAATGACCGTGGACAAGTCGAAGCGCCACCAGTCCATGGACGAGCTGCGGGCGGACCTGGAGCGGTACGCCGGCTAGGGGGCCCTCCTGGCTCGCACCCCCGCTTGCCAAACTCCGTGCGTTACGTCAAATTTCCGGGCACAACCTGTTGATTCCACAGCCCGCTCCGGGCTAAACAACCTGCCATATCCCAACCGAGGGTGGTCGTCTTGGCGCGTATCGACGCGTTTCTGAAGCTGGGCTCGCAGCAAGGCTGCTCGGACGTGCACCTCGCGGTCGGGGTCCCGCCGATGCTGCGCATGCACGGCGATCTGCTGCCCATCAAGTTTCGCGATCTGCGCCTGGCCGAGCTCGAGGGCTACATCACCGAAATCCTCACCCGCTCGCAGTCGGAGATCTTCAACAAGGGCAATGATCTCGACTTCTCGTACGTCTCCTCGGAAGGAGGTCGCTTCCGCGTCAACGTCTATCGCAAGGAGACGGGCATCGGCGCCACCTTCCGCGCGATTCCCTCCGAAGTGCCGACTCTGGAGAAGCTTGCGCTGCCGGCGATCGTCACCAAGCTTTGCGATTTCCATCAGGGAATGATCCTGGTGACCGGTTCCACCGGCACGGGCAAGTCCACCACACTCGCCGCGATGATCGATCACCTCAACCAGACCCGGCGGCTGAACATCATCAGCCTCGAAGACCCGATCGAGTTCGTGCACCGGAGCAAGAACAGTCAGGTCGTGCAGCGCGAACTGAATACGCACATTCCCAGCTTCGCCGAGGGCGTGCGCGCGGCGATGCGCGAGGATCCGGATGTCATCCTCGTCGGAGAGCTGCGAGACGCGGAGACGATCTCCATGGCCATGACGGCCGCCGAGACCGGCCACCTCGTGCTGGGCACGTTGCACACCACGAGCGCCGTCAAGACGATCGACCGCATCATCGACGCGCTGCCGGTCGAGGAGCGCGAGCAGACCAAGAGCTTCCTGGCCCAGAGCCTGCTGGCAGTGGTGACGCAGGTACTGGTCAAGACCGCGGATGCACGCGGCCGCCGGGCAGTGTGCGAAACACTCATGATGACCAAGGCGATCGCCAAGCTCATTCAGTCGGAGCAGACGCACCAGATCCCCACGCAGATGCAGATGGGGCGGGACCTCGGCATGTCGCTGCTCGATCAGTCGCTGCTGGCCGCCATCGCCGCGCGGGAGATCGATCCGGACGATGCCTATTCGTACGCGATGGACAAGCGTGCCTTCCAGAAATTCGTCACGGACACGACCATGTTGCCGAAGGTCGAGGCGGTTGCGCCCGGTACGCCGCAGGCATCGTCGGGCGCCGGGTGAGCATGCACGATGGCTGAGATTGACGCATTCCTCAACGAGATCATGGACAAGCGCGGCTCGGACCTGCATTTCATCGCGGGCGATCCACCGCGCATCCGTCTGTACGGCGACCTGACTCAGCTGCGGCCCGACCGGCTCGCGGCTGACTACGTCAAACAGGCTCTCTACGAGATCATGCCCAAGCCCGCCATGGACCGCTTCGAGTCCAAGGACGGCGCGGACTTCGCCTACACGCTGGCCGACCGGGGCCGCTTTCGCGTCAACGTGCTGCGCCAGCTGAGCGGCATGGGCGCGGTGTTCCGCGCAATCCCCAGCAAGGCTTTATCACTCGATGAGCTGAAGATGCCCGAGGCGGTGCGGCAGATGTGCCGCGCCAACAACGGCCTCATCCTCGTGACCGGCAAGACGGGCTCGGGCAAGTCCACGACGCTTGCCGCGATGATCGACGACATCAACTCACGCGTGAAGGGCCACATCCTCACCGTCGAGGACCCCATCGAATTCGTGCACCATCGCAAGAGCTGCCTCATCAGCCAGCGCGAGATCGGGGTACACAGTCCGAGTTTCGCCGCCGCGTTGCATTCGGCCCTGCGCGAGGATCCGGACGTGATCCTGGTCGGTGAGCTGCGCGACCTGGAGACGATGAGCATCGCTGTCACGGCGGCGGAGATGGGCATTCTCGTGATGGGGACGCTGCACACCAACGGCGCCGCGCCGACTGTCGACCGGATGATCAACGTATTCCCGGCGGACAAGCAGTCGCACGTTCGCACTATGCTCTCGACCTCCCTGCGCGGCGTCGTGTCGCAACAGCTCCTGCAGCGGACCGACAAGCAGGGCCGTGTCGCAGCGCTCGAGATCCTGGTCAACACCCCTGCCTCCCAGAACCTCATCCGCCAGGGCAAGCTCGATCAGCTCGAGAACACGATGCAGTCGGGCGGTCAGTTCGGCATGCGCACCATGGACACCGCGATCCAACAGCTGCTCGATCAGCGGCAGATCACCGGCAAGGAGGCCTACAAGAAAGCCATCAACAAGGCGAAGTTCGAGCCCGTCAAGGACGCGGGCTGAGGGCAAACGGCCGCAGGCCGTTTTCCGGTAGACTAGCGGGATGCCCCGCAACCTGTTTGTCACGACCGCTCTTCCCTACGCCAACGGCCCGTTCCACATCGGGCACATCATGGAGTACATCCAGGCGGACATCTGGGTACGCTACCAGCGCATGCTCGGTAATCAGGTGCACTTCGTCTGTGCCGACGATGCCCACGGCGCCCCGATCATGCTCAAGGCGCAGACCGAGGGGATCGCGCCGCAGGAGCTCGTGCGGCGGATCGGCGCGGAGCGCCCCAGGTATCTCGACGGATTCCACCTCGGCTTCGACCACTGGTACTCGACCGATTCTCCCGAGAACGTGACGCTCTCGCAGGACATCTATCGAAAACTGCAGGCGGCACGGTTGATCGACCGCCGGCCCGTCGAGCAGTTCTTCGATCCGGTGAAGGGCATGTTTCTGGCGGACCGCTACATCAAGGGCGAATGTCCGAACTGCCACACGAAGGACCAGTACGCCGATGCCTGCGAGGTCTGCAGCATCGTCAACTCCCCGACCGACCTGATCGAGCCCTACTCCACGCTGTCGGGCGCGAAGCCGGTGATGAAGAGCTCCGAGCATTACTTTTTCCGGCTTTCCGACCCGCGCTGCGTGCAATTCCTCACCGGCTGGCTCGACACCCCGGGGCGCCTGCAGCCGCAGGTGGTGAACAAGGCGCGCGAATGGCTCAGCGGCACCGGCGAGCAGGCGCTCGGCGACTGGGACATCTCGCGGGATGCGCCCTACTTCGGCATCCCGATCCCGGATGCGCCCGGCAAGTATTTCTATGTCTGGCTGGATGCTCCGATCGGTTATCTGGCGGCCCTGAAGCACTACTTCGAGAGCGGCAAGGCCGCCCGCGCCGGCGAGCCGCGCACCTTCGAGCAGTTCCTGCAGGCGCCGGACACCGAGCAGCTGCACTTCATCGGCAAGGACATCATCTACTTTCATACCCTGTTCTGGCCGGCGATGCTGCGGTTCGCGGGACCGCCGTACAAAGTGCCCGACCGCGTCTATGCCCACGGCTTCATCACGGTCTCGGGCGAAAAGATGTCGAAATCGCGCGGCACGGGAATCAGCCCCCTGCGCTATCTCGAGATCGGGATGAATCCCGAATGGCTGCGCTACTATCTCGCCGCGAAACTGAATGCCAATGTCGAGGACCTGGATTTCAATCCGGATGATTTCCTCGCCCGCGTCAACAGCGACCTGGTTGGCAAGTACGTCAACATCGCAAGCCGCGCCGCGACTTTTCTCACGCGCCACTTCGGCGGCCAGCTGCGGTATTCCGGCGACGTCGCGCTGTTGCAGCGTGAGTCGCATGGGGTCGCCCTGGCCGTAGGCGAGCATTACGAGGCGCGCGAACTCGGCAGGGCAATGCGCGAGATCATGGCCCTGGCCGATCGCGCCAACCACGACTTCGATGCGCACCAGCCCTGGATCCTCGCCAAGGACCCCGCGAGGCATGCTGAGCTGCAGGATGTCTGCTCGCGCGCGCTGCAGAGGTTCAAGGTGCTGAGCGTGCTGCTCGCGCCCGTGCTGCCACAGGTCGCCGATCGGGTTGCCCGTGAGCTGTTCGGGCTGGATCGATCCTTTGGATGGGCCGACGCCGCGGTGCTGCCGCTGCACGTCAACCCGTATCACCATCTGATGACCCGCGTCGATCCCAGGCAACTCGATGCGCTGTTCGACCTGGAAAAGGAAACCACTCCGGTGACTCCCACGACCCCGGCCGCGCCTGCCTCCCCTGGCGCGGCGACCGATGCTCAAGGGACGATTTCCATCGATGAGTTCCGCAGAATCGACCTGCGGATCGCCAGGATCGTGAGCGCCGAGCACGTGCCCGGCGCCGACAAGCTGCTGAAGCTCACCCTCGATGTGGGGTCGGATACCCGCACCGTGTTTGCCGGAATCAAGAGCGCTTACGATCCGGCATCGTTGACCGGTCGCCTGACGGTGGTGGTGGCGAATCTCGCGCCGCGCAAAATGAAGTTCGGAGTCTCGCAGGGCATGGTGCTCGCCGCGGGCGCTGACGATTCCGGCCTGTATCTGCTTTCGCCCGATTCCGGTGCCATGCCCGGCATGAAGATCACCTGATGTCGGCAGCTCGCGCAACCGCCGACGCGATCGATGCTCTGCTGCCGCAGACGCAGTGCACGCGATGCGGCTACGCCGGTTGCCGCCCCTACGCGCACGCGATCGCGAGCGGTGCTGCCCGGATCAATCAGTGCCCGCCCGGAGGCGCGGCAACGATCGCCGCGCTGGCGGCCTTGCTGGATCGCGAGCTGCTCCCGTTGAATCCGGCCAATGGCCTCGAAGGGCCGACCCTCGTGGCGATCATCGACGAAGAGCGTTGCATTGGGTGCGCAAGGTGCCTGGCACCTTGCCCGGTCGACGCCATTGTCGGTGCGCGACGCGTCATGCATACCGTGATCGCCGCGGCGTGCACCGGCTGTGAGCTCTGCGTGGCGCCCTGTCCCGTGGACTGCATTGCCATGGTGCCTCGCGTCACGGGAGCTCAACCAGACTCAACGCTCAACCGCGCCCGATTCGAGGCCCACAATGAGCGACTCGCGCGCCGCGCTGCAGGGCAGGCAGCCCTGCTGGCTGAACGAAAACAGGCCGTCCATGCGGAGGGCGCCGTTCACGCGAGCGACGGCTCCCGGGTCGGACACGCTGCGGAGGCGCCATGACGCCCGCCAGAGGCCGGGCCATTTTCCGTCGCCTCCACACTGCCAATCCCACACCGACGACCGAGCTGGAGCACACGACCCCATTCGAGCTTCTCGTGGCTGTCATGCTCTCGGCACACACGACGGACAGAAGCGTCAACAGTGCGACCCGCAAGCTGTTCCCCGTGGCGAATACGCCCGCGGCGATAGTCAAGCTGGGTCTGGAAAGAGTGAAGCCGTACCTCAAGAGTGTCGGCCTCTATAACACCAAGGCGAAAAATCTCGTCGGCCTCGCACAACAGATCCTCGATCGACACGGCGGCGAGGTTCCCTCCGACCGGGTCTCCCTGGAAGCGCTGCCCGGCGTCGGTCGCAAGACCGCGAGCATCATTCTCAACATGGTGTTTGGCCAGACCGAGATCGCCGTCGACACTCACATCTTTCGCGTGGCAAACCGCACGGGACTCGCCCCTGGAGCCACTCCGCGCGAGGTGGAGGATGGTCTGGTCGCCACGACTCCCCGACAGTATCTCAAGGATGCGCACCACTGGCTGCTGCTGCACGGGCGGTACGTGTGCACCGCAAGGCTGCCCGCGTGTCCCAAGTGCATCATCAGTGACTTGTGTGAATATCCCGACAAGACGCCATCGCGGGACGTCAAGCGCTCCGATGCCCCGATTGCACACCGCCGCAAAAAGCGCGTCCCCCGGAAGCTACTGTGAAAGACGGGCCGCCGCGACGACCAGAGGCGGCATGCTACTTTTTCGGAATATACAGGTCCGTGAGCGTCCCTTCGACGGCCTCCGCGGCGCCGGCCACGGTCTCCGACAACGTCGGATGGGGATGAACCGTGAGTCCGATATCGGCCGCATCCGCGCCGGTTTCGATTGCCAGCGCCACTTCGCTGATCAGGTCACCTGCGTTCGTGCCCACGATGCCCGCTCCCAGCACACGATGGGTGTCCGGATCGAACAGCAGCTTGGTGAAGCCCTCCTCGCGACCGAGCGAGAGCGAGCGTCCATTGGCAACCCAGGGGAAGGCCCCCTTGCGGAAGGCCGTGCCCTGCGCCTGCGCCTGCGTCTCGGTCAGCCCCACCCAGGCGATTTCCGGATCGGTGTAGGCCACCGAAGGGATCACTCGCGCATCGAAGGCGCTCTTGTGCCCGGCGGCCACTTCGGCGGCCACCTTCGCTTCGTGCATGGCCTTGTGGGCCAGCAGCGGAGGCGAGGCAATGTCGCCGATCGCGAAGATGTGCGGGACATTGGTGCGCATCTGCCGGTCAACGGGGATGAAGCCGCGCTCGGAGACCGTCACACCGGCGGCATCCGCGCCGATCGCTTTCCCGTTGGGGACGCGTCCGACGGCAATCAGCACGCGGTCGAACACTTGAGGCGACGGTGCCTTATCGCCTTCGAACGTCACTCGCAGGCCTTCCTGCAGCGGCTCGACACGTGTGACCCGGGTATTGAGCAGGATCTGCTCGTAGCGAGCGCGGATGCGCCGCTCCAGCGGCCGCACGAGATCCGGATCACAACCGGGCATCAGCTGCGGAGTCAGCTCGACGACGCTCACCCGGCTGCCCAGGCCGTCGTACACGCACGCCATCTCGAGTCCGATGATCCCGCCACCGATCACCAGCAGCCCGCCGGAGAATTCGGGCAGCTCGAGGGCGTCGGCTGAGTCCATCACGCGCGGGTCCGCGGGTATGCCGGGCAGTCGCACGGCCTCCGACCCTGCCGCGATGATGCAGGCATCGAAGCGGATTCGCTCGGAGCCGCTGCTGCCCATCACCTCGAGGATGTTCTGGCTGACGAACCGTCCCACACCCTGCACGACCTCCACCTTGCGTTGCCTCGCAAGTATGCGCAGCCCGCCCGTCAGCTTCTTGACGACGCCGCTCTTCCAGGCTCGCAGTTTCACCCGATCGACCGCCGGCTCGCCGAACGCAATGCCGTTGGCTCCCATGGCCTGGGCATCCTCGATGACCTTCGCGGCATGCAGCAGCGCTTTCGACGGAATGCAGCCGACGTTGAGACAGACGCCTCCGAGTACGGGCCAGCGCTCGACGAGCGTGACCTTCATACCCAGATCGGCGGCCCGGAACGCGGCCGTGTAGCCGCCGGGGCCCGAACCCAACACCAGCAGCTGCGTCGAGCGGTTGAACTCGGCGCCCGCCCGATCCCTTCGCCCAAGGTCGGGCACGGGCATCCGCACCGTGTCGCCGACAGGCTCCGGTCGCGGTGCGCTGTCGGCCTTCGCGCCAGGCGAAGGGGCCGGCTGCCCAGCCGAGGGCGCCGTCTCGCCTGCCTGCTCACTCGCCAGATGATCCATGGATGAGGGCTGCAGCACCGGTTGGCGCACCGTGCGCTCCAGCTCGTCGGGGTCCAATGCGGCGCGGGAGGCGGTTTGCGGCTCGCCCTGACGGCTCGTGTCCACTCGCGCGATGACGGAACCCTTGGAGACCTTGTCGCCACGCTTGAGCAACACTTCGGCAACGGTCCCCGCCGCCGTCGCCGGCACGTCCATCGAGGCCTTGTCCGTCTCGAGCGTGACCAGTGGGGTGTCGAGCTCCACCTGGTCGCCGGCCTTGATCAACACGTCGGTGACGAGAATGTCGGCAAAGTTGCCGAGATCCGGGATCACCAGGTCCACGCGGCTCACGGCACGGCCTCGAGCAGGCCACGCGGATCGGCCAGGGTTTCGGCCAGAAACGTCGTGAAGCGCACGGCGGTCGCTCCATCGATCACACGGTGATCGTAAGACAGGGAGAACGGCAGGATCAGCCGCGGCACGAGTTGACCGTCGCGGTAAACCGGACGCAGCGCGGAGCGGGATACTCCGAGAATCGCCACCTCCGGCGCGTTGATGATCGGGGTGAAGGCGGTGCCCCCGATGCCGCCGAGGCTCGAGATCGTGAAACAGCCGCCCTGCATCTCCTGCGGGTTGAGTTTGCCCGTCCGCGCCTTCTCGGACAGCTCGCCCAGCTGCCGGGCGATCTCGTAGACATCCCTGTGGTCGGCGTTGCGGATCACGGGGACCAGCAGGCCGTGGGGCGTGTCGGCGGCGAATCCGATGTGCACATACTTCTTGAGGATGAGGTTGGGGCCCGCCGGGTCGAGCGAGGCGTTGAAGATCGGAAACTCCTGCAATGCCTTCACGCACGCGCGCAGGATGAAGGCGAGCGGCGTGAGCTTGATTCCCTCCTGCAGAGCCTTCTGCTTGAGCTTCGTGCGGGCATCCTCGAGCTCGGTGATGTCCGCATCCTCGAATTGAGTGACGTGCGGAATGTTGACCCAGCTCGCATGCAGCCGCGGCCCCGAGATGCGCTGAATGCGCGACAGGGGCTGCGTCTCGACCGGTCCGAATTGCGCGAAGTCCACAGCCGGGATCGCGGGCAGCGCGCCCGCCGCAGTGCCGCTCGCAGGGCCGGTGCCTCCGGACAGCCACTTCTTCACGAAGGCCTTGACGTCCTCGTGCGTGACGCGCCCCTTGAATCCGGTCCCCGACACACGAGTCAGATCCACTCCCAACTCGCGCGCAAACTTCCGCACGGAAGGTCCCGCATGCGCACGTGAGAAACCCGGCTCGTTGATGGGAGGCAACTGCGTGGCACCCGGGGCCGCCGCCGCCCGCGGTACACTCCGGCGGCCGGGAGCCGGCTCGGCCTCCCCGGCAGAATCGTTGCTCGGTGCTGCGGGCCCTGTGCTCGCCGTTGCTTTGCCCGCGCGGCCTGACTGGCCAGTGGTGGGTTTGCCTGCGGCGGACCCCGGACGCGCGGCCGACGTTGCTGATGTCCCGCGCGAAGGTGGCGCAGTGGCGCCTGAAGACGCTGGCGCTGATGGGGACTTCTGTGGCGCGGTCGTGGGAGCCGCGCCCGCGCTGGCTGCATCGTCCGTGGCCTCAGCCGGCTGTTGACCCTCAGCCGGCTGTTGACCCTCGGTCGGCTGCTGACCCTCGGCCGGCTGTTGACCCTCAGCCGGCTGCTGACCCTCGGCCGGCTGCTGACGCTCGCCGCCCGGAGCCCCCTGTGAGCGTACGGTGGCGATCAGATCTCCCGGGGACACCTTGCCGCCCTTGGCGACATGGATCTTCTCTACGACGCCACCCACGGTCGAGGGAACGTCCATGGTGGCCTTCTCGGTCTCGAGCGTGACCAGAGGAGCCTCGGTCTCGATCGACTCGCCGGGTTTTACCAGCACGTCGATGATGTCGACGTCCTTGAAGTTGCCCATGTCGGGCACTCGCACTTCCACGAGGCGCTCTGCCGCGTTCATGGCCGGGGGACCTTCAGACCTTCCAGGGAATGGGCTTGGCGGAATCGATACCGAGCGCCTGCATGGCGCCGATGACGGTCTTCTGGTCGACCTTGCCCTCGTCGGCCAGAGCCTTCAGCGCCGCAACCGCGATGTAGTTGCGGTCCACCTCGAAATGCTTCCGCAGTGCCGCGCGTGAGTCCGAGCGTCCGTACCCGTCCGTGCCGAGCGTGACGTAGTGGCCCGGAACCCATTGGCGAATCTGGTCAGGCACGCTGCGCAGGTAGTCGGTCGCGGCGACGACCGGACCTTCACGCTCGCTGAACATCTGCCGAACATACGGCACGCGCGCAGGCTCACCAGGATGCAACATGTTCCACCGCTCCGCTTCGAGCGCCTCGCGGCGCAGCTCGCTGAAGCTCGTGATGGAGAATACGTCTGCCGGCACGCCGTAGTCGTTCTCCAGGATCTGGGCGGCCGCCTGAGCCTCGCGCAGGATGGTTCCCGAGCCCAGAAGCGTGGCTCGCACCCTGCCGCGGCCGCCGATCTGCAACAGGTAACCTCCCTTGACGATGCCGGCCTCCACGCCCTGTGGAATCGCCGGCTGCCGGTAATTCTCGTTCATTACCGTGATGTAGTAGAAGATGTTCTCCTGCTCGAGAAACATTCGCCGCATGCCGTCGTGGATGATCACGGCGAGCTCATAGGCGTACGCCGGATCGTAGGCCACACAGTTCGGCAGGGTCGTCGCCACCAGCTGACTGTGCCCGTCCTGATGCTGCAGGCCTTCGCCGGCGAGCGTGGTGCGTCCCGCGGTGGCGCCCATCAGGAACCCGCGCGCCTGGCTGTCGCCGGCTGCCCAGATGAAGTCACCCACCCGCTGAAAACCAAACATCGAGTAGAAGGTGTAGAACGGCACCATGTTGATGCCGTGGTTGCTGTAGGCAGTGCCGGCTGCGATCCAGGAGCACAGCGAGCCGGCCTCGTTGATGCCCTCCTCGATCATCTGGCCCTTCTTGTCCTCGCGGTAGGACATGAGGGTCTCGGCGTCCTGCGGCGTGTAGAGCTGTCCCACGGACGAATAGATTCCGATCTGCCTGAACAGGCCCTCCATGCCGAAGGTGCGCGCCTCGTCCGGCACGATCGGCACGATGTTGCGGCCGATGTTCTTGTCCTTGAGCAGCATCGTCAGCATGCGAACGAAGGCCATCGTGGTCGAGATCTCCCGGTCACCGGTGCCTTCCAGCAACGGGCCGAAGGTCTCGAGCGGCGGCACGAGAAGCGGCGGGGCTTCCTTGCGCCGCATCGGCAGGTAGCCGCCGAGGTCGCCCCGCCGGTCACGCAGATAGCGATACTCGTCAGTGTCTTCGGCAGGCTTGCGGAACGGCAAGCGCGCGATGTCCTCGTCTGCGACCGGAATGTGAAAGCGATCGCGGAAGGCCCGCAGGTCATCCTCGGAGAGCTTCTTCTGCTGATGCGCCACCATCTGGCCCTCGCCGCCCTTGCCGAGGCCGAATCCCTTGACCGTCTTGGCGAGAATCACCGTCGGCTGGCCCTTGTGGGCGGAGGCGGCGGCATAGGCCGCGTACACCTTGCGCGGGTCGTGCCCGCCGCGATTGAGGCGCCAGATCTCCTCGTCGGACATGTTGGCGACCATCGCCTTCAGCTCGGGATATTTTCCGAAGAAGTGCTCGCGGGTATAGGCGCCGCCCTTCGCCTTGAAGTTCTGGTACTCGCCATCGACGCATTCCTCCATCACCCTGCGCAGCAGTCCGTGATGGTCCTTCGCGAGCAGCGGATCCCACCGCGAGCCCCAGAGCACCTTGATGACATTCCAGCCTGCGCCGAGGAACGCGGCCTCGAGCTCCTGGATGATCTTGCCGTTGCCGCGCACCGGCCCATCCAGGCGCTGCAGGTTGCAGTTGATGACGAAGATCAGATTGTCGAGACCCTCGCGCACCGGCATGGTGAGCGCGCCCATCGACTCGGGCTCGTCCATCTCTCCGTCACCGAGAAATGCCCAGACCTTCCGGTCCGAGGGTTTGGCGAACCCACGATGCTCCAGGTAGCGGATGAAGCGAGCCTGGAAGATGGCCATCATCGGCCCGAGACCCATCGACACCGTTGGAAACTGCCAGAAATCGGGCATCAGCCAGGGGTGTGGATACGAGGACAGTCCCTGTCCGTGGCCGCCGGCCTCCTGGCGGAAGTGGCGCAGCTGATCCTCCGTCAGCCGTCCCTCCAGGTACGCTCGCGCATACACCCCTGGTGAGGAGTGGCCCTGCACGAAGACCAGGTCGCCCGGATGGCGTTCAGAGGGCGCACGCCAGAAGTGGTTGAATCCAACCTCGTAGAGAGTCGCTGACGAGGCATAGCTGGAGAGATGGCCGCCGAACTCGGTCGAGACCCGGTTCGCCTGCACGACCATGGCCATGGCGTTCCAGCGGATGTACGCCTCGATGCGACGCTCGAGCGCGCGATTGCCCGGGTACTCCGGCTCGCGTCCCGTGGGAATGCTGTTGACATAGGCCGTGTTCGGCTTGAACGGCAGGTACGCCCCGCTGCGGCGCGTGTAGTCGATCAGCCGCTCCAGAATGAAGTGGGCCCGCTCGGGGCCGTGCGTCTTCAGCACCGAGTCGATCGACTCGAGCCATTCCTGCGTTTCAACGGGGTCGAGATCGTCCAGTTTGGGGGATTCAGTCATGCGGAGTGCCCGAGCTTACTGCGTCGCCTCATGCGACATTCGCTGACGGCAGCCGATCTGACAGCGCGGCGACGGCGAAGGCGGGTCGCTCGCTTGGCCACGCGGAAAATGGAATAAGATGCGCCGGCGGCGACCGACGTCAAGCGGGAAAATTTGCGCCTGCACAAGCGGCGCCATGATCCGGGTTTCATTCATGATGGTCAAGCAAGCTCAGGCGGGGGCAGTCAGCGCGCGAACCGCGCCGATGACCTCAGAATCGGCGCGCAGGATGCTCCTGCCGCGCGCGCCCACACCGTCCGTCCAGCGCGCTGGCATGCGCGCTGCCGGGCAGCTCGAAGCCGTCCTGGCCGTGCTGCCCGACAGTCCCTCACGGGACCTGCTCGCACAGCTGCCCGAGAGTGAGCGCTGGCACGAGCTCAACGCTCGCTCCACACCGAGCTCCGGAACCGTACGCACGACGGTACTCACCAATCGCCGGCAGACGCTTGCCGTGCTCGGATACATTGGGGCGGGCGCGAGCACTTTCGAGAGGCTGTCGCTGGCAGGCAAGATGCTCAAGGAAGCACTCGCGCGAGCTCCGCGCTCGCTCGGCCTGGCCGCTCCAGGCGAGGGCCCCGCAGCGCAAGCGGCGCTCGAGGCTCTCCTGGCTGCGGCGCTGGCACAGGCGTTCCGCCTCCCCTCGTTCCGGGCCCCTGCCGCGGACGACCGCAACATCGAGCGCATCGTACTGTTGGCGGCAGGGGCGGCGGGAACCTCTGCGACAGCGAAGCTCGACATCCCCTACGAGCTGGCCGCGGCGCGCGGCAACAACCTGACACGATGGCTCACCGCGCTGCCGCCGAACTTGCTGGATGCGAACGGCTATCGCTCGGTAATCCAGACGCTGAGCAGGCGCAGCGGGCTGGGTGTGCGCTGGCTGGGCGAGACGACGTTGCGCCGGCTGGGCGCCAACGCGTTCCTTGCGGTGGCAGCGGCGAACCAGGGTGCCGGCGCCGGCATTGCACACTTGACGTACCGTCCCGCCCGTAACCGCGCACGCACGCCTGATCTGGCGCTGGTGGGCAAGGGAATCCTGTTCGACACCGGCGGAGTCAATCTGAAGACTCATCGTTCCATGCTCGACATGCACATCGACATGTCGGGCAGCGCGGTGGCGCTGGCGACGCTGCTCGCGCTCGCCGAGTTGCGCGCGCCAATCGCGGCCGATGCCTGGCTCGCGATCACCGAGAACCGGATCGGACCCCACGCGTATCGGCCTCAGGAAGTGGTGCGAGCGGCGAACGGCGTCACCATTCAGGTCATCCATACCGATGCCGAGGGACGCATGGTGCTGGCGGACACCCTGGCTCTGGCGGCGAAGACCCGGCCCCGCTTCATGATCGACTTCGCCACCTTGACGGGCGCCTGCGTGTATTCGCTCACCGAGCGCATGAGCGGAGTGCTCACCAACCGAGCCGCGCTCGCCGCCACCCTGGTGGAGGCCGGCCGCACGAGCGGCGAGCGGGTATGGAATTTCCCTCTGGAGGCGGACTACGACTCCGATCTGGAGAGCAAGGTCGCG
>DASTDD010000234.1:0-10373 GCA_035710545.1 Steroidobacteraceae bacterium
TACGCCGCTGTCCACGAGCTACAGCGGCTTCGAGATCTGCGAGATGCCGCCGAACACCCAGGGATTCGCGGCGCTCGAGATCATGAACATCCTGGAGGCCTACACGGAGCGCTCCGGGGAGAGTCTCGCGGAGCTCGGGCCGCGCTCGAGTGCGTTCTGGCACCTGCTCGTCGAGGCCAAGAAGCTCGCGTATGCGGACCTCTACGAATTCAACGCCGATCCGGCCCTCGCGCAGGTGCCGGTCGAGCGGCTGATCTCGAAAGCTCACGCGAGGGAGCTTTGCAAACGTATCGACGCGCGCAAAGCGGCCACACCCGAAGCCCGAGGCGATCCCGTCGGCGGTACGGTCTACATCGCCGCTGCAGATCGGTGGGGCAACATGGTGTCGTTCATCTACAGCGTTTACGCGGGGTTTGGCGCCGGGATCACGATTCCGGGATATGGGTTCGTGCTGAACAACCGCGGAGCACTCTTCTCGCTCGATGCTCGCAGCCCAAACGTGCTCGCCCCACGCAAACGGCCCTTTCAGACCATTCTGCCCGGCTTTCTCATGAGGTCGGGTCGCCCCGTCATGGCCTTCGGCCTGATGGGCGGTGGCCAGCAGGCGCAGGGACACGCGCAGGCGCTCGTCAGCATGATCGATCTGGGCGCGAATCCGCAGGCGGCGAGCGACGCCGCCCGCTTTGCGCACTGGCAGGCGACCAACACGCTCAATCTCGAGTCGGGTCTGTTCGCACTCGTCGGTGCCGAGCTACGGGCGCTGGGTCATCAGGTCGTGGCGGCCAACGGCCAGGATATGGGCGGCTTCCAGGCGATCTGGTTGCTGCCCGATGAGCCGCCGCGATCTTCGCCGAGCCCCGGCGCACCCGTCTCGCCGGGCGTTTATCGAGCCGCGTCCGATCATCGCAAGGACGGCTGCGCAGTGGGGTGGTGAGCCGCGGCGGGCCGGGCGCGTCGCCGGCGCGTGAGCCGCGCGGCTGGCGGCTGGCTGGTGAGCCGTCTATGGCCGAGCTAGTGGCCGGCTTCGAACACCGCCTCCGACGGACCCCGCTCGGTCCGCAGCCTGGTCGCGACCTGCTCGGCGCCCGCCATCACCCGCAGCACGTTCTCGCCTGCGACCTTGGCCACATCCGCATCCGACCAGCCGCGGCGCATGAGCTCCTCGAGCAGCGCCGGAAAGCGGTCCACTCCTTCCAACCCCTGAGGTGCATCCGGTATGCCATCGAAGTCGGAGCCAATGCCCACGTGGTCCGCTCCGGCGACCTGGTGGATGTGATCGATGTGGTCGGCGACCTGAGCGAGCGTGGTCACTGGCCGCGGATGCCCGCTCTCCCATTTCTCGAGCGCGGCCTTCGCTCGATCCGGTTGGCCGATGTATAGGCCGGCGAACGGCGGGGTGTTGTAGCGGGCAAGTTCCGCCGCCCGATCCGCATCCCACTGATTGCGGACCTGCGATACATACTCACACGCGAAGTTCACCATCACGACGCCCCCATTCGCCGCGACGAGCTTGAGGATGTCATCCGGCACGTCGCGCGGATGATCCACGAGTGCGCGCGCCGAGGAATGCGAAAAGATTACCGGCGCCTGCGTCACCTGCAGAGCAGCCCGCATCGTTTCCGGCGATACGTGGCTCAGGTCTACCAGCATGCCCAGGCGGTTCATCTCGCGCACCACTTCCTGTCCGAACGGGCTCAGTCCGTGGTGCTGCGGGGTGTCGGTCGCGGAATCCGCCCAGGCGGTGTTCACCGCGTGGGTCAGGGTCATGTAACGCGCGCCGGCATCGTACATCTGGCGCAACACCGCAAGCGAGTTATCTATCTGATGACCCCCTTCGATTCCGATCAGCGAGGCCACCTTGCCGTCCTTGTGAATCCGGCGCACGTCGGCCGCCGTATAGGCCATTTGCAAATCGCCTGGATAACGGGCCGCCATGCGCTTGACGAGATCGATCTGCTCGAGCGTCGCCTCCACGGCCTCGAGGCCCTTGTAGTCGGTCGGCACCCAGACGGACCAGAACTGACCCCCGACCAGACCGGCATGCAGCCGCGGGATATCCGTCATCAGGGGCGCACCATCGGGGGGCGCGGGCAGCTTCGACGTATCGGATTTGAGGTCGATTCCCGCAAGCTTGCCGTGCATGCGCGTGCGAATCTCCCAGGGGAGATCGTTGTGGCCGTCGATGAGAGGCGTGCGTTGAAGGATCCGCACCACGCGCGCGTGGTAGTCGCTGTCGGCGGCAACACCGGCCGCCGGCGGCAGCGACAGCAGCAGTCCCAGGCAGACTCCCGGCAGGAACGATCTTGATTGCAGCATCATGGAATCCCGGCTCCTCGGCAATGCGCAGGTGGCGGCGAAGTTGAGCACACACTCTCCGGAATATGCAATCCGCGGCCCGGCGGGATGAGCAATCTGGAGCCTGGCGGGGGCACCAACCTTGCGAACTTTCGCCGACATGCCACCCCGCACCATGCCCAAGCTCGAGTATCGTCCCGACATCGATGGCCTGCGTGCGGTCTCCGTTCTGGCCGTAATCGGGTTCCACGCGTTTCCGAACACCTACGCCGGCGGCTTCGTCGGGGTCGATGTGTTTTTCGTGATCTCGGGGTTCCTCATCTCCACGCTCATTCTGAGGCAATTACAGCGCTCGACGTTCAGCCTCGCCGATTTTTACAGACGCCGCATCCGGCGCATTCTGCCCGCGCTGGTGATCATGCTGGCCGCCTGCCTCGCCTTCGGCTGGTATGCGCTGCTACCTCATGAGTTCGGTTACCTCGGCCGACAAGTTGCGGCCGCAGCCGCGTTCGTATCGAACTTCGCGCTGTGGACGGAGACGGGTTACTTCGCGCCGGCCACACAGCTCAAGCCACTCCTCCACCTGTGGTCGCTCGGGATCGAGGAGCAGTTCTACCTGGCATGGCCGCTGCTGCTGATGTTTCTGTGGAAGCGCCGGCTGGGGGTGGGATGGGTGATCGCGCTCTTCACGGTCGTCTCCTTCATCTGGGACGTGCTGCTCGTGCGTCATGATCCGACGGCTGCGTTCTATTTTCCGCTTTCACGCTTCTGGGAGCTGGGCCTCGGTTGCTTCATGGCGTGGTACGCCGAGCGGCGCGCAGGCGAACTGGGTTTGCAGGAGGAAGCACGAGGTCCCGATGCGCCCGCGGTCGTGGTGCCGGTCGGTGCGTGGCGTGAGGGGGTCCGGTCGCTGCTGCCCATTGCGGGCTTGTGTATGATTCTTGTGGCTGTCTTTTTCTTCGACAGTCACACCGGGGTGCCAGGCGTGCCGACACTCCTGCCTACGCTGGGTGCGCTCTGCATCGTGGCGCCGCCGGGCGACAGCTGGTTCCAGCGACGGGTGCTCGCGCACCCGCTGCTCGTGTTCGTGGGTCTGATCAGCTATCCGCTGTATCTTTGGCACTGGCCGATCCTGTCCTTCGCCGCCATCCTGCACTCGGGCACGCCCAGCCTGCTGACGCGCTGGGCTTGCGTGGCGCTGAGCGTCGTCCTGGCGATCGTGACGTATCGGCTCATCGAGCTGCCGATCCGCGCACCCGTGCGATGGGCGCATCTCAGCCCTGCCCTGCTCGGCTCGCTCGCGGTCGCGGGGCTGGCAGGGCTGACGGTGTTCCATGCGGCAGGTTTCGCGCACCGCTTCGATCGCCACGTGGTGGCCGCCGTTCAACCACAGGCCAAGACGAACCCGCTGTGCAAGCAGACGGTGGACAGCGAGATCCCTTTCAACTACTGCAAGCGCACCAGCCCGCAACCACCGGACGTCGTATTTCTCGGCGACTCTCAGACCGAGGCGGTCTACGAGGGGACGGTCGCCGCCCTCGGTAAAGACTACTCGCTGATGATGCTGGCGCGAGGCGGTTGCCCACCTTTGCTGGATAGCCAGGTTCAGGGGGTGTATCCGTCCGACTCCACGCAGCGGAACTGCAATGCGACGTGGCATGAGTTTGTGCGCTACGTGCACGAGGTACGACCGCGGGTCGTGGTGTTGGTGGGTGCGGGTACGAGGTTCTTCAACGCCCGATCGCCCGAGGATTCGAGTGCCCAGCGCGCGGCTTTCAAACGCGGGCTGGAGAACCTGCTCGGCGCACTGCATGGCACCTCACGTGTGGTCTATATGCGCGAGATTCCCGAGTTTCAGAGCCCACCCTCCTGCTATCTGCGGCCGGTACGGCTGCCCGGCACTCGCTGCTCGGCTTTCCTGGCGCGCGGGGCGCTGCTGTTGCACCGGTCGGCGTACAGCGAGAGCCTCGAGTCCGTGAAAGACCAGTTTCCGGGGTTGGTGCTCGTCGATCCGATCCCGGCGCTGTGTAACACGCGATACTGTCCGCAGGAGCTGCAGTCGGGCGAAATCCTTTATCGTGACGAAGTCCACCTCACTCAAGCAGGCGGCAAACGCGTTGCCAAGGATACCGGCCTCGCACGCCTGATCCGCGACACCATCGACTACCCCGGCTAAACGAGGATGCGTAACATGTGCGCGCCTGCCCGGCGGCCTTCTGCCCGGGAGCGCTCTGGGAAGCACAAGGGTACGCACGGTGGCAAAGATTACTGCGGGGGTGGGCCCCCGGTCGGCACAAGTCGTGGTGCTGGTCGGGGCCACCGGTGACCTGGCCCGGCGCAAGCTGCTGCCGGGTCTGTTTCACCTCGCCACGGCCGGCTTCATTCCCGCCTGGCGCATCATTGGCGTGTCGCTCGATGAGCTGAACGCCGATGGGTTCCGGACCGCGGCCCGGTCGGCGCTGAACGAATTCTCCACGCGCAAGGTGATGGAGTCTGACTGGGACCTCTTTGCCAGATGCCTGGACTACGTGCCCCTGTCGGCGGGCGCGCCCGCTCTGGCTGACGCGGTCCGCAGGGCCGAGCAGGCGTTCAGCGGCAACTGCGAGCGGCTACACTATTTGAGCGTACCGCCCGCTGCGGCATTGCCGGCGGTGCGCCTGCTCGGTGAGGCGGATCTCGTGGCGCGCTCGCGCATCGTGATGGAGAAGCCCTTCGGCACGGACCTCGCGAGCGCGGTTTCCCTCAATGCGAAGCTGCACGAGGTGTTCGCCGAGAGGCAGATATTCCGGATCGATCACTTTCTCGGCAAGGAGCCGGCGCAGAACATTCTCGCCTTCCGCTTCGCGAACGGCCTGTTCGAGCCGATCTGGAACCGCAACTTCATCGATCATGTGCAGATCGACGTGCCCGAGACGCTGAGTCTGGGCACGCGGGCCGCCTTCTACGAGGCCACGGGCGCGTATCGCGACATGGTCGTGACGCATCTTTTCCAGATCCTGGCGTTCATGGCGATGGAGCCCCCGACCGCCCTCGAGCCGGCGCCCATCAGCGAGGAGAAGAACAAGGTATTCCGCAGCATGCTGCCGATTCAGCCCGCGGATGTCGTGCGCGGGCAGTACATCGGATACCGCGCAGAGCCTGGTGTCAGCCCGGAATCCGAGACCGAGACTTTCATCGCGCTCAAGTGCTCGATCGACAACTGGCGCTGGGCGGGAGTGCCCTTCTATCTGCGCACCGGCAAGCGCCTGGCCGAGGGACAGCGGATCATCTCCATCGCTTTCCGCGAGCCCCCCAAGAGCATGTTCCCCGCGGGCTCCGGGGTCGGGGCGCAGGGGCCGGACCATCTCACGTTTGATCTGGCCGACGCTTCCAAGATGTCATTGTCCTTCTACGGCAAGCGGCCGGGACCGGGCATGCGCCTCGACAAGCTCAGTTTGCAGTTCGCGATGCACGATACCGGGTTGGTCGGAGACGTGCTGGAGGCGTACGAGCGGTTGATCCTGGATGCGATGCGCGGCGATCACACGTTGTTCACGACCGCGGAAGGCATCGAGCGATTGTGGGAGGTATCGACTCCGCTGTTGGAAGCACCACCACCCGTGCGTCAGTATTCGCCAGGCTCCTGGGGACCCAACGCGATCCACCAGCTCGTTGCGCCCAGCGCGTGGCGCCTGCCCTTCGAGAGGGCCTGGCGAGATCCGAACCGCACGGGAAGCTGAGCGGCGCAAGGCTCAGACGAGCGCACGCGTCACGACTGCCCTGATCGCCTCGCGCAGGCGGTCCGAGCTCTCATCTTCCAGGTCGCACACGGCGACAGCCGCCTGGCTGTCGCGCAGGTGCGTGAGCTGATGGCGCACGTTGCGAACCGCTTCCTCGGCGGTGTTCCCGGAAGCGGTGCACTGCGGGTAGTCGGGCAGCGTGGCCCGGTATTCAACCGAGTCGCCGTGCTCCACCCGCTCCACGCGGTAGGCTTGCAATTCCAGATTGAGGGCGTCTTCGAAGTTCATCCCTGTCACATCCCAAAGCATCAGGCCTGCATGACAAGCAAGGAGCGGGCCAGGAAGCCGGACGGGTCCCTGCCGGATCTGAAGGGCGAGCTAACCATAATCCGGCGCACCGCATCTGCGAATCCGTTCGCATGGCAGCGCGCGTTTTCCCAAGAAATCTGCAGAGGGCCGCCCCAGGCTCGAGCGTGGCGGATGCGCGGGCGGCGTGGGCGGGAGGCGCGGGCGCATGCGCTAGCGGGCGCACGAGCTTGGCAGTTTGGCGCGGAGGGAGCCTACCGGCAGTTACGTCGCAGCAATGCCCTTCGCTGACGTTGGCACGCGCAGTGATCGGGGCGTGATATCGGCCCCCAGCTGCGCTGGCCTTTCAGAAATCGGCTGCAGGCGAAAAATTGGTTGAGCGTTCGAAACCAACGTACGTGTCCTACGGCGCTCATTGACCTTCATCCTTTCGATACGCCGAGTTCGTTTTTCTTCGAGGCGCGCCCAGATTGTAGGGGCGCGCGGTGCAATCAGCAACCGCGCCCGGTGCGAGCGCTCGATTATGTCCGCGCTCGCATCGCTCGGGGGAACGCGCGACAGAACTGATCGGTGCCGGCGGCCCACTGGCGCGCCGGCACCGTCGAAGCCCTCAGGAGGAGCCCTTCAGGCAAGTGCTCATGAATGTCTTGCGGTCCGCTCCGGTCAGGTTCTTGGACTTCGCATCCGCATTGCATTGCTTCATCTTGAGCTGCTGGGAGTTCAGCTTCGAGTCATCGGCGGCCGGCTGGCTGGACAGACAGCTCTTCATGAATGACTTGCGCGCATCCCCACTCAGGCTCTGGGTTTTGGCCTGCGCATTGCAGTCCTTCATTTTCTGCTGCTGCGAGTTGTCGGCGTGGACCGCCGAGGCTGCTAGCAGCAGGCTCGACAGAACGACTGGCAGAGTCTTCATGGCATTTTTCCCCGGTTCTGGTTGTCGTGACGAGGCCTGGAGCGGGTAGTTTAAGGCGGCGGCTCGGACGGGGGAATGCCCGCCGGCCCGGGCACGAGCGGACCGGCATGGCAGCACGGCCCCGTCAGCGGCAAACCCTGTCAGGGAGCAAATGCCGTGACACTCTTGTAGCCGCTGGCCGAGACGCGGACGCTTTGCCCGGAATTGACGAGCCACCCTTCGGCATGTCCTACGTCCGCGCTGGCGCCGGCATCGACGACCAGGGCAATGTCACGTGAGGCGTGTAGGTTCGGATCGCGAAATTCGATCATCAGAGTGAGCTGCTGCCTGCCGACGTTGCGGAAGGAAGCCACCATGCCCTGCCCCATCCAGGCGGGCCGGAAGGAGACCCGTACGGGCAAGTCGGGCTGCGTTGCCTCGGCCAACGCAACATCCCGGGAGGCCAGGGCGGCGTCCTTCTCCTGCACGGCGACTTCGGAGCGGGTCAGTTGCTCGCGCAGGTCGAGGACTTTGCGCTGTTCGTCGAGGACCTGGGCCTGCAGGCTGAGGCGCTGCTGCGCGAGCCATCTGGCGTAGCCTCCCGCCGCGAGGCACCCCGCGATCGCAATCACCAAGGCGATCACCAGGATGATCGGCCTGCGTGGCGTGTCGGACGGGATGACTGGGGATTCATCCATATCGGTCGGTGGCTCCTGCCCACCTTCGGTCAATCTACAGCAGCGGTTTCTGTGGAGGTAGACAGCAGATCGTCCAGGAGGAAAGCGAGGGCCGTCGCACAGCGCTCGGTGACCTTGAGAGCGAACAGATCGTCGGCGCGTGTGCGGCCGAGATTCACCGCGGCAATCGGCTTGCCCGTCTGCGCCGCGCGATGAGCGAAGCGAAACCCGGAATAGACCATGAGCGAGCTGCCAACGATCAGCATCGCATCCGCCT
Organism: Steroidobacteraceae bacterium; assembly: GCA_035710545.1. Taxonomy (GTDB): domain Bacteria; phylum Pseudomonadota; class Gammaproteobacteria; order Steroidobacterales; family Steroidobacteraceae; genus 13-2-20CM-66-19. The sequence continues at coordinate 8,167 of DASTDD010000234.1, forward strand.
GCTCGAGTGCATTCATCGCCTCGAGCACCCGATTCCTGGGCACACTCTCGCCGAAGAAGACGACGCCCGGTTTCAGGATGCCACCGCACTCCTCGCATGCTGGCACGGCGAACTCTGCAAAATCGACTCCAGTGAGATCGGCATCACCGTCGGGTGCCGCGCGTGCATCCAGGTCGGCCCATCCCGGATTGAGCCTCAGCAGCTCGCCCTGGAGCGACTCACGGGAGATGCGGTGGTCGCAGCTCATGCAGCGCACGATGTCGAGTCGGCCATGCAGATCGATCACTGCCGCGCTGCCGGCGGCCTGGTGCAAGCCATCGACGTTCTGGGTCACCAACTGCGTCGTCCGGCCCTGGCGCTCCAATCGGGCGAGCGCATGGTGCGCCTCGTTGGGACTGGCGCCCCCGAAGCGCGCCCATCCGAGCAAGCTGCGAGCCCAATAACGGCGGCGCGTCCACTCGTCCCCTACGAATGCCCGGTAGCGGACTGGCTGTGTGCGCTTCCACTCGCCGTGGGCGTCGCGGTAATCCGGAATGCCTGAGTCGGTGCTGCACCCTGCGCCGGTGAGGACGAACAGCCGCTCGTGGCGGCCGATGAACTCGCGCAGACTGCGATCGGCGGAACGACGATTCACACGCACAGTATAGATATCTTCACCTCACCGCACTTGCAATGCCGCTGTGACAGGGCTCATGGTTCGCGTTTCCATTCCTCAGGAGTGGCTCGCATGCCTGTACGAATCGGCCGGCTCGTCGGCCCCTTCATCCTGACGCTGTTCCTCAATCAGGCGCCGGCCGCCGACCCAGGGAGCTCCGTGCGGGACCTGGATACGGCCGGTGAGCCTGCTCAGCCCGCCCCGAAGGATGAGGCGATCGCGCGCGCTCTGCGACAGGTGTCCGCCAAGCAGGTCGAGCACACGATCGAGACCCTCGTCTCCTTCCATACGCGCAGCACACTCTCGAGCATGGAGCATCTGCCCAAGGGACAGGGCATCAATGCGGCCGCCGACTGGATCGAATCGGAGCTCAAGCGCTACTCCCAGGCGTGCCACGGTTGCCTCGAGGTCAAGCGCGATACGTTCACACAAAGCCCCGCAGAACGGATTCCGCGTCCCACGACCATCACCAACGTGTACGCGATCCTGCGCGGCTCGGATCCTGCGCGGGCGCAGTACATGTACCTGGTGACCGGGCACTATGACTCGCGCAACACCGATGTGATGGACGCCCGTGGAGCCGCACCCGGAGCCAACGATGATGCCTCGGGAGTCGCGGTCAGCCTCGAGTCCGCCAGGGTGCTCTCGCAGCTCAAGCCTGCCGCCTCGATAGTATTCGTCGCGGTAGCCGGCGAGGAGCAAGGTCTCGATGGGAGCAAGCACCTGGCGAAGCTCGCCAAGGATCAGGGGTGGCAGCTCCTGGGCGTCCTCAACAACGACATCGTCGGGGGCAACACGACTCCAGGCGATCAGCTGCAGGACAAGTCCGTCGTGCGGGTATTCTCGGAGGGGATTGCCGCCGGGCTGACTCCCGAGCAAGCCAGGCAGCTGGAGTCCCTCGGGTATGGAAGTGATTCAGGGTCGCGCGAGCTTGCGCGGGCGGTCCTCGAGACGAGCGCGACCTACGAGGGTGACCTCGCCTCAGACGACCCGGGCTCCGGCGGGCGTTTGCAGCCGTTGTTGGAATTTCGCCGCGATCGCTTCCTGCGCGGCGGCGATCACACTGCTTTCAACCAGGAGGGCTTTCCCGCCGTGCGCTTCACGGAATGGCGGGAAGACTTCAATCACCAGCATCAGACGCTGCGGACGCAGAACGGTATCGAATATGGCGACCTGCCGAAGTTCGTGGACTTCCAATACGTGGCGTGCGTCGCTGCGGTGAATGCCGCGACGCTGGCGACCCTGGCTTCGGCTCCTCCACCCCCCACGAACGTCAGAATCCTGACCAAGGATCTGGACAATTCGACGAGTCTCGAATGGGACACACCGCCTGGTGCGGGTGCCGATGCGCAGTATCAAATCCTCTGGCGCGCGCTGAGCTCGCCCACGTGGCAACGCCTCATCGTGTCGAGGACACCCCACGCGATGCTGCAGGTCTCCAAGGACAACGTGATCTTCGGTGTCCGGACGGTGGACGCAATAGGACACCGTAGCATTGCCGTCGTGCCGATGCCGGTGCGGTAGGCTCGGTGAAAAAACATTATAATTGTTC
>DASTDD010000235.1:0-9162 GCA_035710545.1 Steroidobacteraceae bacterium
AGCCACACCTCGCAGCAAGCGCCCTTCGGGGGATCAGTGGTGGCACATCTGACAGTTGCGCGTGGGACCGTGCTTGCGCCCCTCGAGCGCCAGGTCGTGGTGGCATTGCCTGCAGAAGATGTGAAACGTCGCCTCGCTCGAGTGCGGCAGGTCCGCGCGGCTGCTGCGATGGCAGTCGATGCAGTTCGCCGTGCCAGTGCCATCCCGGAAATTGTGGTGGCAGGTCACACAGTTGACGCTCATGTGCAGCTCGTGTGGGAAGTGCACGGGCAACGACCCGACCGGCCTCGCGAGAGGCTCCATGAGCCTGGCAGACGTGGGCCGTACGGGCAGCACGAGCAACAGGGCGGCTGCGGCGCACGAGATGCCGAGCGCGGCCCAGTGCCGCGCGTGCAGGCGCTCGTTGCGCGCCCGCAGGACCAGCCAGAAGGCCGGCAATGCGAGCAGCACGCACAGGCTGACTGCTTTCGGTACCGTGTCGATGGCCTGTCCACTGCCGACCAGGTGAGCGCCGAGCAAGCCGAGAAATAGCGCGGCGAGCACCGCGTGCACGATTCCAACACTGGAACGGGCTGGCGTCCGTCGCATCGCGGTCCGCGTCGCGAGGCCCGTCGGCACGAGAATGCCAAGCACCGCCAGCGCTCCGACTCCGCAAAGCATGTAAAGCGGTGCTGATGGCAAGAGGTAGTGCAGCGTGAGTGGCTGCGCCACGAGCGCGATGAGGACGTGCAGCGCGGCGAGACCCAGTGCGATCCAACCGAAACGACGATGTTGAGATACCGTCAGGAGGCGACGATGCGGCAGCGTACCACCGCGCAAGCCCACCCCGCGCAACGGGTACATATACAAGACCATGGCGAATGCCGCGGCCACGTATCCAGCCGCGATGCCCGTGTCCCATGTCAGGCCGCCAGCTGCGGGCGCTGGCCACAGCAACAGCACGCCAAGCAGCGTGCACACCCCGAGCAAGCGTCGAAAGTGCGGTGGAGGTGTCTTTGCGCTCAAGGGCTCTCTTGCTCGCGCAAGCTTCGATCTCGTATCTTAGTCGAAGGAGCGGGCAGCGTGCCGATGCACTGTTTCTGGAGAGTCATGATGTCGGATGATCGGAAGCAACCGTCGGATCGGGATCTGGGCGCAGACCGCCCGATTGCACGCCGCGACTTTCTCCAGGGGGCGCTGGTTGCCGCGGCGACCACGCTCTCCGGTCCGCTGCTGAAGTCATACGCGGCCGAGGCGGTGGGCGGCGCCGCCGCGCAGGATGCGCCTGGGTACTATCCACCGCGGCTGACGGGAATGCGCGGCAGCCACCCTGGCTCTTTCGAAGCCGCCCATGGATTGCGTGATGGTCAATCGCCCGGCGCGGGGGCCGATACCGGCGAGACCTACGATCTCGTTGTCGTCGGCGGCGGAATCAGCGGCCTCTCGGCCGCGCATTTTTTCCGCGCCCGGACTTCACCGGACAGCCGGATCCTGGTGCTGGACAATCACGATGATTTCGGCGGCCACGCCAAGCGCAACGAGTTCGAGCTCGGCGGCCGCATTCACCTGTTGAATGGCGGCACGCTCGAGATCGACAGTCCCCGCCCCTATGCGCCGGTGCCCGCGGCGTTGATCCGCGAGCTGGGCATCGATGTCGAGGCCCTCAGTCGCCAGGTCGAGCATCCCGCCTTTTACAGGGATCTCGGCCTGAAGACCGGTGTGTTCTTCGACCGCGAGACCTTTGGCGCTGACAGGCTCGCGGTCGGCGTCGGCAGTGTGCCGGTGCGACAGCTGCTGGCAGGTGCGCCGTTGCCGCGGGCTGCGCTCGATGATATCGAGCGGATCGAGGAGGGCTCGATCGATTATCTGCCGGGATTGACCTCGGATCAGAAGAAGCTGCGGCTGTGCAAGATCAGCTACAGCGAATTTCTGCGCACCCTGGTGAAGGTCGATCCGGTGACGATCCGCTACTACCAGACGCACACCCACGGGGAGTGGGGAGTGGGGATCGATGCGGTCTCCGCGCTGGACTGCTGGGGCTTCGGCATGCCGGGGTTCAAGGGCATGAAGCTCGCGCACGGCTCGATCTCGAAAATGGGCCCGACGCCTGCCGGGTATGAGGACACCGGAGGCTCCCCGACGCTGCACTTTCCGGACGGCAATGCGACGATCGCGCGCCTGCTGATCCGCAGCCTCGTGCCGGCGGCGATGCCCGGCAGCACGGTCGAGGACCTGATCACGGCGCGCGCGAACTATCACCAGCTCGATCAACCCGCCTCGCGCGTGCGCGTCCGACTCAACAGTACGGTGGTACGCGTTCGTCACCTTGGCGATCCCGCCTCGGCGCGTGACGTCGAAGTGACCTATGTGCGCGGCGGAAAGGCCTACACCGTGCGGGGGCGCAACTGCGTGCTGGCCTGCTACAACATGATGATCCCGTACTTGTGCCCGGAGCTGCCGGCGCCACAGAAGGCGGCACTGCACAGCCTGGTCAAAACGCCGCTCGTCTACACGAGCGTGGCGCTGCGCGACTGGCAGGCATTTCAGAGACTCGGGATCCAGCGGGTCAGGGCTCCGGGCGGCTACCACTCGAGCTTCATGCTCAACTGGCAGGTCGACATCGGCGCCTACCGCAGCTCGAAGTCTCCCAGGGAGCCGATCCTGGTCCACATGCAGCGCACGCCCTGCAAGCCGGGCCTGCCGGAGCATGAGCAGAACAAGGCCGGACGCGCCGAGCTGCTTGCCACTTCGTTTGCCACCTTCGAGCGCAACATCCGCGAGCAGCTCGCGCGCACGCTATCCGGCGGCGGTTTCGATCCGGCGCGCGACATCGAGGCCATCACCGTGAATCGCTGGCCGCACGGCTATGCGCCCGAGTACAACCCGCTGTTCGAGCCTGACCTGCCGCCCGAGCAGCGGCCGAATGTCCTCGGGCGGGCGCAGTTCGGGCGCATCAGCATCGCGAACTCCGATTCCGGCGGCGCCGCCTACACCGATTCGGCGATCCTCCAGGCCGATCGCGCCGTGAGCGAGCTGCTGCGCGGCTGAGCCGGTGCGGCGCTCATGCGCACATGAGCCGATCTGCACCCTGACGCCGGTCGCCCCGCGCGCGCCGATTGGCCGAAATTCCACTGGGATTCGGCCCGGCTCGCGCAACCGCTCGCCGGCGCCCGACGCGCCCAGGGCGAGCTTACCGGGATGGCCCGTCTGCTGGATCCCGATTCCGGCCGGCACGCCCAGCCAGCGTTCAACGAGCGGCAGCGAAAGGCGCTCAACAAGTTGCTCGATGCCAGCGCGGATGGATTTGTCGGCGGGATGACCAACAAGAAGTACGCGCACCTCACTCACGTGAGCTCCGCCACGGCACAGCGTGATCTTGCCAACCTTACAGAGCGTGGAGTGCTGCGCATCCAGGGTGCCGGACGCAGCGCGCGTTACGAGCTCGTCGCTTGACCGTACGAGGCATGACTAGCGTGCAATCCCTGCGCAAAACGATCGGCTGAGGGGCCGCCGTGCAAGTCCCGGCGGCGGAAATCGCCGCCGCCACAAGCCGGCTCCCCACGGGGGCCCTCCGCCCCGCAATCCGTTGACCTGCCGCGAGGGGCTGCCGTACAGTCCGGTGAAGCCGATACCGCCTTATCGATTATCGAGCGGACCCCTCTGATGACGCCGATGCGCTCGCTCTGGTCCGCGACCGCAGCTCCCGGTCCTGCGCTCGCTGCGCTGACGAGGGATGCAGGCGCGGATGTGGTCATCGTGGGTGCCGGCTACACGGGCCTGTCCGCCGCGCTGCACCTGAGTGCGGCGGGCCGGGAGGTCGTGGTCCTCGAGGCTGCCGAGATCGGCGAGCGTGCCTCGGGGCTCAACGGTGGCCAGGTCATCCCCGGGGTCAAGCATGATCCCGACACCCTCGAACAGATGTTCGGTCCGGTGCTGGGGCCGAAGCTCGTGCGGACCGTGGCCGCCGGCCCGGATCTGGTCTTCGAGCTCATCCGTCGGCACGGGATCGAGTGCGCAGCGCTGCGCACCGGCTGGCTGCAGCCGGCAACTTCGGTGGAGGCGTTGAAAGGGATCCGCTCCAGGGTGATGCAATGGCGCACTCGCGGTGCTGATGTCTCGCTTCTGGACGAACAGGAGATCGCCCGTCTGACGGGCTCGCGGCGGTATAGTGGCGGCTGGATCGACAGGCGAGGGGGCACGGTGCAGCCGTTGTCGTACGTGAGGGGCCTGGCACATGCGGCACAGCGTGCCGGGACTCGCATCTTCAGTCGCAGCCCCGCGCTCAGCCTGGAACGCACTCAGGGCGGCTGGCGTGTGCAGACCGCGCGTGGCAGCGTGACTGGAGCCGCGCTCATTTTGGCGACCGGTGCCTACACGGACCGGCTCGCTGACTCCCTGCGCCGGACGCTGGTTGCGATCCCTTCCTATCAGGTCGCGACGGCTCCTCTGCCGGAGGCCCTTCGCAGCTCGATTCTGCCGGAAGGCCAGGCAGCCTCCGATACCTGGCATCTGTTGAGGTACTTCCGCCTGGATGCGAGCGGCCGCCTCATCATGGGCTCGCGCGGATCGTTCGCCGACCTCCCCGTGCAGAGGGCGGCCCGACATCATTACAGGGCGGTGGCGGAGATCTACCCGCAGCTGACGGGGGTCCAGTACGAGTATCACTGGGGCGGTCTTGTCGGCATGACTCGCGATCACCTGCCACATCTGCACCAGCCAGCGCCCGGAATGCTGGCGGCGCTCGGCTACAACGGCCGCGGAGTCGCGATGGCCACGGTCATGGGTCATCTCCTGGCGCGCTGTGCGCTCGGCGAACCCGCCGAGGAGCTGGGATTCCCGCTGTCACCGATCGCGCCGATTCCAATGCACCGCTTCAGCCGGATGGGCGCGCGGATCGCGATTCAGTACCTGCGGGCGCTCGATGGCGCCGCACGACTGCGCAGCCGGCTGAGCGCCGCCCGAACCGCCTGAGGTATCCCGCATGAGCTGGCCGAAGATCGGACTCCTCGCAGCCCTGGTGGCCGTCAACATCGCATTCGTCATCGAGTGGCTACGCGCGCGGCGCACTCATCCCCTGCGGGACCGCCCCACGGCGGGCGATATGCTCATCGGCTTCGTCACCGATTTCTTCGACGGTCTGGGCATCGGCTCCTTCGCGCCCACCACGGCGTTGTTCAAACTTCGAGGCCGGCCGGCAGACGAGCTGATACCGGGCACCCTCAATGTCGGCCACAATTCCTCGGCGTTCATCGAGACGGTCGCGTTCGTCACTTCCGTCGCCGTGGATCCCGCGCTCCTCACCGCCATGATCGCCAGTGCGACCATCGGTGCATGGCTCGGTGCCGGTGTCGTGAGCCGGTTGCCCCGGCGCGCCATCCAGGTCTTCATGGGCGTCGCGCTCCTGACTGCTGCAACGTTCTTCCTGCTCAACAACCTCGGCGGCCTGCCCATCGGCGGCACGGCGATGTCCCTGCCCGGCTGGCGGTTCGCGGTGGCCGTGGGCGTCAACTTCGTGCTGGGGGCGCTGATGAGCGTCGGTATCGGAGCCTATGCGCCGTGCATGGTTCTGCTGGCGCTGCTCGGCCTGCATCCCCTGGGCGCGTTCCCGATCATGATGGGGACCTGTGGCCTGGTTCAACCCGTGGCGAGCCTGCGCTTCTTCAAGACCGGCCGCTTCGCGTGGGGGCCCTCGCTCGGGCTCATGATGGGCGGCATCGTCGGTGTCCTGATCGCCGTGTTCATCGTCAAGTCGCTGCCTCTGAGTGCGCTGCGCTGGCTGGTGATGGTCGTCGTCGCATATGCCGCAGTCTCGATGCTGTACTCAGCGTGGCGTAGCGGAGCAGCCAAAGCGGTGGACGCCGGGCCGGCCATGGGCCTGGGAGCGGCGCCGCGCTCGCTCGCCGGCTCGTCGGCGCCAGACACGTCCGCGCCGGCGCAGTCCGGATCGGCAACGCCCGCGCAACCCGGTGGTCTATGATGCCTCCACGATGACCCGCTTCAGCGTCGACCCCGCCGTAGCCGCATTGATCGTCACCTGCCTCGCGCTGCTGTTCGCGGCGGCGGCCTTGCACAAACTGCGGGATCTGCGCTCCTTCGCGCAGGTCTTTACCGCATACGAGATCCTGCCCGCGATCGTGCGGTTGCGGCTCACTGGTCTGGTGCCGGTGCTCGAGGCCGCGGTGGCCGCCGGCCTGCTGCTCGAAGTCACCCGCGGACCGGCATCCGTGGCGGCGATCCTGCTGCTGCTGACTTACGCGGCCGCTATCGGCATCAACCTGCGGCGGGGCCGGCGCGACCTGGCGTGTGGCTGCGGAGGTCCCGACGAGCGCCGCCCGATCGCTCCGTGGATGATCGGCCGCAACCTGGTGCTGGCTGGCTTCGCGGGCCTCATCCTGTTGCCCCCGGGTGCGCGGGCGCTGGAGCCGACCGATGCGATTACCATTGGCTTCGGAGCCCTGACGTGCGCGCTGGTGTACCTGTGCCTCGACCGGCTGTTGGGACGCAATTGGCTGCGGCACGCTGATCTGCGACGTGGCGGATGACGGCGCTCGCAGTTTCCAACATCGTGCTGTGGGTGATCGTGCTGGCGCTGTTGGTGGTGGTTCTCGCCCTCACACGCCAGGTAGGTGTGCTGCACGAGCGCATCTCGCCCGTCGGCGCTCTCATGCTCAACAAGGGACTCGCCGTCGGTGAGCCGGCGCCACCGGTCGATGTGGTGGATCTGGATGGGCACGAGCTGCGCATCGGTGCACCTCGTGGCGATGGCCTGAGCACGCTCATACTGTTTGTCTCACCGACCTGTCCGGTATGCGAGTCGCTGTTGCCGGTACTGAAGTCGAGCCGCCGCGATGAGCAGTCTTGGCTGCAGGTCGTCCTGGCGAGCGACGGCGAGCCGGCCACCCATCGCGAGTTCGTCCGCAGCCACGGGCTGTCCGGCTTTCCCTACATCGTCTCCGCGCCGCTTGGCATTACCTATCAGGTAAACAGGCTTCCCTACGCTGCACTGCTGGATGCGTCGGGAACTCTGCGGGCCCGTGGCCTGGTCAACTCGAGGGAGCACCTGGAGAGCCTCTTCGAGGCCAAACGCCTCGGGGTCGCGTCGTTGCAGGAGTATTTCGCAAGTCGCGCCTGAGCCTCTCTCTTTCGAGAGAGGCTCCCGGCTGCCGCAGCGGCCTCGCGCGCCAGTGGTGTCAGGGCGCCGCAACGCTGATTCGGACCGCCGCACGTTTCATTGCGGCTGATCGTCGCAGACGTTAGAGTACCGGCCGCTTGGCGGAGTTGATCGGCGCCGCCAAAGTCCATGCCGCCCGTGCCAACACGCACGACGCAACACCAGAGCGGGGCCCTTGCAACTCTCAAGTCACACTCCTGGATGGTCTGTCGGCGCCTTCGTCGCGCTCGTGACGCTCTCCAGCTGCGCCGTGGGCCCGAACTTCCACTCGCCGGCGCCGCCGGCGACCAGCCACTACACGCCCGGCGAGCAGCCCGATGTGACCACGGAGGCGCCGGTGGCCGCCGGGGCGGCGCAGAAGTTCGTTGCGGATCGGGACATTCCGGGCGATTGGTGGAGTTTGTTTCAGTCTGCACCGCTCGATGAGCTGGTCCGCAGCGCGCTGCACGACAGCCCGACCGTCGAGTCGGCGAAGGCTACGCTGCGCTCCGCACAGGCGACCTACATCGCCGAGCGCGGCGCGCTGCTCCTGCCGGCCGCGGACGGACAGGCGAACGTAACGCGCGAGCGGGTTCCGGGAGCCGCTTTCGGCGCGCCATCGCTGCCCGCAAGCACTTTCACTCTTTATACGGCCTCCGTGAACGTCTCGTACCGGCTCGATCTGTTCGGGGCATCGCGGCGGCAGCTCGAGAGCCTGCGCGCGCAAAGCGAATTCGAGCGCTGGGAGTTGGAGGCCGCCGATCTGACACTGACCGGGAACGTCGTGACGACGGCTTTCAATATCGCCTCGCTCCGCGCACAGCTGGCCGCTGTCAACGAAGTGGTCGCCAGCGAGGGTGCCGAACTGAAAGTCGTGCAGCGGCAGTTCGATGTCGGGGGCGCCTCGCGCTCGGACATCCTCTCGCAGCAAGCGCAGCTCGCACAGGCCCAGGCCCAGGTGCCCGCGCTCGAGAAGGCGCTCGCCCAGGCTCAGCACCGCCTCGCGGTGCTCGCCGGGCGAACGCCCGATGATGCAACGATGCCGGACTTCACGCTCGATCACTTCACGTTGCCCACGGAGCTGCCCGTGACTGTGCCCGCGAAGTTGATCCGCCAGCGCCCGGACGTACAAGCGGCCGAAGCGTTGCTGCACCAGGCCAGCGCGCAGGTCGGCGTCGCCACCGCCAATCTGTTTCCGCAGCTGAATCTCACCGGGTCCATCGGCTCGGACTCACTGACCTCCCAGGGTCTGCTCGGTCCGGGCACCGGCGCCTGGAGCGCCGGGGCCACGCTCTTGCAGCCGCTGTTCCACGGTGGGGAGCTGCGATACAAGCGCCGCGCGGCGATTGCCAACCTGGATGGCGCCGCTGCCAACTATCGCCAGGCCGTGCTGGCGGCGATGCAGGACGTCGCAGACACGTTGCGCGCGCTGGAAGCGGATGCGCGCGACCTGAGGGCGCAGGTCGAGGCAGAGCGCACGGCTTCCGATGCACTGCAGATCGCGCAGAAGCAGTTCAGGGTTGGCGGCGTCAGCTATCTCACGGTGCTCAACGCACAGCGCTTGTATTCCCAGGCGCGGCTCAGTCGCGTGCAGTCCCAGGCGACCCGCTACGCGGATTCCGCGGCGCTGTTTCAGGCACTGGGCGGTGGCTGGTGGAATCGTAAAGATACAGAAGGGGCCGGGCAGTGAGCGTCATGCGACGGAGATTGATCATCGTGGTCATTGCGGCCGGGGTTCTGCTCGCCGTGCTGGTAGGGTTCAATCTGGTCAAGCAGTATTTCATGGCGAAGGCGCGGGCGCAGAACGCTTCGCCGCCGCAGACGGTGAGCGCGGCGAGCGTCCAGTTTTCCGATTGGCAGCCGCACGTCGATGCGATAGGCACGCTGCGCGCGACCCTGGGCGTGGACGTGACTACCGAGATAGCTGGACTCGTGCGCACGCTGCACTTCAAGTCGGGAGACCTCGCCACGGCCGGTGAGGTCCTGGTGGAGCTCAACGCCGACTCCGACATCGCGCAGTTGCATGCGCTCGA
>DASTDD010000236.1:0-47538 GCA_035710545.1 Steroidobacteraceae bacterium
ATCGTTGAAGGAGACGCCGCCGGCGAGAAACAGCTCCCGCACCTGCTGGACCTGCTGATCGCTCAGTCCGAGTGAGGCGTTGCGCCGCGGGTCCACCAGCATGCACATCATCCAGTACGAGCGTTTGAGGCTCAGGTACAGGTTGTACAGATAGGGTCCACGGGTGTCGGTGAAACCTTCGATGACCACCTGCTTGAACCACTTGCGGCCATCCCGGCTGTTGGATGCCTGCAGGATCACCGGCACGAGTGCCGCCAGATCACTTTCGACCTCCGGTCGCAGGCGATACTCCTCGTAGCCGAACTGACCGGCCGCACCGAAGTCGATGCGGTTGTCGCGGCAGTCCACATGGATGGTCGGCCGACTCCCGATGCCCTGGCGGATTTCATTGCAGATATTGAGTATTTCCTGCGCGCGCGTGTCCTCCGCGCTCAGCTCGCGCCGCAGTTCCTGACTCATCGAGATGATGGTCACCGCCATTGCGACCAGACACAGGGTCATCATCGCGGTCATGAGGTCCGCGTAGGAGATCCAGAATGGCCGTTCGGCCTCCTGTCTGCGTCGCACGGGCTTGATGACCTGCAGCAGCATGGTCAGTTCTGATCGCGCGTGCGCGTGGCGAGTTGCTCGAGCGCCCGCCGCAGCCCGGTTACGGAGTCGCCGAGCTGCTTCTGGTAGGCCCGGACGTGGCCGGACAGCACGGTGTGGACTTCCGAGTCGAAGTGCTCGACGCTCGCATCGAGCGCCTTGCGCGCCTCGTGCGCAAGACTCACGAACTCGCGACTGGCCACATGGGATTGATCGATGAGGTCCTGCAGGCTGATCAGGATCTGCCGGCGCGCGTTCGCCTCCACTCCCGCACTCGAAGCGACGCCCTCGAAGCGGACTGCGGCATTGTTCAGCTGATTGATCGAGTTGTTGACGTTCTGCGCCGCAAGCGCCAGATGCGAGCTGGCGCGCACCATGTCATGTGAGGACCTCTGTGCCTGCCCCTCCAGCGCCGCGAGCTCCAGGCCGGCACGCGACATCTGTTCGGCAGCCTGCTGCAGGGATCCAAGGGCCGTCACCACCGCCGTCGTGCCCGAGGTCATCTTGTCGATCATCCCCCCGGCCGAGCTGTTGAATCGCGCGAGCAGCTCCCGCGTCGCGCCGATCGTCGTGATGTGCGAGTCCGCAATGGTCGCCACCTGACGGCGCATGTGCTCCTCCGCGGACTGGTTACCGTCCCGTGCCCTGCGTGCCGCATCCTCCTGTGCGGCCAGCATGCGCGTGGCCGCCTCGTTCAGCTGGCGCAGGACATCCCGCATCGAGGAGGACACGAGCTCGCTCTGCGCCCGCTGCGTCTCCGAGAGCCGCTGCAGCAGCTCCTGAACGGCCGATCTCATGCTGGCGGCGGAGTCCTGTCCGCTCTGCTGCACGTCGTGCAGCAGGTCCTGCATCGCCACCTCGAGCTGGTGGACCGCGCGGGCAGCCTGTTGGATGAGGCCGCTGAGCTCACTCATCTGCCGCCCCATCGTCTCGCGCATCTGGGTGAGGAAGGCAGTCATCAGCTCCTCGAGTGCATTGCGGATGAGCTCCGTCTCGCGCCCGCTGACCAGCGCGACCGTCCGCGCGATATCGGCCAGCGGCTCCTGCAGGCTCTGGCGGATGCTGCGAGCGATGTCCGCCGACATCTGCTGAGTGGCCTGGACCTGTCGGTCCGCCAGATGTGTCAGCAGTGTGCGCAAGTCCTCGCTCATCGCCGCCTTCAGGTCGCGGACCTGCAGCGCGCTGTCCTGCGAGGTCCGCAGGATGGAGGCCAGGTACTCCTCGCCGATGCCGCTCTTGAATTTCTCATCCAGGGCCGCAGCGAGCTCGAACACCCACTTCGCGCACGAGGCATACAGCCATTTCTCGACCATGGTCACGGCGATCGCCGCCGCGATCGCGCTGCCGGAGAACATGAAGGCATCGCGCACATGGCCAAAGAGCTCGCCCAGGCCTCTCTTCAGCGAGGCCGAATCCGCCAGGCTCGGATCGAAGTGGACCAGTCCCTGGATGAGCCCGAAGAAGGTACCGATGATGCCCAGGCCCGTGAGAATGCCGGGCAGATGGCGGAAGTACTCCGAGCCGATGCGCGGATCGAGGACCGTGTCCAGGTTGAAGAACGCTTCCGCAGGTTGAGTCGCGCGAATGGCGACGGCCTCGCGACCCGCCGCATCCTCCACCCGCTGCTCGTGGAGCGACTCCTCGAATTCGCGCCAGGCGCGCGCCAGCCGGGTCTGCTGAAACAGCTGGGCGAGGCGCGCTTTCAGCTCAGCCGAGCCCGCGGGGCCGGCTGCTCCGACCTCCTCCACGAGCCTTGCGAGCTGCCATCGCAGACCGAGCCCGCGGACCAGATACTGGGCGAGAAAATGCACCAGCAGGACGACCACGAGCGATCCCAGCATGAAGATGAGGGGGTTTGCCTGGAAGTACTGCAGAAGCTTCAACATGGTCCTTGCGGTGGGCGGTCATCCGCCTTCGTGCTTTAGGAGTGCCAACACTGTAGCAACTACTGGAGCAGGAACGCCATCCGGGGCCGCCCGGCGCATGCGGAAGCCTTTAAACGTAGTGCCAGTACGCCTGCAGGATGCTGGGCAGCTGGCCGAGCCTGGCCGTAATCTGCGACAGGCGTTCCGGCGCCACGCCGGCCAGATCAAGCTGGATGTGCAGAAGCTCGCGGCAGCTGAGCTCGGCGACCACGCGCCGGGGCAGGACGTTCAGATTATGAAAGCGCGCGAGCACCCGGCCCAGGAGGCAGGGATCCGCCTCGGCGGTGATACGCAAGCGCAGCAGGGCGGCGGCCTCGGGTTCGGCCAGCGATTGCGCCAGTGATGTTTCGACGTTCACGGAGATCAATCCTCGTAGCGGATGGAGCCTGCAACACAAACCAACCCCGGCTTTCGGCGAAAGCCGGGCGGGTAATGTGTCGAATGGCCGATACGAGGTGATTCATGGTCTACTTCATGGCGCGACTTCGAGTCTACACGTGCATGGCTGCGTCTGACTATCAACTCATCACACACTGGTACCTGCAGGCACCCTTGCAGCCCGTGTGGGACGCCTTGATGCAACCCGAATCCTGGCCCACCTGGTGGAAGGGCGTACGCGCCGTGCAGTTGCTGGAATCGGGTGACGCCGAGGGGGTCGGAGCCTGCCGCCGCATGACCTGGCGCAGTGCCCTGCCCTATGAGCTGACTTTCAACATGCGGACGATTCGCATCGAGACGTACCGCCTCATCGAGGGCGTGGCTGACGGAGAGCTGCGCGGCCGGGGCACCTGGACGCTCGCCGCTGACGCAGCGTGCACGCGGGTGCGCTACGAATGGATCGTCGAGGCGACCAGATCATGGATGCGCGTCCTCGCGCCGCTGGCCAAGCCCCTCTTCGAGTGGAATCACAGTGTCGTCATGAATTGGGGTCAACAGGGGCTCGCCAGCAGGCTCGCCGCTCGAGACCCTTCGCACCCCAGGGCTTCCTGATCGGCGCAACCCGGACTCGTCCCGCGTTCGGCGGCTGCGGTGACGCGCCGCTGCTGTCGCCTGTACAGCCACAAAGCCAGCGCGACGAGGGATCCACCGGGCAGCAGCAGCTCGATGGCTGCATAGGGGCCGACCTGCCGCAACAGCGCCGCGATTCGGGCAACCCAGCCGGAGCCGGCAATGTGCCCAAGCAGGCCCTGCTGAGTGGCTCGGGTGGCTGAGGCGAAGCTCATCATGGTCATCATCCGCTTTTGATCGTTCCTGCCTTGAAGACGATCGAGCCGTCTGGAATCGGACAACTCCCCTCAAAATCTCCGGCGCGCCGGCCCATGGCTGCTGGCCGCCCGCGCGGTGCCGTAAGATCCGGGCATCACGCACCGGAGAACCCCGCACAGCGCTCCATGACAGCAACAAAAGCCAGCCCACTTGCGGACTTCACCCCAGCAGTCGCTCCCGAGGTGTTTGCCCTGTGCCCCGACTATTGCGCCCTCAGCATCGTGGCCCGTGAAGTCACCAATTCAACTGCTCACCCTGAGGTCGCCGCTCTGAGTGAGACCATCGGACGCTCCTGGTCCAGACCCATCTGGGCGGATGCGCACCTGGAATCGTGGCGCGCCGCTTACCGATCCTTTGGCGCAAGGCCGCAACGCACACCGTCCTCTGCCGAAGCACTGCTGAAACGCCTCGCTGCAGATGGACACCTGCCGTCCATCAACGCCGCTGTCGACCTCTACAACGCCATCAGCGTTGGCTATGCCGCTCCGGTCGGAGGAGAGAACATCGCGGCCTACCTCGGACACCCCCGCCTCATTCGGGCTGCGGGCGATGAGCCTTTCGACACGGTCAAGGACGGCACTGCGCAAGTGGAGATCGTGCCCGCTGGTGAAGTCGTCTGGTGCGACGATCGGGGAGTCACCTGCAGACGCTGGAACTGGCGTCAGGGCGTGCGGACGAGAATCGAGGCGAGCACGCGTCAGATGTGGTTCGTGCTCGAACGGCTCGAGCCCATGCCGGTCGTCGCGCTGCTCGAAGCCGGACAGCTGCTCGTCGGCACTCTGGCGCAGATGAGTCCCGCGGCCTCCATCCGTACGACATTCATCAGCCGGGAGGGATCGATCCGCAATCCGTGAGCGCGCTGGCGGCAGGTGTCAGGTCTGGCAGCGAGACCGATATTGCGAGGGAGTCAGCCCATAGTGCGCCTTGAACACGCGGCATAGATGCGCGTGGCTGGCAAATCCGCACGCCAGCGCAATGTCGCTCAGACCTGCGCGCGATCGGGACAGTACGCGCGCGGCCTCCTCGGCGCGCAGGCGCCTCGCATAGCCGCCGATGGTCAGGCCGAAGTATCGCCGGAACTCGCGGGCGAGGTGGATTTCGTGCCGCCTGGCCACTGCGGCAATTCGCTTCAGGTCCAATTTGCCATAGGCATTGGCATGAATGAAGTCGCGCACATCCAGCAGCCAGGCCGGAGTCTGCTTACGCGACTGCACTGCGGCCCCCGTGCGTCCGAGGACAGCGAAAAGCTCCAGCAGGATTCCCTCTCTGGCAATCGGTGCGAAGTCATCATCGCATCGCAATTCCGCCAGCAGCCGAGCGCCCAGGTGCATGCACGACTCGGAGCACGCGTAGGTGGCCGCTCGCAGATCGACTCCGGCATTTTCCAGCGAGCCCAGCCAGGATGGCTCGGGTCGGTAGATGACCTGCCGCGCCCCGGCGGGCCCAAAGTCCTGAGAATGCAGGATGCCTGCGGGACAATACGCCGCGAAGCCCCTCCGGTAGTGTCGCTCCTCGCCGCCGATCCGCTCGACGAACCCGCCGTCGGTGACCACACCGAGGGACGCCTCGGCGTGCTCGTGCGGAGCCATCCGGCTGGCCGGCTGGTATCTGCGCACGGACAGACTACTTGAGTCGGGCATCCTGAGCTCCCGGCGCGGGCGCGAACCTCGCGCCCGCTGCCACGCTAAGAGTGATCAAAGCACGCTAGACCGGTGGAAGACCAACCTATCGATGGCTGCTAATTGTACCGGACCGTCATACGAGGATCGTGCCGTGAAACCGAGCCCGGATTGCCTGTCGCGCATCCTGTGCATGGGATCCCTTACTGTCCTGGCTGCCACCTCTCACGCACAGGGTGCCTTGACCCCTGCGCAGGCGCTCGACTACTGGCGAATCGCTGACCTGCACCTCTCCCCGGATGCAAAGCAGCTCGCCTATCTCGTCCTGAGCTACTCTCAGGACTATACCCCCCATCTTTGCGTCATGGATCTGGTCACCCGTGCCGTGCGTGAGCTCACGCCGGGGAGAAAATCGGAGCGTTTGCCGCAGTGGTCGCCCGACGGCCATGCGCTGGCGTTTCTCTCCAATCGCGCCGGAAAGTCGCAGCTATTCTTGCTTGCGGGCGCGCAGAGTGAGCCCTCGGCGCTCACCGACCGAAAGTTCGGGGTCACGAGCTTCCACTGGTCGCCCGACGGGAAAGCCATCGCCTACCTGGCGAAGGACGACAGCGCTGCCAGTGACGACAGCGGGCCTCAGGTCGCGGACCTGGAAAGCCAGCTCGCGCGCCTCTGGATCATCGATCCCGCGACCCGTCAGACGCGTCGCCTGGCCAGCGACGGCTACCGGATCGATGAATTCCAGTGGCAGGATGCCGGGCACCTCTTGATGGTCGCAACCGCTGCGCCGCGCATCGAGGCGTTCAATGATGCACTGTACGCCGTATCGCTTGCGGACAGCTCGATCCAACTCGTGGCGCGACCGCCGCAACCGTTCTCGGGCCTCCTGGTGTCCCCGGACCGTAAATCGATCGCCCTGCGATCGACACGGGCGAACGGCCCCATTGCGCGCGACCTGTTTCTCGGGACGATCGGGCATGCTGAGCTTCGGGACATCTCCGCGTCCGTGGACCGTACGGTAGCTGAGGTGCGCTGGCCCAACCGCAGCCAGTTGTGGGCTCGGGTCGCGGATGGCTTCTACAATCGGCTGTATCGGTTTGCGCAACGCCGGCCCGGCATACTCGTGCCGCTCACGCTTTCCGTTGACTCGTTCGATGTGAGTGCCGACGGCACCTTGGTGTTTGCCGGCGAAGATTTCACGCATCTGCCTGAGATCTGGCTTCGAGATCGCGGCGGGCGGCTGACGCAGCTGACCCACATGCAGCAGGGCGTGGTGGCTTCTCATCTCGCATCGGCGCAAATTTTTCGCACCGCCGGTTTCGACGGAACCCAGATCGAAGCCGCGCTGCTGAAGCCCGTGGGGACGCAAGCCGTCCCGCGGGCGCCGCTGATCCTGCTCGTGCATGGGGGACCCTCGTCGAATTTCACTGCCGGCTATGGCTGGGAGGTTGCCTGGGGACAACTGCTTGCCAATCATGGTTACGCGGTGCTGCTGGCCAATCCGCGCGGCTCCAGCGGCTACAGCGAGGATTTCCTCAAGGCCAACCGGGGCGACTGGGGTGGAGGTGATTACCGCGACCTGCTTGCCGTCCTCGATGCGGTGATCGCGCGCGGCGGGGTTGATGCGGACCGGCTGGGGATCGGCGGCTGGTCCTACGGAGGCGAGATGTCAGTCTGGGCAACCACGCAGACCGATCGTTTCAAGGCTGCCGTCGCGGGCGCGAGTGTCTTCGATCAGGCGGCCGAGTTCGCAACCGAAAGCGGCCCCGCCGGGGATGAATGGTACTTTGGCACGCCGTGGGAGCATCCGGAGGTCTTCGCGCGCAATTCGCCCTCGACATACATTCGCAATGCGCACACCCCTACACTGATACTCGACGGAGAGGACGATACCGACAATCCCGTCGGGCAATCCAAGGGGCTGTATCGGGCACTGAAACACTTCGGTATCGAGGCCCAGCTCGTTCTCTATCCGGCCGAAGGCCACTCGCCCCGCCTCGGTGCCAATAACGTCGACATGTTTCAGCGCATCCTCGCTTGGTACGACATGCACCTCAAGGGAGCGGGTCCCGGCCAGCACTGAGCCCGCGAGCTCGGCGCGACCACGCATCCGCGCGTTCCCGGCGCCCAAAATCCCTCCCTTGGGCGATACCACTTGCTCACACGGGCGTGTAACTTGCTGAGCTGCCCGATGGGTCACCGCGATCCTCAGCCTCTACAAGCCACGAGAGCCAGCCTATGACCGTCGGTAACGTGTACTTGGCTGTGGGTCGGACGATGGGCCCGTCCCGCTGCGATGCTCCGTTGACGCCCCGGATACGGATCGGCTGAAGCCATGAATATCGAATCCGCTGCGGCAATGGCGCCGCAGGGTGCGTTGCGACGTCGCTTCGCACACGTGCGCTCCCTGACGCTTGCCCTGACGGCCTCCCTGTCAGACGGCGATGCGACGGCACAGTCCATGCCAGATGCTTCGCCCTCCAAGTGGCATCTCGCACATACAACCTGGTTTTTCGAGAGTTTCATCCTGTCGGAATTCGCGCCGGGCTACCGTCTGTTCAACGAGCGCTACCCGGTCCTGTTCAACAGCTATTACGAGGCCAAGGGCGCCCGCATCGTTCGCGGCACCCGAGGTCTCATGACGCGCCCCTCGTTCGAAGAGATCCGGGCGTATCGCCGTCAGGTCGATGAGGCACTGAACGCCGCTCTGGACGATCTGACACCGCCCGCGCTGGCCCTGGTGGAGCTGGGGTGTCACCACGAGGAGCAACATCAGGAGCTGCTGCTCACCGACCTTCTGCATCTTTTCGCGCAGAACCCCCTTGCCCCTGCCGTGTGGCCTGCCGCGGCAAGGGTCTCCGATGCGTCGCCGCGGCCGTTGCGATGGCTCGAGGGAGCCCGCGGCGCGGTCGAGATCGGCAACGACGGCACGGGGTTTGCGTTCGACTGCGAACGACCCCGGCACACCGTCTGGATGTCACCTCATGCGCTGAGCGATCGGCTGATCACCAACTCGGAGTGGCAGGATTTCATGGCGGATGGAGGCTACCGGCGTGCCGAGCTGTGGCTGTCCGACGGATGGGCGTGGGTGCGCGAGCATGCGATCGAGGCTCCGCTCTACTGGCGCCGGGATAGCGCCGGCAAGTGGAGCCAGGCCTTCGGACTGGACGGCCTGCTCCCGCTCGAGATCGCCGCGCCCGTCACCCATGTGAGCTACTACGAGGCGGATGCGTTCGCGCGCTGGTTAGGAGCACGACTGCCCACGGAGGCCGAATGGGAAAGTGCCGCCAGCGGCGCTGACCCGGCGCAAGGAGTCTTTCTCGATGAGGCCGGCGCTGTGCACCCCCGTCCCGTGAGCACGCATACGCAAAGCCGACAGCTGTTCGGGGACGCGTGGGAGTGGACCGGCTCGGCTTTCCTGCCTTACCCGGGATTCCGCACCGCACCGGGCGCTGTTGGCGAATACAACGGCAAATTCATGTCGGGCCAGTTCGTACTCAGGGGCGGAAGCTGTGCGACACCACGGGGACACGTCCGCGCCAGCTATCGGAATTTCTTCTATCCCCACCAGCGTTGGCAATTCACAGGCGTACGCCTGGCAAAGGATGTCTGATGTCACCGCACGCAATGGGTACCGTTGAGCGCCTGCGTCCTGCCGCCGACGAGCTCTTCCGCCGCGAAGTCATAGAGGGTCTTTCGGCCCGACCACGCGCGATATCGCCGCGATGGTTCTACGACCGCCGTGGCTCGGAGCTCTTCGAGGAGATCACGTGTCTGCCCGAGTACTACCTGACGCGCGCGGAGCGGAGCCTTCTGCAGGAGCACGCGGGTGAGATCGCGCATCTGGCGGGCCCCGGCCGAACCCTCATCGAGCTCGGGTCAGGCTCTTCTGTCAAGACGGCCCTGCTGCTCGAGACCCTGGGCGCGTCGGCCTATGTGCCGATCGATATCTCGGCGGATTTCCTGCGCGAATCAGCCGCGAGACTCGCGCGCCACTTTCCCGGCCTGCCCATTCATCCCGTCGCGACCGATTTCATGCGCCCGTTCTCTCTGCCCCCGGTGGTGCGGGATACGGCTCGGCTGGCGTACTTCGCGGGCTCCACGATCGGCAACATGGCCGTGCCGGTGTCCGTCGACTTTCTGCGCAACATCGCGCGGACGCTCGGCGCGAATTCGCAGCTGCTGATCGGTATTGATCGCATCAAGGATCCGCAGCGGCTGCTGGCGGCATACGATGATGCCCAGGGTGTCACCGCGCAGTTCAATCTCAACCTGCTCCACCGGATCAACCGCGAGTTGCGCGCGAACATACCGATCGGAGACTTCCGCCATGTGGCGCGCTGGAACGACTACGAGGCGCGGATCGAGATGCACCTCGAGGCGCAGCGCCAGGTCGACTTCACGATCGACGGGCGCGAATTCCGGATCGCCCAGGGTGAGACCATCCATACCGAGAATAGCCTGAAGTACGGCCCGCGCGATGCCCGCGTACTCTTGCGGGCGGGCGGCTGGTCACCTCTGGCCGAGTGGACCCATCAGGATGATGAGTTCGCGCTGATTCTGGCCTCTCCCGCCCCCTGAACCCTTTGCGGATCGGTGCCGCCTGCGCCCACAGCGCAGCGCGCGTCGATAAGCGGGCGACTGACGAAACCGTCAGCCGACCGGCCGATGAGCGGCAATCGCGACCCTGGATCTGGAGCGAGCCCCGTGTCTTCCCTGAAGAGATGCCGGCGCAGGGTCTGCTGTATGGGCTCGCCAGATCCCCCCGTTTGGCGCGCGCGAAAGCCTAGCCGAACGCTGAATTCGCGCCATCGGTAGAAACACGTACCCGCTGGCCACCCATGCGCTGACGGCCGAGCTCGCGTTGTAGCGTGACCGCACGCGCGCGTGCAATCGGTTCGTCAGGTCACTGCAGCGGCAGTGCGTCCACTTCGACACCGGTAGCCTGATGATAGGCCGCGAGCAGCCGTTCCACAGACGGCTCGACGTCCTCGTCCGTCAGCACGGTCCACAGTTGCGCCGCCGCGTCGAGATCCGGGACGTAGCGGAAGGTCACACACACGAAGATGCCACCTGCCTGATGCGTGAACCAGTAAGCGCACTGCTGCCTCTCGTCATACTCCATGCCGTTGCGGCCAGGTAGCTCCGCGAGCTCGCGAGCCTCCACGGCAATCGCATCCGGCAATGGCATCAGCAGTGCCTCCATGGCCGCCGAATCGTGGATGCAAGCCTGCGCGGTCCATATAGCCTGTTCGTCTATTGTTAGTTCTAGGGCCATATTCGAGCCTCCCGATGAGCACACTACCGCCAATCGCGGTGCAATACCCACCGCCGCCCGACATATTGCGGCGATATCAACCCTTGAGGGCCCGTCGGCGGCCTCCAGGCCCGCGCCCCGGTCGGCTTATGTAAGGGGCCGCGATGTTATGCTGCCCTCAGCACAGTCCGTTCGAATGCATGTTGCATGACCCAGCACGATTCCCCGAACCGATTCGAGGTGCGCCTGCGCCAGGCACACGCCGCGCTGCGCGCGGGACGCGCTGCCAGCGCCGAGACGGCGCTGCGACAGCTGCTCTCGCAATCGCCCGGAGAAGTCAACTGCCTGTGGCTGCTCGGCGCGGCCCTCCTGGAGCAGGACAGAGTCGCCGAAAGCATCGCAACGCTCGAGGGCGCGCTCGCTCGTTTCCCCGAATTCGCCCACGCGCGCGTCGAGCTGGCACGCGCCTACCGCCGCGCAGGCCGCCCGGAGCAAGCCCGTACCGAGTTGCGGCGCGTTCTGGAAAAAATGCCCCTGCATCACCGCGCGTGGCTCGCATACGGTGACGTGCTCGCAGATCTCGGACAAAACACCGACGCTCAGATTGCCTTCGAGCGGGCGCGACTCACCGATCCCGAGCGCAAGCGGATCGAGGAGGCCACGGCCGCGCTCGTGGCGGGCGAGCGCAGAAAATCCGAAGCGCTCTTCCGGGCAATCCTCGCGGCGGATGCGAGTCATGTTGCCGCTCTGTGCGGACTGGCGGCGCTGTCGTTGACTGCCGATGTTCCGGCCGATGCCGAGCGGCTGCTGCGCCACGCGCTGCGCCAGGCTGAGCACGCCCCCCTCGCCTGGCGCGGCCTCGGAGCGGTCCTGCTTGCCGTGGGTCGCCTGGATGAGGCGGAGGCGGCAGCGCGCCGCGCTGCCTCGATCGAACCCGACAATCCGCACACGTGGACGACCATCGCCGCGGTGTCCACTCGACTGATGCGGCCAGAACAGGCCCTGGAGGCTTTCGAGCGTGCGGCAAGTCTCCAGCCCGGCGAAGCCCGCCTGCGCATGTCCATTGGCCACGTGCAGAAAACCCTCGGGCGGCGCGCCGAAAGCGAGGCTTCCTACAAAGCCGCTTTGTCCATCGATCCGGAGTGCGCGGAGAGTTACTGGAGCCTCGCCGATCTGAAGAGCTACACATTCACCCCTGTCGAGATCGGCGCGATGAAGCAACTGCTCGAACGCAAGGGACGCGCCCGCTCCGGCGAGGCGCAGCTGAATTTTGCGCTCGGCAAGGCCTGCGAGCAGCGGGGACAATACGCAGAGGCGTTCGCGTACTATGCGCAGGGCAATGCACAGCGCCGCCTCGACGCACCATTCGATATCGAGGCGTTCGAGCGCCGCACGGCACGCATTCGCGCTTTTTTCGACGCGGCATTCTTCGCGCAGCGCGCCGGGGCTGGCGATCCCGACGAGGCTCCGATCTTCATCGTCGGTCTGCCGCGCTCCGGCTCGACGCTCCTCGAGCAGATCCTGGCCAGCCACTCGCAGGTCGAGGGCACCATGGAATTGCCGAACATCATCACGATGGTGCACGAGCTGGACGATATGGCTTCGGACCGGCATGGCTACCCGCAGACGCTGAGCCAGGTGCCAGGCACCCGCCTGGGTGCGCTCGGGGCCCGCTACCTTGCCGAGACCGCGCCGCTGCGCCATGGGCGGCCGCGCTTCACCGATAAGCTTCCCAACAACTTCAGTCATGTCGGCCTGATCCATGCGATCCTCCCGAATGCCACCTTCATCGATGCGCGCCGCCACCCCATGGACTGCTGCTTCAGCACCTTCAAGCAGCATTTCGCCGAGGGACAGACCTTCAGCTACGACCTGCAGGATCTGGGACGCTACTACCGCTGCTACCTGTCGCTGATGGACCACTGGGACAGCGTTCTGCCCGGAAAGGTGCTGCATGTTCAATACGAGGAGCTCGTGCGCGCGCCGCAGGAGAACATCCGTCGGCTGCTCGAGCACTGCAGGCTGCCCTTTGAGCCCGCATGCCTCGCCTTTCACGAGACCCGGCGGCCGGTGCGCACGGCGAGCGCAGAGCAGGTCCGCCAGCCCCTCTACACCTCCGGCATCGGTCATTGGCGCCATTTCGAGAAGGAGCTGCGGCCCCTGCGGGAGGCACTGGGCGACAGCCTGAGGCGCTTTGCCGACTAGCGCCGGGGCGCTTGCCACTCGCAACGGCCGCTTTGCCGCGCCGGGGCGCTTTGCCACGCGCAACGGCCGCTTTGCCGCTCCGGGGGAGCGCTTTGTCCCGCGAAGCGCTTTCGGGACCCTGCCCGGCCCCTCCAGTCCTTGTTGAACGATCGTTGACTAAGAGCAAGTGGACATTGGATCATGAGCCGGACGCTGGCACCGGGGGAATACAGGGGGAGCAGCGATGGGGGTAAAAGCCAAGCCACGCGCAGGTGACCGCTCGAGAAAGAGACCCGCACGACTTCCACCGGCTTCTCGTATCAGCCTCGCGGTTGCTGCGGCCCTCGCTGGCGCAGTGACGCCACGCGCACCAGCGCTTGCGGCAGGAGCGCCCGCCGACGCCGCGCCCACGGGAGAGCTGCAGGAAGTCGTCGTCACGGCGCGCAAACGTGAGGAAAATCTTCAGGATGTGCCCGTAAGTATCGATGTCTTCACGCAAAAAGACTTGAGCCATCTCGCGATCACAGGATTCGATGACTACGCGCAGAAGGTGCCGTCGATCTCCTTCATCAGCGTCGGGCCCGGCACCCAGGTCTTTTTCATGCGCGGCGTATCGGATGGCAGCAATCCGAACTACGCCAACAGCTCCGCGACGGGGTTCTTCCTCGATGATATGTCCCTGAGCTGGTTCGGGGTGCAGCCCGATCTGCACCTGTACGACATCGAGCGTATCGAGGTACTGAACGGCCCCCAGGGAACCACATTCGGCGCCGGCTCGATGGCCGGCGCGGTCCGCTATATCACCAACAAACCCGATCTGAACGACTTCAGCGCCGGCTTGGATTTCGACGGCGGCCACATCCAGGATGCGCAGAACAACTGGACCTACGAGGCGTTCCTGAACGTCCCGCTGATTCCGGGCGCGCTCGGGTTGCGCCTGTCGGCATTCAGTGCCTCGCACGGCGGCTTCATCGACAATCTGCTGACGACCCGAACGTGGGTCAACGGCGCCGTATCGAACAACGCGCAGTGGGCGCGTAACGACTACAACCGCCAGCATCAGGAAGGCGGCCGCATTGCCCTCAAGTGGGCCATCAGCGACGCGTGGGCGGCGCTCTTCTCGTATGACTATCAGCGCCTGGTGGCGCCGGGCGCGTGGGACGAGGATCTGGCCAATTTTGGGCCGCGGGAAGTGTCGCGCTTCGGACCCGAGAGTCACCGGGATAATGTCCGGGCCTGGGACTTCCACGTCGACGGCGACATCGGGATCTCCGACCTGGTTTTCGCGAGCACTTACTGGGCTCTGCCGACGCGTCAGCAGAACGAATACTCGCAGTACGAGGAGAACTACGAGGGCGGCGCGCGGGAGGGGTTTACCTGCCTGAACGATCCCACGTACGGCACCAGCACCACCTTCGTCGGCTGCAACGTTCCACTGCAGTTCTACGAGTACCACACGAATCCGGAGCGCTGGTCGAATGAGATCCGGCTCCTCTCCAAGCCCGGCGGCCGCTTTCACTGGCTGGGCGGCTTCTACTGGGAAAAGACCGTCGACAAGAACTCCGGCAGCACTTACTTCATGCCGGGCTTACGCACGGACGGCGCCGCGTTCCAGTACTACAACAACTATTACGAGACCACCGGCTCCTCGCTGCCCCCGGGGGAGTTGTACGCGTATCAGACCCGCTCCGACTACCTGCAGACGACCGAATTCGCCAACATCAACTTTGACTTCACCGATAAGTTGAATGTCGAAGCGGGCGTCGTCCATTTCCGCTCGCACTCCCGGTACTACAGCCCCTACGGACAGTTCGCCTACGCACCGACGACGCCCGCCCTGTCGGTGGATTCCTCGCACAAGTGGGACAGCAAAGTCGGCGTCAGCTACAAGGTGACCAACCAGTTCATGCTGTACGCGGATTTCGCGCAGGGCTTCCGCGATGGGGGCGCCAATTCCGGCTATCCGGCCTCCTGCTATGCCAATGGGGTGCCGCACACCTACGTGCCGGACACGCTCAATAATTTCGAGATCGGCTGGAAGACTACGGCGCTCGGCGGCCGCCTGCTCTGGAACGGCGCTGCCTACTACATGAAATGGAAGAACCTCCAGACGCTCATCTACGACATTGACACCTGCGCGCCGAGCAGCTTCAACGCCAACGTCGGCAATGCGCGCATCTACGGCTTGGAGTCCAACGTTGAGTTCAGGATCGACGATAACTGGTCACTGCAGGCCTCCGGCAGCTACACCGACTCACACCTGGTCTCCAGCCCGTACGCATTTTTCGAAGGCAATGTCGGCGAGCGGCTGCCCTACGTCCCCTACTTCAATTACAGCGCGAACGTGCGCTACGAGCATCCGCTCGGCGGCAGGCTGCACGGTTATGCGCAGTTCGACATCGCGCACAAGGGCGACATGTGGAACGATCTGCACGTGGCGGGCTCGAACGGCTTCCCGCGCATGCTGCAGCCGGCGTATTCCATCATGAACCTGCGCTTCGGAGTGAATCCCGAGGGCGGCCACTGGCTCGCCGAGTTCTACATCACCAACCTCGCGGACAAGAACGCGATCGTCTATACGAACACGGGCAACTTCGATCTGCGCGAGACGACGAACGAGCCGCGGGTCTACGGACTGCGCCTGAACTACCGTTTCGGCAAGGTAGTCAACTCCGAGTAGCCACCCGGGGGCCTCACTCTCCCAGCAGCTGCAGGGCGACTTCCCTCACGTGAGGCTGGCTGCGGTGCTCGAACAGATAGATTCCCTGCCAGGTACCGAGCGCCAGCCGCCCCTGGATGATGGGAATCGACAGCTGCACGCCCGTCAGCGCGGCCCTCAGATGAGCCGGCATGTCGTCCGGACCCTCGTCCGCATGCCGATAGCGGCCCGGTTCCTCCGGCGCGATTCCCTCGAAGAACGCCTCGAGATCCGAGCGCACCTCGCGGGCCGCATTCTCCTGGATCAGCAGCGAAGCCGAGGTGTGACGGCAGAACAGCGTCAACAGTCCCGCCGCGACCTTCTGGTTGCCGACCCACGCCTGGACCTCGCTGGTGATCTCGAGCAAGCCGCGCCGATGGGTGCGGATTTGCAGGATCTGGGCCAGATTGCGCATGCCCGCTGCCTGCCATCCGCGGTGGCTAGCTGGGCCACTGCCAGTCGTGCGCGGAGGGCCGGCAGCCGCCGCCGGGCGCGCCGGTCCACGCGCGTCCGCGCACCACCCTTCCGCTCGCAACACCCGTGGCCTTTCCATCCTTGAGCGCCAGCTTCCCGTTCACGATCACGTAGCTGACACCCGTGCTGAGCTGATGCGGCTTTTCGTAGGTGGCATGGTCCTGGATGGTAGCCGGGTCGAACACCACGATGTCCGCGAATGCGCCCTTCGCCAGCCGGCCCCGATCCTTCAGGGACAGATTGGCGGCCGGGAGCGAAGTGAGTCTGCGCACCGCCTCCGCCACGGAGATGACATGGTCCTCGCGCACGTAGCGCGCAAACACGCGCGCGAAGTTTCCGTATGCGCGTGGATGCGCTGCGGAAAGGAGGAACACACCCTCGGGCGCGTCTCCTTGCTCATCCGAACCGAAGCTGACCCACGGCAGCGCGACCTGCCGGCGCACATTGTCCTCGCTCATCAGAAAGTAGGCGACGCCGACGCGCGTACCGTCCTCGATCACGAGGTCTATGGCCGCATCCTCGGGCGAAACGCCGCGCTCCTTTGCGACCTCGGCGAGCGTCTTGCCCGTGAGAGGCTTCAATTTCGGATTCTTGAACGCCAGCAGTCGGATGCCCTGCGGCCCGGCGGCGCTGTAGAGATTCTCCCAGTCTCCCGGGTGGGGGATGCGCATCTCGGCGATCACCCGCTTGCGCACCGACGGATCCTTGAGCCGGGCGATCCATTTTTCCAGGCCTCCGTCCTGCACCCACGGTGGCATCGCCGCGTCCAACCCGGTCGCGCCCGCCGTATAGGTATACATGTTGGCCGAGATGCGAGTGCCGGAAGCTCGCGCGGCGTCAATCATCGAGACCACACGGTCGAGCTTGCCCCAGTTGTCCTTTCCGGCCAGCTTCAGATGGTAGATCTCGGCCGGCGCACCGCTGGCCTTCGCAATGTCGATGGTCTCCTGGATCGCCGCTTCGATCCGATCGCCCTCACTGCGCATGTGCGCGGTGTAGATCCCCCCGCAGCGTGCGGACTCCTGTGCCAGCGCGATCAGCTCGGGTGTCTTGGCGTAGGTGGCCGGTGCATAGATGAGCGCAGTCGTCAGGCCGAGGGCGCCCTCCTCCATTGCCTGGTGAACCAGGGACTGCATCCGCTTCAGTTGATCCGGCGTCGGGTCGACGTTGCGCTCGCCCAGTACGAAGGTCCGCACGGTCGGAGCGGCAACGAACGAGGCGACGTTGGGGCTGATGCCCCGGCGTTGCAGGGTATCGAGATACTCACCCAGCGTGTTCCAGGTCACCGGAAACTTGATGTCGCTCTGGCGCGCGGCCATGAGCCGTTTCATCGCATCGTTCGCCGGCCCCATGGAGAACTCACCCATGACCTCCAGCGTGACACCCTGTGTCAGATCGCTGAGAGCCCTGCCATCGGCAAACAGGGACTCCTCCGGATGAGCCAGCATGTTGATGAACCCGGGCGCAACGGCCTGGCCCCGCACATCGATCTCCGTTCGCCCGTGCAAGGCGTGGCCCGCACCGACATACGAGATCCGGTCGCCGTCGACGGCGAGGTCACCGGCATATGGCTCGTGCCCCGAGCCGTCGTAAATGGTTCCGTTGTGGAGGACCAGCTCGTGCAGCTCGCTCTGCGCCGCGGCGGCCGATGCGCGCGCGGCAGCGCTCCAACTCAGGATGAGTCCCGCGACCAGCAGGCAAACCCGGTGCGAGCGCTTCATGCCGGAACCGCCGCCGGGGCACTGGAGGAGTCCAGGACGGAGGTGATGAGATGCCCAAGCGCCTCGACTCCTCTCGTGATCGACGCTTCGTCCTGTGTCGTGTAGCTCATGCGGGCGTGGTTGATCTCCTCCACGACCGGAAAGAAGGTCGCACCAGGCACGTACGCCACCTTCACTCTCGGCAGCGCCTGGGCGGCGAGGAATTGCGTAGTATCGAAGCCCGGCGGGAAAGTGATCCAGGTGAACATTCCGCCCTGCGGATTCGTACACGACACCTCGCTCGGGAAGCTGTTGCGGATCGCGCGCACCATCGTGTCCTTCTTGCGCCGATACGTCTGACGGATGACCTCGATGTGCGCCTCGACATCGTAGCGCTCGAGAAATAGCGAGGTCGCCGCCATGCTGAGCGTGCTGCATTGGGTGTCTGCGGCGAGTTTCAGCAGCCCCAGCTCGTGGATCAGCTCCGGCTCGGCCACCACCCACCCCAGGCGCAAGCCTGGCGCGAGTATCTTCGAGAAGCTCCCCAGATACATGACACGCCCTTCGGTGTCCAGGCTCTTCAGCGTCGGCAGCGCTTCTCCCTCGAAGCGGATCTCGCGGTAAGGGGTATCTTCCAGCACGATCAGGTCGAACCGGTTGGCGATCTCCATCACGCGGCGTCGCCGGGTGAGACTCAACGACACGCCGGTGGGATTCTGGAAGTCCGGCATCGTATACAGAAACTTCGCCCGCGGGTTCTGTCTCAGAATCTCCTCGAGATGCTCGGCGATCAGACCCTCCTGATCCATCCGCACCGCGAGATACTGCGGCTCGTAGGGATTGAAGGCGATCAGCGCGCCGAGAAACGTCGGATTCTCCGTGACGATCAGATCGCCGCGGTCCACCAGCATCTTCGCCACCAGATCCAGTCCCTGCTGGGCCCCCTGCAGGATCAGGACGTTCTCCGCGGTACAGCGAACGCCGCCGCGAGCCATGCGCTCGGCGATCTGTTCGCGCAAGCGGGGCATGCCGGTCGAAAGCGTGTACTGCAAAGAGCTGCGGCCCTGCGTGCTGATCGCCTGCTCGAAGACTGCGGAGAGCTTCTCCAGGGGGAACAGAGCCGGATCGGGATAGCCGCCGCCGAAGGAGGTGATCTGCGGGTCGGCACCGAGACGCAGCAACTCGCGAATGGCAGAGGGCTTGACGCGCGCCATGCGTGAGGCGAAGGCAGACTTCATCCCAGGGTCACTCCTGCTTGCTCCAGGCGGAATAGGCCGTCACGAGGGAGGCGCCGGCGAGGTTTACCCCGCTCAGCTCCGGCAACCTCATCAGGGCATCCGAGATCAGCCGCTCGCCGTAACGCAAGTCCGTCTTCCACAGCTCCGCCGCCCGGGCACCATCGCGGATCGCGATGGCGTCGGCGATCTGCAGGTGTGTGGTCTGGAACCATTCGGAGACGTCCAGGCTGCGAATCCCCACGTAGAGAATCCGCAGCGTCAGGTCCTGCAGATGAGTGATGGTGGCCGCGAGGCGCGCATTGCCGCTGCCCGCCGCGATCAGCAGATTGAACTCGCGGTTCGCCTTCAGAAACTCCACGAGCTCGCCGTGGTTGGTGTACTCGTAGCGGCTCTGCGCCAGCTCGCGCAGGCGGTGCAGGCCCGGTGCGGCCAGCCCGAGCTGGGCGGCAAGCTCCGCCGCGCGAGGCTCGAGCAGGATGCGTATCCCGTAGATATCGCGGACGTCCTTGAGTGTGAGCGGGGCGACCCGTGGGCTGCGCTCGTCGGTCTTCTCGATCAGGCCCTCCTGGGCCAGGCGCAGCAGCGCCGACCTTACCGCCGCCTGGCGCAGCCCGAATCGAGCGGTGAGCGAGGCTTCGGACAGACGGCTGCCGGGAGGCAGCTGATAGAACAGGATCTCCGAGCGGATGCGCTGATAGGCCTGCTCGCCCAGATTGGCGCTGCGGTCAGGGCCGGATCGGCGCTCGAGCGGATCCAATGCTGAAAAAGGCATGCGCACGGGAGAGGCGGCTCCGGTTGGACTGCCGACATTTTACTCCGCCATGCACCTGATGTCGTGCCGCCATATTTCACAGGTGGTGAGGCTATTTACAACATTTTATTGCGGTGCTAGCTTGCCTCCGGGCTGGGAACGACATCAGGCGCGGTGCCTGAGCAGGCCTTGCGCAGCGCGGGCCGTGATCATCAGCCGGCTGCCCGGCACAGACGGTACGAAGCTCTCCCAGGGCACGGCCAATCGGGGGCGGTATGGGCGCCAGGCGCGAGCCAATCGAATACGACGCGGCCACAGCGGAGGTGCGGGCCGTCTACGACGACATCATGGCGACCCGCAACACCGACTGGGTCAACAACTTCTGGAAGGTGCTTGCGCACGACCCGGCAGCGCTGCGCCGGATCTGGGCCAACATCAAGGAAGTGATGGGTCCCGGCGCCCTCGACCCGCTCACCAAGGAGCTGCTCTACGTGGCGGTCAGCGCATCCAACGGCTGTCGTTATTGCATCGCCTCGCACGGCGCCGCGGCCCGCAAGCGTGGCATGACGCAGGCCCAGTATTCCGAGCTGCTCGCGATCGTGGCGCTCGCGAACGAAACCAACACGCTGGTCACCGCGCTCGATGTGGCGGTGGATCGGCAGTTTCTCTGACTCGCCGCGACGAGCCGGAGCCTTTTCTCATTCACCTCGACAGGATAAGCATATGGGCGCCGTTGACTTCACAAGCGTGAGCCATCACCGCTGGGACCGGATACCGGAGGAGTCCCTCAAGGGCACGATCACGCGCCGCCTCATCACGGGCGAGCGCATGATGATCGCGCACATCTACCTGAAGAAAGGCGATGACGTGCCGCGTCACTCGCACGAAAACGAGCAGCTCACCTACGTTCTGCAGGGCGCCCTGCACTTCTGGCTGGGCCCCAACGATGAGCGCGAGCTGACCGTGCGCGCGGGGGAGGTGTTGGTCATTCCCTCACATGTGCCTCATCGCGCGCTCGCAATGGAAGACACACTGGATGTGGACGTGTTCAGTCCGCCGCGACAGGACTGGCTCGCGGGCACGGACGCCTACCTGAGGAAATAACTGTGAACCTCGGGCTGCAGGGCCGCCGAGCACTCGTCATGGGTGGCTCGGCCGGTCTTGGCAGGGCAGTGGCGGAAGCTCTCCTCGCCGAGGGCGCTCGCGTCGCAATCTGCGCGCGCAGCACGCCGCGTTTGGCCACGACCGCGGCGCAGCTTGGGGTAGACGGGATCGCCTGCGATCTGTCCGTCCCCGGAGCCGCCGCGGCGCTCATCCCCGAGGCGCAAGGCCGGATCGGCGAGCTGGACATTCTGGTGGTCAACACCGGCGGACCGCCGCCCGCGGTGTTTTCCGACCTCTCCGATGTCGCATGGCGCGGGGCTTTCGAAGGCCTGTGGATGAGCAGCGTCGGCGCGATTCGCGCCGTCCTGCCGGGCATGCGCCGGCGCCGCTGGGGGCGCATCATTCTCATCACCTCGGTGGCAGCCCGCGAGCCGGTACCGAATCTGATGTTGTCGAACTCATTGCGCGCGGGGCTGCACGGTCTCGTCAATGCGCTCAGCCGCGAGGTGGCCGCGGACCAGGTCACCGTCAATGCGCTCATGCCCGGTTACACACTGACCGAGCGACTCGAAGCGTTGCAGCTCGACATGGACACACTGGCTGCGCAGATTCCGGCGGCCAGGCCCGGGCGACCCCAGGAATTCGCCGCGCTGGCGGCTTTCCTGGCCTCGGAGCAGGCCAGCTACGTCACCGGCCAGGCGATCGCCTGCGATGGCGGGTTGCTGCAATCGATCTGACTCCCCTTCACACAACCTGGCAGGACAATCATGAAAAAGCACGACTGCCCGAAACCGACCACGAAGGGATTCCTCCTCGCCGTCCTGGCAGCCTGCATGGCGCCGGCCCTCGTACAGCGAGCTAACGCCCAGCAGGCCACCGCGACGGAGGAGCCGGCCGGCGGGCTGCAGGAAGTCATCGTCACGGCGCAGAAGCGCGCACAGAACTCGCAGGATATCGGCATCGCGCTTTCCGCGGTGAGCGGCGATCAGCTCGCCGCGCTCGGTGCGGTCTCGGCCAGCGACATCACCAAGACGATGCCCGCCGTGGTGTTGACGCAGCCCAACGGCCCCTCTTCGTTCAGTCTGTCCATCCGCGGCGTGACGCAGAACGACTTCGCCGACCATCAGGAGAGCCCCGCCGCCATCTACGTCGATGATGTCTACGTGAGTCAGATGGCCGGCCTCGCGTTCACGATGTTCGACATGGATCGGGTGGAAGTGTTGCGCGGTCCTCAGGGCACGCTCTTCGGACGTAACGCCACCGGTGGTCTCGCCAACTTCGTCACGCGGCGACCGACCGACGACTACAGCGGCTTCGCCGACATCACCATCGGCTCGCACAACCTCATGCACATCGAGGGGGCGGTCAACGGCCAGCTCTGGCAGGACATCGACGCCCGCTTCTCGTTCCAGAGCAATCACTACGATCCCCTGTTCCACAACGTTTCCGGCGGCGCTCCGGATGCCGAGAACGGCAACGACTGGTCGATCCGCGGCCAGCTGCTGTTCAAGGACGTCGGCGGCGGTAGCTTCCTGTTCATTGCTCGCGGCAGCCGGGAGGACGTCCACGCCGGCTCCTGGGAGGAGTACGCGACAAACCCGGGCGCCAACGGCTACGACACCCTGCTGGGGCCCAATCAGAATGCCTATGGCACCTGCAACGGCTGCAATGCCAGCGGTCTCACCAACAGCGGGCCATTTGTCATCCGCGACAACCAGGCGGGCTTCGCGCGCCTGAAGACGGAAGGCGTAACAGGGAAATATACCGCCGACCTGAGCGGCGCGACGCTCACGGTCATCGCCGACTACTCGGGCCTGCGGAAGGACTACCAGGAGGACTCCGACGCCTCGCCGTTCACGGTGTTTCAGTTCTTCAACGGCAGCGACGTCAATCAGCAGTCGCTCGAGGCCCGGATGAACGGGGGCGATCAGCGGCTCAACTGGACGGCCGGCCTGTACGGGCTACGGATCGACGGCAAGTATTTCGAGGGCTGGCAGGGCCCGGCGTTCTTCGGTGCCGAGGAGTTCAATACGCCGTCGAATCCCAACGCGGCCTACTCCGCCTTCGACGGCGCTGCCGGACCGTGGCCCTACGGGAACTTCCCTTTCTACACCGGCGCGCCCGAGGCCCCGAATGGCGCTCTGCCGGCTACGCGTGCGCCCTACTCCCTGCTCACCAAGTCGTACGCCGCGTTCGGACAGGTCGAGTACCGCATGACCGATCTGCTCGGCTTCACCCTCGGCGCGCGTTTTACGAAGGACCAGAAGGATTACAACTACACCTGGTACCCCTACGAATACTTTCCGCAGAGTCTCACCGGCCAGACCGTCCTGCTCACGCGCCCGAGCAGTGCGCTGCTCAACGTCTACGACGCCAGTCGCAGTGACAATCTCTGGAGCGGCAAGGCGCAGGTGGACTTCCACCTGGCGCAGGATTTCCTGGCCTACGTCAGCTACAACCGTGGCGTGAAGGGCGGAGGCTTCTCCGCTCCCCTGTTTCCCGCCACCATCAACGACCTCGCGACCCTCACCTTCAAACCCGAGACGCTCACCTCCTACGAGGTCGGCTTCAAGTCGGAATACCTGAATCACTCGCTGCGGTTCAACGGAGCTGCCTACTACTACGACTACCACGACTATCAGGCGCTGATCTACACGCTGGGCCTCGAGCAGCTCATCCTCAATGCCAACGCGACTCACAAGGGCGCCGAGACCGAGGTCGAATGGGCTCCGAACGAGGCGTGGGACGTCGGACTCGGAGTGTCGTACGTGGACGCTATGGTCAATGGGGTCCCCGGCCGCTGCTGCACGGCCCAGGGAACCCCCGTGGTCGGGGACTTCGTCCCGGGGAACGCGCCACGCTGGTCGGGAAACGCCATGGTGCGCTATACGCTGCCCCTGGGTCCGGGCCATCTTGCGCTGCAGGCCGACGGCAACTACCTGTCGCGATTCTGGTTCAACCTGGGCGATGCACCGGCCGTGGAGCAGCCGCCGTTCGGCATCCTCAACGCCCGCATGAACTACACTCCGACCGGTAGCAAGATCGAGGTCGGCATTTCGGTGGAGAACATCGCGAACAAACATTACGGCGTGATGGGGTTTGACAACACCTCGATCAACGGTCTCGCGCAGGTCTATCCGGGCATGCCGCGCTGGTTCAAGGCGCACGTTCACTACAAGTTCTAGCGGCCGACGGGTCGCGCGGGGAGAGTGATGTGAGAAAAACAGCAAGCGCAGCGATCGGCGCAGCCATCGCGGCCGTTTACACCATCGGTGCGGCCGCCGGCCCGGCTTCGACCGGCAGCCTCAACGAGGTCTACGCCACGCTCGCGGCGAAGCGCTTCGTCGATCTGACACACAGCTTCGGTCCGAGCACGCCGCACTGGAAAGGCTTCGGGGACGAGAAGGTGACGACGCTGTACACCATCAAGAAGGACGGCTTCAAGGTGCAGCAGTTCACCCATGTCGGACAGTGGGGTACGCACATCGACCCGCCGGCGCACTTTCACGAAGGTCTGCGGACCGTCGACCAGATCCCGCCGAAGGAAATGGTCATGCCGCTGGTCGTTCTGGACGTGCACGAGAAGGTCGCGCGCAATCCCGACTACACGATCACGCTCGCGGACCTCAGCGACTGGGAGTCCCGGCACGGACGAATCCCCGAGCATGCTTTCGTCGCGATGCGCACCGACTGGTCCAGGCGCTGGCCCGATGATGCGGCCATGCAGAACCGGGATGCCAAGGGCGTCGCGCACTATCCGGGTTGGAGCAAGGAGGTGCTCAAGCTGCTGTACGAGGACCGCAAGATCACCGCCTCCGGTCATGAGACGACCGATACCGACCCGGGGCTCGCCGTCCAGCACGATGACTATTCGCTCGAGAGCTACCTGCTCGGACTCAACCACTATCAGATCGAGCTGCTCACCAACCTGGACCAGGTTCCCGAGGCCGGGGCGCTCGCTATCGTGATGTGGCCCAAGCCCGAGGGCGGCACAGGCTTCCCCGCGCGCGTGATCGCCATCCTCCCGTGAGCAGCGGCGGCGACGGCACCGGCGCCCTGGCGGGGGGCGCCGGCCTGCCCGCAGCGGACACGACCTCGGGGCCTTCACCGCGATGAACGGCGCCGGCCCACGCTGGTCTTCGGAAGTTGGATTTCTGCTCAGCGCCGTCGGGGCCGCCGTCGGGCTCGGCAGCATCTGGCGCTTCCCCTACCTCGCCGGCGCGGGGGGCGGATTCGCGTTCATTGCGGTGTTCGTTCTCGCCTGCCTGGTATTCGGCGCGCCGGTCCTGATCGCCGAGATCGTGACGGGCCGATGGTCGCGCCACTCCCCGCCCCGGGCGGCCGGGGCGATTGCCGCTCGCTTCGGGTACTCCCGAGGCTGGAACGTCGTCGGCTGGACGGGCTCGATTGCCGGCTACCTGATTCTGTCTTACTACACGATGATCGCCGGATGGGTGCTGGCGTACACCTGGTTCTTCCTGACGGGGACGTACGCTCGCGGCGGCGCGCCGGCGGCGGTTGCGAAATTCCATGCGTTCGTGGCGGACTCGCGCACCGTCTCGCTGTGGCAGCTCGCATTCTTTGCGCTGGTGACGTTCGTCTCGGCCCGGCAGCTCAACCGCGGGGTCGAATGGGCGAATCGGTGGCGCGCTCCGGCGCTGCTGGCGATCCTTCTCGTCCTGGTCGTCTACTCTCTTGCAACGGGCGACGTCGCGCGCGGGCTGCGGTTTGCCTTCGCGCCCGATGTCAGCCGCCTCACTCCGGCCGTGGTGCTGGAGGCGGTTGGCCAGGCTCTGTTCGCTCTCGGTGTCAGCGCCGGCATCATGATCGCCTATGGCGCCTACATGCCCTCGGGTGAATCGCTTCGCCGCAGTGTGCTCGTCGTCATCGGGTCGATCTTCATCGTCTCGCTGCTCGCGACGGTGGTGATCTTTCCGCTCATGTTCCACTACGGACTGGATCCCGCCGAGGGCCCGGAGCTGGTCTTCCAGGTCCTGCCGGTCGCGTTCGCGGAAATGCCCGGAGGTCGCCTCATCGGCACTCTGTTCTTCGCCCTGCTGGCACTGGCGGCCTTCACGCCGTCGGTGGGGCTCATGGAACCCTGGATCGCCTGGTTGTCTGAGCGGGCGAGTCTCGGGCGCAGGACCGCCGCCTGCATCTGCGCGGCCCTGTGCTGGCTGATCGGTCAGGGCTCCGTGCTGTCTTTTGGCCGCTGGGCGAGCTGGCACCCCGCTGCCTCGATTCCACACTTGTCGGGTCTGAACGTCTTCGGGCTGCTGGACCTGATCACCGCCAACGTGCTGATGCCGATCTCAGCACTACTCGTCAGCGTGTTCATCGGCTGGCGCATGGGCCAGCGAGTTCCCGCAGAGGAATTGAGCGGCCTGTCTGCGTTCGCGCGCCGCATTTCGCTGATTGCCATGCGGTATGTCTGCCCCGTCGGAATTGTCGTCGTGCTGATAGTGGGATTCTGGAAGTAGACGCCGCTCACCGATCGGGTGACGGCACGATACGGCCGGTCGCCGCCCGTCCTGTTGCCCTCGAACGCACGGTAGCTTCGGCCAGGTAGTCGAAGTCGCCGGAGCGGGCCCGCCGCTCGGTCACCGAGGTCTCGACATGTGGATCGGTCGCCCCCGCGCGGCGCGCCGCCTTCAGCGCAAGCTCGCGCGAGACCCGCTTCGCATCTTCGATGGCCTCCTGCGACTCGGCATAGTCCCGCGCCCCCGACGGATCATGTACGCGGAACACCTGGAAGGTGGGCTGATTCACCAGCACGTCGCAGGTCTCGGACACGACCCCTGCGGCTGCACCAACGGCGTTGCAAACCGCTGCGTGCTCGGGCACGAGCAGCGCAGCGCCCAGCCGGCGCGCGATTTCCGGGTAATAGGCCGCAACGGGTGCACCGATGGCCACCAGCGGCACTGCGAGACGCAACCGCGCATCGACCAGCCGGGAGAATTCCCGCCCGGCAACCAGCTGATCGATCAGCGCACCGAGGGGTCCCCACCGGCCGGATACCGGCCCGAGACCCGGGTCGTGAGCAAGGACGCTCTCGAGCACGACGCGAGCAGCCTCGCGGATGACATGCTGATAGACCCGCTCGCAAACTCCTTCGGGCGTGTCGCGTTCGAGCCGGGCCCTCGAGTTGCGCTCTTCGGTCGCCAGGATCGAGGCTCCCAGACGGGCGGCTTCCGCGCTCCATCCGTGCTGATGACCGAGAACATGCATCGCATCGCTCGGCGTGAAACCGGCCAGCGTGGCCAGCCCGCGATCCACCAGGCGGCGCATGGCTTCGAGGCCCTGGGCGCTTTGAGTGATCTCGCCCAGCCGTCGTGGAGCAGCCTCGAGGGCCTGCCAGAGCCTGCGCTCCAGGCGATCGAGCTGGTCGGCGACGGCGCCCGGTGCGCGCAGCGCAAATTGCACGGCGAACGGCGGATGGCGTTCGGATGCGGCAAGCCGCTGCAAGTCCGCCAGCAGGGGTGGAACCTGACAGGCGAGCAGGCTCAGCGGTATGACTCTGCGTGGACCCACCACCAGCTGGCCGTCGCGGTCGAGCCGTACTTCGGAATCCCCACCGAGTCCCACGGTGCGCGCATCGATTGCCTCGACCATCGTGCGCCATCCGCCGATCGTCGCCCCCTCGGCACGGACCGTCGGCTGCCCGCCGATCACAACTGCCACATCGGTCGTCGTGCCGCCCATATCGGCGACCACAAAGTCGCGCATGCCTGTCAGTACGCCCGCGCCCACCACGCTCGCGGCGGGCCCTGAGAGAACGGTCTCGACGGGATACTCGAGAGCGACATCAGCGCGCATCAGGCTTCCATCGCCTTTGACGATCATCAACGGCGCGGCGATACCTTCCTCCTGGAGCACCCGTTCCAGAGCCTCGAGCAAATGGCGGATATGCGGAGTGAGGCGTGCATTGAGCGCAGCCGTGAGCGCCCGCTTCGGCGCATCGAGTTGCGAGCTCAGTTCGTGGCTGCATGTCACGGGCTTCGCGCTGACCGAACGAATCCGCTCCCGTGCACGCAGCTCATGCTCAGGGTTCCGCACGGAAAACATCGCAGCCACCGCGAAAGCCTCGACCCTGGAGCCGTGCTCGGCCACAGCGGCAGCGATGGCGGTCTCATCCAGCGGCTCCGACTCCTCGCCGGTAGCCTCATGCCCGCCGCGCAGGCGCACGACGACCCCCGCGGTGCCGCGCTCGAGTCCCGAGCGCTGCACCATCTTGTCATCGAAGCCGATCAACAAAGTGCAGGTCGGGCTGAAACGGCTCTCGACCACGGCATTGGTCGCCAGTGTGGTGGATACCGACACGAGGCTGATGTGCTCACGGGCGACACCGCCGGGAAGTGCAGCCAGCAAGGCGCGCATTGCCGCGCCGACTCCCACGGAGAGATCCCAGTGAGTCGTCGGCGCTTTCGCACTGGCAATCACGCCCCTGTGAGCGTCGAGGGCCACCGCATCGGTGTAGGTGCCACCGGTGTCGAGGCCGATCAGGATCTCGCGCGCGGGGCGGCCCGGCTCCGGCCGGGCGGCATCACTTACCGGCATCGGCCATCCGCCACTACAGCGCCGCGCCCGCCGGATGCCCGTCCTGCTTGTAGACCGTCCCTTCCTTCATCACGAAGGACACGTCCTCGAGCACCCGGACGTTGGCCAGTGGATCGCCCTGTACGGCGATGATGTCAGCGGACTTGCCCGCCTTGATGGACCCGAACAGCTCGGAATGTCCGATCAGGTCGGCGGCATTCACGGTCGCCGCCTGGATCGCCTGCATCGGGGTCATTCCATACTTCACCATGAAGGCGAACTGGCGGGCATTGATGCCGTGCGGACAGACACCGGCATCGGTCCCGAAGGTCATCTTCACACCGGCCTTCACCGCCTTGGTGAAATTGCGCCGCTGCGCCTCCGCCAGATCCCGGTCGTGCGCCAGAAAATCGGCCGGCGTATCCGGCGAGGACTGGATGCACTCCTCATCGTAGATGTCCATATCGAGATACGTGCCATGCTTCTTCGCCAATGCGATCCCCTCGTCGTCGATGAGTGTCGCATGCTCGACCGATGCGACGCCCGCCCGGATGGCATTCTTGATGCCCTCGGGAGCGTGCGCGTGAGCCTCGACCCGCAGGCCGAAATTGCGAGCCTCATCCACCGCGGCGTCGATCTCCTCGGGCGTGAACTCGATCGATTTGGGGTTGCTGCCGTGGGTGAGAACGGCGCCCGTGGTGAGGATCTTGATGTGATCGGCGCCACGGTGCGCCAGCTCGCGGATTCTCTGCCGGACTTCCCATGGGCTGTTCGCCTCCCCGTAGTGGAAATCGAGCGGCAGTTGAATGTCCGGCGCCAGGCCGGTCATGGCGCCCGCGCCCTCGCTGATCGTGATATAGGCTCCCGCGACGTACATGCGCGGGCCGATGATGATGCCCTTGGCGATCGCATCGCGCATCGCCACGTCATTGAATGCCCGGTACACACCCACGTCGCGCACCGTCGTGAAACCGGCGAGCAGGGTGACACGTGCGTTGGGTATTGCTGCGTACGCCGTTTCGGCAGCGGACATTCGCAGCAGCGTCAGAGGCTCCGCGTTTGCGAGATCGGCCAGATGCGTATGGCAGTCAACGAGTCCGGGAAGCACGGTCATGGACGACAGGTCGATCACGTGAGCATCGGGTGGAATCTGTACGTTGTCTCCCACCGCCTGAATCTTGCCGTCGCGAACGAGAATGACTTGATTGGCCAGCACGCGTGCGGCCTCGACGTCGATGAGCTTCCCGGCTCGAATGACGGTCACGGGATCCGGATGCGCCGCTGCCGCCCACGCTGAGCTGAGGCAGAACAGAAATGGAATCAGGCAAGTGAGTGCAGTGATTCTTTCTGGCACGGCAGATCCTCTGAAGCGCGGCCCCCGCGCGCTGTGCCGCGCACCTTAGCACAGCCGTCCAGTCAGTGCCGTCGGCGCCGGTGACCCATCTCACGCCGACGCGGCGGCTGCTCGCCTTGCACTGTGCTCCCTGCTAGATTTTGCCCGCCCCACCACCGGAGAGATCCAACATGAACGCGAGACTCCTGCCGATTCTGGCAGCCTCATTGGCAAGCGCGGGTGTCCTGGGCGGCACGTCGGACAAGTCCACGGCGAGCAGCGACGGATTCGTGCGCGTGAGGCCGGAGCAGGTACGCTGGGAGGAAGTCGCAGGTGGATTCGGCGCTCGGATTGCGACGATCGCCGGCGACCCGTCGCGAGCCGGCCTGTACGTGCAGCGTGTGAGATTCCCGCCGCACGTGATGACGCGGCCCCACTGGCATGCGACCGATCGCTACGTCACCGTGATCCAGGGGACCTGGTTTGCCGGCACGGGCCCGAAATTCGATCCGCGGCACGCGGTGGCGCTGAAAGCCGGCAGCTACATGTTTCATCCGGCGCGGGCCCTGCACTGGGACGGCTCCAACAGCGATGAGGAGGTGATCGTGCAGGTATTCGGCATGGGTCCGCTCGAGACGGTGGCCGCCGATCCGGGCAAGCCGGCCTGGGCGCAGGTGCCGCCCTGAAGTTCCATCGCCGGGCTCAGAGCAGCTCGATCTCGATGAAGCGGAACTCGTGGGCATTCGCGTTGATGACGTTGTGCGTCACACCCGCGGGGCGTGCATAGGACCCTCCCGGGCTCAGGTGCACGTCGCGCGTTCCCCCCGGCTCCTCGAGGCGCAGGACACCACTGGTGAGAGGCACGACTACATAATCATGTGCGTGCACGTGGTGCCCCGTCTCGGCACCTGGCGCGAATCGCCACGCGGTGACCCGGACTCGCTCGTTCTTGACCTGTACTTCAAATGCCGC
This sequence comes from Steroidobacteraceae bacterium, assembly GCA_035710545.1. GTDB lineage: Bacteria > Pseudomonadota > Gammaproteobacteria > Steroidobacterales > Steroidobacteraceae > 13-2-20CM-66-19. The sequence goes on from DASTDD010000236.1 coordinate 30,643, forward strand.
CTTCACCAACCCGTTCTCCCCGGCTCGGGGCCGGTCGGCTGACCGGCCCCGAGCGCAGCCTATTCGCCCAGCTCGACCGTCCAGGTGATGGGCGCGTCCGGACGGAGCGAGGAGCCGACACTGCAGTATTTGGTCACCGCCAGCTCGATAGCCCGCTGCGCCTTCTCCGGCGTCCAACCTTGCGCGCGAATGATGAAATGCAATGTCACCGAGGCCAGCCGCCGAGGCGTCGCCGTGACACGCTTCGCCTCGATGTTGACGTGCAGGGACCTCAAAGTGGCCCTTTGCTTCTGCAGTATCGTCACGACGTCCGATGCGGCGCACGCAGCCAGGGCACCGAGCAGAAGATCGAAGGGCCCCGGTGCACTGTTCGCATCCGCATCGATGTGCACCTTGCGCGCGCCGGGCCGACCGGCCTCGAACTCGAGGCCGGTGACCCAGTCGATCTCGACAGGAGCATGGGCAGTCCCCTGGGGGACCGGCTCATCGTCCATGCTTATCCCTCAGGCCGGCACCGTGGATCCCCGATAGAGCCACGCCACGATCAGTCCTAGAATGAGCAGCAGTATGCCGTCGAAGACGATCTGCTTGATGACCACGCCGGAAGGCATCGGCTGCACCGCGAAATAGATGAGGTAAGTCGGAACGATCGTCAGCAGGGCTACCACGATGCCGAAGCGCAGTCCCTGCCCCATCCACGGTCGGGACTGCACACCGCGCGCGTAGATCCAGACGAACGCCCCGGCCAGCAGCAGGTGCGCGAGGATCATGACGGGAAAGTACTTCTGCTGATCCATGTCTGCCCTGAAAAGGCCGGTGAGCTGCATGTAGTCGGCGCTCAGCAGCACGCCGTGGACGACGAAGCTGCCCAGAAACCAGGCCACGAACAGCACGACCCATGCAATGAGGAATTTCTTGTTCATCGGCTCCCCCTGTGAGCACCCGGGCCGGGTAACCCGGTCATTTTGGCGGGTGCAGGCGCTAGCTTAACGCCGCCGGCTGCCGCGACCAACTTGTGACCTCGGCCGCCTCGTGCCGATGCCTGCGCGGTACAATGGCGTCGGTCGACCGAGAGATGCCGGCTGACGAGAGCGTCTTTGCCGCTGCCGCGGGTGGATCTGCCGCATGAATCTGAAAGCCTGGATTCACAAAGCCCGGGAGCTCGGAGCGAGTGACCTGCACGTCGAGGCCGGCACGGCCCTCGTCGTGCGTATCCGCGGCGAGCTGCGTCCCATCGGAGAAGCCGTACCCCAGACCCAGCTGGAGCTCCTGGGCAAGGAGTTGCTCGGCGCGGAATCCTGGGCCCAATTCGGTGTGCGAGGGTCAGCCGACGTTTCCACCGCCATTGCGGGCGTCCGCTGCCGCATCAGCTTCTATCGGACGGTTCGCGGCACCGCCATCGCAGTCCGACTGCTCGCTCCTTCGGTCAACGATTTGCGCGCGTGCAACTTGCATCCGGACCTGCGCCGGCTCGTGGATGCCACGACGGGACTCGTGGTGATCTCCGGGCCCACGGGAAGCGGCAAATCGACGACCCTCGCCGCGCTGGTCGAAGAGATCAACTCCGCCCGCTCTCGCCACATCATCACTCTGGAGAGCCCGCTCGAGTACCTCTTCTCGAACCGGCGCTCCTACATCCGCCAGCGCGAGATTCCCACTCACGCGCCGACCTTCGAGCAGGCGATCGTCGATGCGTTGCGCGAGAACCCGGACGTGCTCGTGATCGGCGAGATGCGCACGCCGGAAGTGATGCGACTCACGCTCAACGCCGCGGAGACCGGCCACCTGGTGCTGGCCACCATGCATTCCGCCACTTGTGCGGAAGCTCTCAACCGCATGTGCATGTCCTTCCCGGCGGAGCTGCAGGGCAATATCCGCGCGCAGCTCGCAGATTGCCTGGTCGGGGTGCTGTGCCAGCGCCTGGATTTCCTGGAAGCTCATCACCTGCTCGTGCCGCGGTGCGAGCTGCTTCTTGCCAGCACCGCCGCGCGCGGCACGATCCGCGCCGGCCAGTTCAGCAACCTTGCCAACGTGATCCAGTCGGGCGGCGAGGACGGAATGTGGAGCTTCGAGCGCTATCAGCGCTGGATGCAGCAGAACCGGGCCTGGATGCGCGCTCCGGTCGCCCCACCGCCTGCTCCGGCGCCCCCCGCCCCGGCGGCCGTCGTTGAGAGGCCGGCCGCAGCGCCTGCCGACGCTGCGGGCCCGGCGCAGGGTACCGCTGCCCCCGGTGAAATCACCATCGAAGAGGACATGGACCTCGAAGAGCTGGCGGCGCTGGCCAGACAGATCGAGCAGCGGACCTCGTAGCTACTCCACCGCGTCGCGCACCGCGCGGGCGTCGCCGTCACGCGCGCTACGCGCCGGCGCTTCTGCGGCCGCACTGCCCTTCCCGTCCGGCTCTCTGCGCTCTGGCGGAAGCAGTACGATCGAGAGCAAGCCAGCCGACAGGGCGAACAGCACCCCTGAGGCGAAAGCAACATGGTATCCGCCCAGCAGCGCGGCAGCATGATCGGCGCCTGCAGCGAGCAGTGTGCCGCTGCGCGCCGCGGCGAGGCTTGCCAGCACCGCGAGTCCCAGGGAGCCGCCCATCATGAAGGCGGTATTGACGACACCCGAGGCGAGCCCCGAGTCGCGCGACGGCACTCCGGTCATTGCCGCCAGCAGCAGGGGATTGAATGCCATGCCGGCGCCCAGGCCGAGCAGCAGCATGCCCGGCAACACGTCCGCCACGACGCTGCCGCCCACGGGCGCCCGTGCAAAGAAAGCCAGGCCGGCAGCCGCGCACAGCAGCCCTCCGGCGAGCGGCCGTTTGATTCCGAAGCGCATGACGAGCTTCGCGGACAGTCCGAGCGAGAACGCCGCCATGATGAGATTGGCGGGCAGGAAAGCGAACCCAACCTGCATCGGCCCGGCTCCGAGCACGACCTGCAGATAGAGTGTTGAGATGAAGAACCAGGCAAACATCGAGGCCGCCCACAGCGTGGCGGCGATGTTCGCGACCACCAGGCTGCGCAGCCGGAACAGTCCCAGTGGCATGAGGGGCGCCCGGGTGCGGGACTCGATGACGAGGAAGGCGGCGAAGAGCGCTGCCGCACAGCCGAGGAGCCCGAGGGTACGCGCGGAGGCCCATCCCGCCTCGTTGCCGTTCACCACTGCGTACACCGCCAGTGTCAGGGAGGTGGTGACGGTCACGGCTCCCGCGATATCCAGGCTGGGCTTGGAGTCCTCCGTAGCCGCTTGGGCGAGCAGACCGGCCACCAGGACGCAGACCACGATGCCGATCGGGACGTTGATCAGAAACACCCAGTGCCAGTTCAGCGAGCTCGTCAACACGCCCCCCAGCAGCAACCCGATACTGCCCCCCGCCGAGCAGACGAAACCGTAGATTCCCATGGCCTTGGCGCGCTCATCGGGCTCGACGAACAGGTTCATGATGAGCGAGAGCGCCACTGCGGAGACGACCGCTCCGGCCACCCCCTGCACGGCCCGTGCAGCGATCAACAGTGTCTGGGAGGTCGACAGACCGCAGGCCAACGAGGCAAGCGTGAAGACGGTGACGCCCCACAGGAACAGGCGGCGATGGCCGAACAGGTCGCCAAGCCTGCCCCCGAGGAGCAGGAAGCCGCCGAATGTCAGCATGTAGGCATTGATGACCCACACCAGCGAAGTTTCCGAGAACTTCAGCTCCGCCCGGATCGAGGGCAATGCGACGTTCACGACCGTGGTATCCAGAACGATCATCAGGACGCCGAGGCACAGCACCAGCAGCGCCCACCAGCGCTTGCGGTCCGCCGCGCAATCCTGCAGGACGTATTCGGTATTCATGAGCAGCCCGGCTCCTCGTCCGGGGGCGCTAGTAGACCAGAGGTGATGGGGGTTGTCGCGCGCGTTGAGCCTCGAGCGTGGCCCGCCAAGACGGGCCCGCGGGCAGGCACTCTGCCTGCATCCTCAGGCAGGCTTGCGCGCGTGGTACTCGGAGAAGACACCTAACTCGACATGGCGATCGATGTCCACGAATCCGGCTGCCTCGAGTGCCGCGTGGATGGATCGCGGAGGAACGCACATCTCGATCGTGTCCCAGTAGTAGCGCATGAGCGTGGGTGTGCCGGAGTTTCGGGCAACCAGGCGCGCTGCGAGAGGCACCACCCGGCGCATGTAAGTCTTCAGCAACAGCCGCGGCCAGGCTCCATCCGGACGGGTAATCTCGAGCAGGCACAGGCGCCCACCCGGTTTGAGCACCCGGAGGAACTCCGCGAAGGCGGTGAGCAGATCGCTCACGTGGCGCAGCGCATAGCCCATGCTCAGAAAGTCCGCTTCCGCATCCGGGGCGGGAATACACTCGGCGCTGCCGCTCACGATGCGCACTCCGGCAGGCACTCTGGCCCGGTCGATCATTGCCGAGCACGGATCCACTCCGAGAACGCGCTTCGGATCCCCCACGATTCGCGCCGCCTCGCACGCGACCAGTCCGGTGCCGGCACCGATGTCGAGCACCCTCATGCCCGGCTGCAATCCGGCACGTCGCAGCGCGCGCCGCCGGTACCAGGAGCCGGTGCCCAGCGCCATCATCCGCTCGATGCGGTCATAGTCCCCGGAGGTTCGCTCGAACAGATCGAGGACCCACTCGCGCCGGTCGGATTCGTGCCGGTAGTAGCCCGTGAGGGGCGGGTGCGGAGCTCGGGTGACCTCGGGAGTGAGCGGCATGGCGCGCAAGACTACTACTTCGCCCAGTCGAGCTCATAGCCCGAGAGCGGCAGCCGGATCATCCGGTAGGGGTCCATGTCGGTTTGCAGTCTCACGAGCTGCAGCGAGCTGTTGAATCCGAGTTGGAGCCGGATGGTGCCATCGCGATAGTAGCGGCACACATGGTTCCTGACCGGCTGGTCGAACAGCAGAATCGGCCCTCCGGGGCATACCACCACATCGCGCGGCGGCCAGGATTCGCAGCGCTGAGCGCTCACCAGCCTGAACGGTATGGACTGCGAGGTGAGATAGGACTGTGCTTCGCTCAGCGTTCCGAAATGCGGCCTCAGCCCCTCGAGAACGCTGCCCGCCGCGTCAAACTCCGCGGTACAGGCGCCTTGCGTGAAGAACGGCGGGACCATGACCGCCAACGCGCCGAGAATCAGCGCGATAACGAAAACCCGTCGCAGCACCGTGCACCTCCCTGGCGATCCGGTGGTGATTGCTCCGGACCACCGCAAGGGAGTATAAAACGCTGGCGCAAGCTTGACCATATGGCCCGCAGGTCGCCCGGGCCGCCCAAAGCTACCTCCAGCGTCGGCACGAGCTGCCCGCGCCGTCGGCACGAGCTGCCCGCGCCGTCGGCACGAGCCGGCTCCGCCGCCATGAGGCAACCCCGGTTGGCTGGAGCCGGTCCGCACCGCCGGCATGGGGCGGCCCCGGCGCACGATCGCTGCCGCATAATGGCGCGATAACTAACCGATCCTCCTGCGATATCGCTCTGCCCCGCATGCCCGGCCAACACATCCTCGAAACCCGCGGTCTGACCAAGGAATTCAGCGGCTTCGTCGCTGTGAACGGCGTGGACCTGCGGGTGCGCACGGGGCAGATCCACGCGCTGATCGGCCCGAACGGGGCCGGCAAGACCACCTTCTTCAACCTGCTGACGAAATTTCTCGTTCCCACCTGCGGCGAGATTCTCTACAAGGGGCATGACATCACGCCCCAGCGAGCTTCCGAGGTGGCGCGGCGGGGCATCGTCCGCTCGTTCCAGATGTCCGCGGTTTTTCCCCATCTCACCGTGCTCGAGAACGTGCGCGTGGCGCTGCAGCGCACGCTGCGCACGGGCTTCCATTTCTGGAAGCGTGAATCGACCCTGAGCGTGCTGGACCGGCGGGCCACCGAGCTGCTCGAGGCCGTGGACCTCGCGGCCTTCGCGCGCCGCCGGGCTGTCGAGCTGCCTTACGGCCGCAAGCGCGCTCTGGAGATTGCCACCACGCTCGCGATGGAGCCCGAACTGATGCTGCTCGATGAGCCGACCCAGGGAATGGGCCACGAGGATGTCGACAAGGTGACGCGCCTGATCAGGAAGGCGGCGGCCAACCGCACGGTGCTGCTCGTCGAGCACAACATGCGAGTGATCGCGACGATCGCCGACCAGATCACGGTGTTGCAGCACGGCCGCGTCATCGCCGAAGGCACGTACGCCGAGGTCTCGCGCAACCCCCAGGTGATCGAGGCCTACATGGGCTCGTCCGAGCACACGCTGCAGGGCGCGCGCGGATGAGCCAGGAGCTGCTGCGAGTAACCGGCCTGCACGCTTATTACGGCGAGTCGCACATCCTGCACGGGCTGGACTTCAATGTGAGCGACGCCGAGGTCGTTACCTTGCTCGGCCGCAATGGCGCGGGGCGAACTACGACCTTCAGGGCGCTGCTGGGACTGGTCGGGCGCCGATCCGGATCCGTGTTGATCCGTGGCCGCGAGGCGATCGGTCTCGCGCCCCACGAGATTGCGCGTCTTGGCGTGGGGTATTGTCCCGAGGAACGCGGTGTGTACTCGAGCCTGTCCACCGAGGAGAACCTGCTGCTGCCGCCGGTCGTCGCTCCGGGGGGCATGTCAATCGATGAAATCTATGGCATGTTTCCCAATCTCGAGGAGCGGCGCGCGACTCAGGGGACGCGCCTGTCCGGCGGCGAGCAGCAGATGCTCGCGGTGGCGCGTATTCTGCGCACGGGCGCCAGGCTGCTGCTGCTGGATGAGATCTCGGAGGGCCTCGCTCCGGTGATCGTACAGGCACTGTCAAGAACCATTCACGCGCTGCGGGAGAGGGGTTACACGATCGTCATGGCGGAGCAGAACTTCCGGTTCGCCGCGCCGCTTGCGGACCGCTTTTACGTCATGGAGCATGGCCGGATTGCCCAGTCCTTTGCAGCGGCGGAGCTGCAGGGGAAAATGGCCATGCTGCATGAGATTCTGGGTGTCTGATCTTGTGGCAACTGCTTGATGGGAGAGTTATGAAACCGGGCATGTTGGCAATGGGCGCCCTGGCGGCGCTCGCCGCGGGGCTGCACCCGCAGGCCGCCGCGGCGGCGGACCAGATCGTGATCGGTGACATCGACGACTTCTCCGGCGTGTACGCCGACGTCGCGGGCACGGGCGCGGTGGAAGCCGTGAAGATGGCGATCGAGGATGTCGGCGGCTCGGTGCTGGGCAGGAAGATCGTGCTGCTCACGGCCGACCACCAGAACAAGCCGGACATCGGCGCCTCCAAGTTCCGGGAGTGGGCGGACCAGAACGGCCTCAACGTGCTGCTGGGCGGCTCCAACACCGGTGTCAGCATCGCCATGGCCAAGGTCGCGGCCGCCAAGCAGATTCCTTTCTTCGCCATCGGCGCGGGCGGCGCGTCGTTGACCAACGAAGACTGCACGGCCTACTCGGTTCACTATGCCTACGACACGACGGCGCTCGCCAATGGCACCGCCACCACGATCGTCAAGAACGGCGGCAAGACGTGGTTCTACCTGACCGCCGACTACGCTTTCGGCACCCAGTTGCAGAGCGCGGCATCGAAGGTCGTGGAGGCCAATGGCGGCAAGAACGTGGGCGCCGTCCGGGTTCCGCTCGGCGCCTCCGACTTCTCCTCCTTCCTTCTGCAGGCCCAGGGCTCCGCTGCCCAGGTGCTCGGGCTGGCCAACGCCGGCACGGATTTCAGCAACTCGCTCAAGGCTGCCAACGAGTTCGGCATCACCCGCAAGATGAAGCCGGCCGCGCTGCTCGCCTTCCTGACCGACATCAACAGCCTGGGGCTGCAGACCGCCCAGGGCTTGTACCTGACGACCGGTTGGTACTGGGACCTGAACGAGCAGACCCGCGCCTTCGGCAAGCGCTACTTCGCCAAGATGAAGCGGATGCCGACGATGGACCAGTCGGGCTACTACTCGGCTGCTCTGACGTATCTCAAGGCCGTCAAGGCGACCGGAACCACCGACTCGTCCAGGATCATGGAGGAGCTGAAGAAGACCCGGATCAACGACCTGTTCACGCGCAACGGCTACATCCGCGCCGACGGCGTCATGATCCACGACATGTACGTCATGCAGGTGAAGTCCCCGAAGGAATCCAGGTACCCCTGGGACTACTACAAGCTGGTGAAGCAGATGCCCGGGGAAGAAGCGTTCGGCCCGATCACCGGGCTGTGTCCGCTGGCCAGGAAATAGCCGCTGCTCGCCCCGCGCTTGCGTGGGGCGAGCCACCCTGCACCTGCAAATCCGACTTCTGCTCTCGCCAGCGGCGTGACTGAGATCCTCGGCATACCGGTAGCCGTCATCCTCGGACAGCTGATGCTGGGCCTGGTGAATGGCTCCTTCTACGCCCTCCTGAGCCTCGGACTGGCGGTCATCTTCGGCCTGATGGGCGTCGTCAATTTCGCTCACGGCGCGTTCTATGCGCTCGGCGCATTTGCGGCCCTGCTCGGCCTGCAGTGGCTCGGCATCAACTACTGGGCCGCCCTGGTGCTTGCGCCGCTCGCCGTGGGGTTGCTCGGAGTGCTCTGCGAGCGCCTCTTTCTGCGCCGGCTGCATGGACTGGATCCACTCTACGGCCTGCTGCTGACATTCGGCCTCGCCCTGGTCATCGAGGGTTGCCTGCAGGAGCAGTTCGGCGCCTCCGGCCAGACCTATCCCGTCCCGCCGGCGCTCGAGGGAGCGCTCAACCTCGGCTTCATGATTCTGCCGCTGTATCGCGGTTGGGTCATCGTCGTGTCGATCGCGGTGTGCTTCAGCACCTGGTTCATCATCGAGCGCACCCGCCTCGGGGCGACTCTTCGCGCGGCGACCGAGAACGCGCCGCTCCTGCAGTCCTTCGGGGTCAACGTCCCGCTGCTCGTGGCTCTCACCTACGGCGGTGGTGTCGCTCTGGCGGCACTGGCCGGAGTGCTGTCCGCGCCGATCATCCTCGTGAGCGCGCACATGGGCAGCTCACTCGTCATCGTCGTGTTCGCGGTGGTCGTGATCGGCGGCATGGGCTCGATACTCGGCTCGATCGCCAGCGGACTCATCCTGGGGGTCGTCGAAGGCTTCACCAAGGTGATCTATCCCGAGGCATCCAACGTCGTGGTCTTCGTCATCATGGCGCTGGTGCTCATCCTGAGGCCGGCGGGCCTGTTCGGGAAGGAATAGCGCATGCGCGCCGCCGCAATCTTCTACGCGCTCGCGGCGCTGTTTGCCGTGGGTGTCCCGGCGCTGGGGATCTACCCGGTATTCATGATGAAGCTGCTGTGCTTCGCCATGTTTGCGTGCGCCTACAATCTCCTGCTGGGATTCAGCGGCATGCTCTCCTTCGGGCACGCCGCCTTCTTCGGCTCGGCGGCCTACGCCACTGCGTGGCTCGTGGCTGCTCACGGCTGGGGCACCGTGCCGGCTCTGATCGCCGGCCTCCTGGTCGCGGCGCTTCTCGGCCTGGTCGTCGGAGCGATCGCCATCCGCCGTCATGGCATCTACTTCGCCATGATCACGCTTGCCCTCGCGCAACTGGTCTACTTCGTGTGCCTCGAAGCCCCGTTCACCGGCGGGGAGAACGGCCTGCAGGGCGTACCGCGCGGGAGCCTGTTCGGCATCGTGTCGCTGCGATCCGACGTCACCATGTATTACCTCGTCCTCGTCATCTTCGTCGCCGTGTTCCTGTTCATCCGGCGCGTGATTCACTCGCCCTTCGGGCAGATCCTGAAGGCGATCCGCGACAACGAGCCGCGCGCGATTTCCCTTGGCTACGAGATCAACCGGTACAAGCTCGTGGCATTCGTGCTCTCGGCCATGCTCTCGGGCCTTGCCGGGTCCCTGAAAGCGCTGGTCCTCGGCTTCGTGACACTCTCCGATGTGCTGCAGGCGAACTCGGGCGAGGTGATTCTCATGACACTCGTGGGCGGAACCGGAACCTTCAGCGGGCCCGTGGTCGGGGCGGCAATCGTCGTGACTCTGCAGGAGTATCTGTCGGATATCGTCGGTGGTTGGGTCACGGTGATCATTGGCGCCGTATTCGTGATTTGCGTGCTGGTGTTCCGGCGCGGCATCGTCGGTGAGCTCGCGGCTCTGCAGAGCCGTCGCTGACACCGGCTGCCGCTTCCGCACATGATCGTCAACACGCACCGCCTGTTCACGCGGCTGTTGGCCAGGCTGCGTATCGGCCTGGTGTGTGACGTCGGCTCGATGGACGGGGCGGATGCTCTGTGCTTCAGCAAAGCCGCTCCGCATGCGCGCGTGCTTGCCTTCGAGCCCAACCCCGAAAATCTCCGCCTGATGCAAGCCAACCCCGCCCTGAGCCAGCGCAACATCCAGCTGGTCCCCATGGCGGCGACCGACTCCGATGGCGAGGCGGAGTTCTTTCTGGTAGCGGCGGACTATGCGCGCGATGACCCGCGGCGCGGGATGAGCTCGCTCCTTCGCCGGGCCGATGAATGGTCACCCGCTGCGACTGTACGCGTCAGGACAACGCGCCTGGACCGATTCCTGGCCGAGCCGCTCGGAGGCTTGGGCATTGCGCTGTGGATCGACACGGAAGGCAAGGCGTACGAGACCATCGGAGGCGCCACGGGAATCGCCCAGCATGTCCGGGTGCTGCACGTCGAAGTCGAAACGGTTCCCTGCGTCGCCACTGGCCAGAAACTGTATCCACAGGTCAAGGCACTGTTGGAGCGGCTCGGCTTCCGGCAGCTGGCCACCGACATGCCGGCGACCCACGCTCAGTTCAACGCCGTCTTCACACGCGTCGATCTTCCGGCAGACCTGCGATTCCAGGTGGGGTTGCAGCTGCTGCTGGCGCGATTGCGGTACGTGGTGGGCAGCTTGCTCGCGCGGCTCAGTCCGACCGGGGCGGGGAGGCTGGGTGCCGTGTGGCGCAGGCTTTCGCGTGACTGATCCAGCTCTGGAGTGCCAGCCCCCCAGACCGGGCGTCAGGGGCCCACGGTGATCCGCACGTCGCGACTCCGGCAGAAAAGTGGCACCGGTCATTTCTGCCGAACTGGCTGTTTGAGCCCGCCACGTCTGTGGCCATTCTAGTGTGGGCGTCGGGCAGCCCGCCTGGCGATGCGGTGGAGGCGAGATGCATCATGACTGCACTCTACGGGCCGGGTGCCTGCTCGGAGCAATCGGATTGCTGCTCAACTGCACCCCGGCCCTGTGCCAGGGCTCCGCGGCACCGGCGCGCAGCGCGGCTGCTGCGGCCGTCCCGCGGGACGGACAACACGATTTCGACTTCGAGATCGGCACGTGGAAGACCCACCTTTCGCGGCTCGTGCATCCGCTGAGTGGCTCGCGGACCTGGGTTCAGCTGGATGGCACCTCGGTGGTGCGCAAGATCTGGGATGGCCGGGCCAACCTCGTGGAGCTGGAGGTCGATGGCCCGGCGGGCCATGTCGAAGGGCTGTCGCTGCGGTTGTACAACCCGGAAGCGCACCAGTGGAGCCTCTACTTTTCCAACAGCCGGCAGGGAACCATCGGGGTGCCTGCGACAGGTGAATTCGCAGACGGCCGGGGCGAGTTCTACGATCAGGAGACATTCAACGGGCGGATGATCCTGGTGCGCAACGTCTGGTCGAACATCACACCCGATTCATGTCGCTTCGAGCAGTCGTTCTCGGACGACGGCGGCAAGACCTGGGAAGTCAACTGGATTGCCGTGGACACGCGGATTCCTGAATCCAGCGGCACCGCTCATTGATCAGGGTCTCACGTGTCGCCGCTCCTGGAGCAACGCGGCGTGCACCTGACGCGTTTCGCCGCGCATGAGAAGCACGTAGAGGAGCGTGGCCAGGATCAAGCCGATGATCCAGGAAATATCCGCCCCGCCGACGTGCTTCACCGCCGCTCCGGTGAAGAAGCTCGTCTTCACGAAGGGAATCTCGGCCAGCACCGCCACGCCATAGGCGAACAACGTGCGCCAGTTGACCCGCCCGTAGCGGCCGGCCGGGTCGAATATGGCGCCCAGGTCGTAGCGTTCACGGCGCACCACGTAAAAATCCGCAAGATTGATCGCCGTCCAGGGAATGAGCAAGTACGCGAGAAACAGGATGAAGTTCTCGAAGTTGGTGACGAAGTTCCCCTTGCCGAGTATCGCCACGATGGTGCCGAGAAGGGCCAGGACTGCGATCACCGTGGTCCTGAGGCGAGCGGTCACGCGAAGCGGACGGATCGAGCTGATCGTGGTCGTGACCGACATGAACATGCCATACAGGTTGAGCACGTTGATGACGACGAGACCCACCGCAATGATCAGTATGATCGCCCAGCGGACTCGCGCAGCCGCGAGCTCGATGAGGAATGCGGACGAGTCGTGGCTGAAATCCGCCCCGGCGACAGCCGCCGCAATCGCTCCCAGCCACATCATCCAGACGCTCGACAGGACGCTACCCGCATAGGTCCACCAGAATGCTGCTCGCACGGAGGTCCTTTCCGGGAGGTAGCGGGAGTAGTCGGCGACGTATGGCGCATAGGTGATCTGCCAGGTAGCCGCAATCGACATCACGAGCAGAAACAAGCCGAAGGATGTGCTGCCTCCATGCCATGCGCCTGACAGATCATGTCCGGCCAGCAGTCGGGCGGAGAGATACAGGAACGCGGCGGCGGCCGCGGCGCTGAAGTAGCGATCCAGGCGATGGATGGCCCGGTAGCCATAGATGCTCAGCACGGCGGTCACGAGGGACAGGAGGATCGTCGCCTGCGTGAAGCCGATTCCCCAGGCAGCTCCGAGCGCCTCGCCACCCAGCACCGCGCTGCTGGCAAAGAAGCCGAGATACATCAGCACAACCAGCGCGATCGGCACGCACGCCCCATAGAAACCGAACTGCGCGCGGCTCTGGATCATCTGCGGGATGCCCAGTTTGGGGCCCTGTGCCGAATGCAGTGCCATGAAGACGGCGCCGAACGCGTTGCCCAGGAGAATCGCCAGCAGCGAGTGCTGCAGCGAAAGGCCCAGAATCGTCGCAAGCGCGCCGGTGACGATCGTGGTGAGCTGCATGTTGCTGCCGAACCAGATCGTGAACAGGCTGGCGACCGACCCATGGCGGGCGGCCGCCGGGATGGGCTCGATCGAGTGGTGCTCGATGCCCCCCGCCTGCGTTGCTTTGGCCTGCCGCTCGCTGTCCGACATCGCACCACCTCGTTCGCAGCTGCCCACGCCCGGGCAGCGCGCGGCGGCCGGCAAGCCTCCTTCCGCCCCAGTCCGCGTGCCGGCAGGGAATGATAACCGCGGCCTCCGCACATCACACGGGGAGGCCGCTCGGGGCGGGTGCAACCGGCGGCGGCTGCCCGGGCGGCGCGACGGCCCTCACGATCACCAACTGCCCGGGCGCCCGATACCCCGCTGCGTGGCGCCACCGCTCGATCGATTCGAGATAGCGATCGCGGACCCACGCACATCCGGTGTCATAATTGCCCCCCCTCCTGCTACGGGCCGCTGCACATGAGAGCCGTCGGGCTTCGCGTCCGCTCCGGAGTCGCCCTCTGCGTCGTGATCGAGGGATCGTCCGAATCCTGGCGCGTGGTGGCAAGTCGCGCGGTGCGGCTCAGTCCCGACGGCGATGGGTTCGCGAGATTTCCCTTCCATCCGCTGGTCGAGCTCGGCGGACCGGCCGGGATCGCCGCAAGCCGCAAAGCGGTGGCGGCCGTGCGGATCACAGCGAGACGTCAGATGGCCACGCTGCTGGCCGATGTAGGCGCGGTAGATGGCGCAGGCATCGTAACGGGCAGCCTCCTGGATCCCGAGCGCATCGGCAGCCCCCACATGCAGGCACACGCGCGCGAAGGTCAGCTGTTCAGGGAGGTCGTCGCCTCGGGACTGAAGCAGGCCCGCACCCGCTTCGAGGTGCTGAGCGATCGGGATCTCGTTGCCCGCCTCGCGGACAGGCGACGTACGTCGGTGGCGGACGTCAACCGCCTATTGACGCAAGCGGGCCGAGGCACCTTCCGGCCCTGGGCAGCGCACCAGAAGCTCGCCGCCGCCGGTGCGCTGTGGAGCCTGCCCTGATCAGTGAGCGCCGCTGCCCAGCGCGTCCTGCTTGTGATAGTTGGGATACGGAGGAATGCGCGGCTCGACGACCGGATGCTCCTTGAGCTGTTGCATGACGATCGCCACGGCGCGCTCGAGCTGCCGATCGTGGCCGGCCGCCACGTCCTTCGGCAGCTCTTCGACCTCCACATCCGGCGGGATGCCGTGGCCCTCGACCTCCCAGTCCCCCTCGAGGCCAAAGATGGCATAACGGGGCGCCGTGACCGCCCCCCCATCGATCAGTGTCGGATAGCCGCCGATGCCGACCAGACCGCCCCAGGTGCGCGTGCCCACCAGGGTACCGAGGTGCGCCTTGCGGAAGTACCACGGCATGGCATCCCCGCCCGAGCCCGCGGACTGGTTGATGATCATGGCCTTCGGCCCGAAGATCGCGCCCTCCGGGTCGTGGACCGCCTCGCCATCGCGCCCGATGGCCCCGCTGAGGCGCTTCTGTCCGAGCACGTTGACGATGTAGTCGGCAATGAAGCCGCCCTCGTTGTAGCGCTCATCGAGCACCACGGCCTGCTTGTCGAGCTGGGCGTAGAAATAGCGGTTGAAGTTGGAGTAGCCCGCGCCGGCCGTGTTGGGCATCCAGATGTAGGCGACCTTGCCCCCGGAGAGCTCATCCACCTTGCGGCGGTTCGAATCGATCCAGTCGAGGTTGCGCAGGCCGTGCTCGGACTCCACCGGCACGACCGTCACGTCCCGCCCATCGCTCCCATCGGGCTTCTTGCCCACGCGCAGCACCGTCTGCTTGCCGGCGGTGCCGTCGAAGAAGCTGATGAGGTTGTCGCTCGCATGCAGCTCGCGTCCATTCACCGCCAGCAGATAATCGCCCACCACGATGTTGATTCCGGGCAGCGTCAGCGGCGCGGTGAGCGAGGGAGTCCAGTTCTGTCCGTTGTAGATCTTCGCGAACCGGTACCGGTCGTGGTCGACCGAGTAGTCCGCCCCCAGCAGACCCGGCTTGGGCGCATCGGGCGGCTTCGGCGGATCGCGCACGAACACGTGTCCGAGCTGGATCTCTCCCAGCATCTCCTCACTCAGGTAAGTGAACTCGGCGCGTGAGGCGAGGCCGTCCACGTAGGGGAGATAGCGCGCCTGGATCTTCTGCAGATCGAGCCCGTGGTAGTGCGGGTCGTACAGGAAATCGCGCTCGATGCGCCACGTCTCATGGTACATCTGCTGCCACGAGGCGCGCGGGTCGTGCATCGCCCACAGGCTGTTGCTGTCCACCGGCTTGCCGGGCGTGCCCTCCGGAGAGCCGGGCTTCAGGTCCGATACCGGCACGATGAACCAGCTGTCCTCACGCGCATAGAAGAGCTTCTCGCCGTCGAATGAGACGTTGTAGGCGCTCAAGCCGCTCAGCACCTCTTCGGTCTTGCGCTTCTCCGTGGTGAATTTCCACAGCGAATGGATCGGAACCTCGTCGGGGGCCGAGGGGCGGCCCACCGGAGCGCCTTCGGCGAGGAACAACACACCGGTCTTGCCGACCGAGAGGCCCACGTAGTTCCTGGGCGGGATCGGCAAGGACAAGATGCGGTTGCCGATATCGGCGAGATCGACCACGGTGGGCTTGGGCTTCTCCTCCGCCTTCTTCTTGCCGGCATCTTTCTTCTTGTCAGTCTCACCCTGAGCGGCATCCTTGTCCGCATCCGCATGGTCACCCTTCGCCGCATCCTCGTCCTTGTCGCCTTTCTTGCCCTTCTCCTCCTTGCCCTTCTCGTCGTCACTCTCCGGTGGCACGGGCGAGGCGCCGGTTTTCGACAGCACGACCACGTACGCGCTGCTGTTGGTCCCGCGGTCCAGCGAAGACAAGTCGATCCCGGCATCCGAGGGGCCGTTGTTCGTCGATGCGACGAAGTACAGGTACTTCCCGCTCGGATCGAACACCGGGTAATCGGCATTGCTCATGCCGTCGGTCACCTGATGGGAAGTGTGCGTGGCGAGTGAATAGAGGAAGATCGCGCGCATCTGGGACTCGAGATCGCGCGAGTAGGCGATCCACTGCGAGTCGGGCGACCAGGAGAGCTGAGTCTGGTTGCCGAAGCCACCACGCAATGCCGTGTCGACCTTCACCGGCTTGCCGCCTGCGACGTCCACGTACCAGATGCGCAGGTGCACATCGGCGTAGGCGATGTGTTTGGAGTCCGGAGACCAGTGCGGGCTGTAGAAAAACGACGGATTGGGTCCGAGATCGATGACCTTCGGTGGGCGCAGTCCTTCCTGGTCGCGGATATACAGCTGATACTCCCCGGAGGCGTCGCTGAAATAGGCGATCGACTTCCCGTCGGGCGACCAGGCCGGGTCGCGCTCCGCCGCGCCGGGTGTATTCGTCAGATTGCGCGTGTTGCCCTTCTCGCCGGGTACCGTGAAGATCTCGCCGTGTGCTTCCACGACCACCCGCGCCCCACTCGGCGATATCGCCGAGTTCTCCACCGCTTTCGCGGGCACCTTGGCCAGTCGGGGCGCAAGCTCGGGCAATGTCCCGTGGATCGTGACGGCGACCGGGTGCTCCTGGTGTGAGGCGAGGTCATACAGGTGCAGGGAGCCGAACTGCTCGTACACGAGCGCGCCGGGCCCGGCGCTCAGCGTTTTCAGGTCCAGGCCGTGATTCTCGATCACCTGCTGCACCTGGTGGCTGCCGGTGTCGTAGCTGAACAGCGAGACCGGACCGTTCCGGTCCGAGAGAAAGTAGACCGTGCTGCCGCTCCAGACGGGATAGGAGTCGTTGGAGTTCTCGCGCGGAATCTTTTCCAGATCGAACGTCTTCAGATTGACGAGCCAGATCGGCGTTGTCTGGCCACCACGATATCGCTTCCACGCGTTCTGCCACTGCTGCACCGGTACATAGGCCAGTGTGTTGCCATCGGAGGAGAGGCTTCCCCG
>DASTDD010000237.1:0-3027 GCA_035710545.1 Steroidobacteraceae bacterium
GGGGCTGGTCTCGGAAATGAGCCGGTTCGTGTGCCGGGGCGTTCCGTCGGCCGTCGGGTGTGTGCTCACCAAGTCTCTCCGGGCGGGTCGAACAACAGATTGCCAGCCGCAGCATACCGCGATCCTCCCCACGGGTCGGTCCCTGCGCAGCCGTGGTATAGGGAGGAAACCGGGAGTGGGGCAGGTCTTGCCGTATAATGCCCCCTCCCATGACGCCCGCCCGCTGCATCGGTTCGATGTGACTTCCCCCTCTGCGCAAGTGCTCGAGCACGAGCCCCTGCCCGTGCTGCGTCTTAAGCGCGGCGAGGAGCGCCGCATCGCGGCCGGGCACATGTGGGTATTCAGCAATGAGATCGACACGGCCAGTACCCCGCTGACTGCGTTCGCGCAGGGCGCCGTCGTGCAGATGCAGTCGCACCGTGGGCAGTTCCTGGGCTATGCCTATGTCAACCCGCACGCGTTGATCTGCGCGCGCATCGTGGGCCGTGACTTCGGCCAGCCGCTCGATTGCGCGCTCATCTCGCGGCGTCTCGAGACTGCGCTCGCGCTGCGGCGCAGGCTCAATCCGCAGCCGTACTATCGCCTCGTCTTCGGCGAGTCGGATGGTCTTCCCGGACTGATCCTGGATCGCTACGCCGATGTCATCGTCGGACAGATTGCGACTGCGGGCATGGAGCGGCTGAAGGCGGATGTCGCGGCGGCAGTGCGCGAGCTGCTCGAGCCAGCGGCCTTCTTCTGGAAGAACGACTCCGGCGCGCGTGCGCTCGAGCACCTGCCGCCGAACGCGGAGGCGGCCTTCGGTGAGATCCCCGAGGAGATCGAGGTCGCCGAATCCGGCCTGCGCTTCGTGGCACCGCTCGCGCGCGGCCAGAAGACCGGATGGTTCTACGATCAGACCGCCAACCGGCAGCGCCTGCTGCGCTACCTGTGGCCGGGTGTACGGGTTCTGGATGTGTGCAGTTACGTTGGAGCATGGGCGGTGACGGCCCTCAAGCACGGCGCTGCCGCGGCTCATTGCATCGATGTCTCCGCAACGGCGCTGCAGTATGCGGTGCGTAACGCGCAGCAGAACGATGTCCAACTTCAGACGACATGCGAAGATGTATTCGATGCGATGAAGGCGCTTCAGGAGCGTCACGCGCGCTTCGACGTGGTGATTCTCGACCCGCCCGCCTTCATCAAGCGCAAGAAGGACATTCCGCAGGGCCAGGCGGCCTACCGCAAGCTGAACCAGCTCGCGCTGGGCCTGCTCGAGCACGACGGCCTGCTGGTGTCCTGCTCATGCTCCTATCACCTCTCGTCCGAGGACCTGGTCCATGCCATTCAGGCGGCCGCGCGGCACAGTGGCCGCTTCGTGCAGGTCCTGGAGGCGGGCGCGCAGTCGCCCGATCATCCGGTGCACCCCGCCATTCCCGAAACCCGTTACCTGAAGGCGTTCTTCTGCCGCGTGACGCGCGAATAGGCGGCCGAACGGCTAAGATTCGCGGCCGATGATCCAGTATCCCCATCTCAATCCCATCGCGCTGAAGATCGGCCCGTTGCGGATCCACTGGTACGGCATCATGTACCTGCTCGGCTTCGCAGCCGGCTGGGCTCTGGCCCGCAAGCGGGCGAGCAGGCCGGGCTCGACCTGGCGTGCCAACGATGTCGACGATGTGATCTTCTTCGCCATGCTGGGGGTCATCCTGGGCGGGCGCATCGGCTACGTGCTCTTCTATGGGCTGGGGTTCTGGGCGAAGGACCCGCTGTATCCCTTCAAGATCTGGGACGGCGGCATGTCCTTTCATGGGGGCCTGCTGGGGGTGATCGCGGCGATGTCGCTGTTTGCCTGGCGGCGAGGCCGGAACGTCGCGGACGTGCTGGACTTCACGGCGCCGCTGCCCGGCCTGGGGCTGTTCTTCGGCCGCATCGGCAACTTCATCAACGGCGAGCTGTGGGGCAAGCCGACCACCGTGCCCTGGGGCTTCATGGTGGATGGGGTAGTCCGTCACGCCTCGCAGCTCTACGAGGCGTTCTTCGAGGGCCTGGTGCTCTTCACGATTCTGTGGTGGTTCACCTCGCGGCCGCGTCCCCGCCTGGCGCCTTCGGGGCTGTTTCTCATCCTGTACGGTCTGGCACGCTTCGGCATCGAGTTCGTCCGGGTGCCCGATGATCAGATCGGCTATCTGGCCGGCGGCTGGCTGACGGAGGGACAGGTCCTCTCGATACCCATGCTCATACTTGGTGTGGTGCTGCTCGCGTATGCTTATCGATCGCGCACGCCTTCCGGAAACCTGTCGGCCGCGCAATGAAGCAGTATCTCGAGCTGATGCGCCACATTCGCGACAGCGGTGTCCGCAAGGCCGACCGCACCGGAACGGGCACACGCTCGGTGTTCGGATATCAGATGCGGTTCGATCTGGGCCGCGGCTTCCCGGTCGTGACGACGAAGCGGATCCACCTGCGCTCGCTCATTTACGAGCTGTTGTGGTTCCTGCGCGGTGATACCAACGTCGCCTGGCTCCACGAGCACGGCGTGACGATCTGGGACGAGTGGGCCGACGAGCAGGGCGACCTGGGTCCGGTGTACGGCAAGCAGTGGCGGGCGTGGAAAGCCGCGGACGGTCGCACGATCGATCAGATCGCGCGCGTCGTGGAGCAGCTGCGTCGCAACCCCGATTCCCGCCGGATCATCGTCAGCGCCTGGAATGTGGGCGAGCTCGAGCAGATGGCGCTCCTGCCCTGTCACACGCTCTTCCAGTTCCATGTGGGCGCCGGCAGGCTGTCGTGCCAGATGTATCAGCGCAGCGCGGACGTCTTCCTCGGCGTGCCCTTCAACATAGCCAGCTACGCGTTGCTGGTGCACATGTTCGCCCAGCAGTGCGACCTGGAGCCCGGCGAGCTCATCTGGACGGGCGGGGACTGTCACCTGTACCTCAATCACCTGGAGCAGGCGGACCTGCAGCTCGGACGCGCGCCGCTCGAGCTGCCGCAACTGATCCTGCGGCGCCGCCCGCCGAGCATTTTCGACTACCAATTCGAGGATTT
>DASTDD010000238.1:0-5924 GCA_035710545.1 Steroidobacteraceae bacterium
ATACTATGCTATCTGTCTCTATTAGAAGCTCGTGAAAAGCGGCGGCCGGCGCTGCCGTCGGCGTGCTGCTGTCGGAAGTACCTCGCCGGCGTAGCACAGTCGGGCAGCCGCACGGTAGGCATCGTCCTTCTGTTGTGCGCCGAGCCGCACAGACACGCGCCCTCCTCTTGGTGATATCTTCCGGCCAACGTCCCCAGGGGCGCATCGCTCTCATCTGAAGTGGAGGCATTGGTGTACCGATGAGCGAGGTCTGGACGAGGTGGGAGCGTCAGGTCATCAACGGCGGGTTTCCGCTGCGCCGCTTCCTGGGTGCCTCCGATCACAGCGCGGTATTTCTGACCGAGTACAAGGGCCGCGGGCTGACCAACGCGGCGATCAAGCTGGTCCCGGCACATCCGGCGCATTCGGACGCGCAGCTGTCGCGCTGGAAGACCGCCACGACACTTTCGCATGAGCATCTGCTGCCGGCCTTCGAGTCGGGCCGCTGTCAGCTCGGCGGGCATCCCTTCCTGTACTTGGTCATGGAATACGCAGAGGAGAATCTGTCCCAGGTTCTGCCACAGCGTCCACTGACTGCGGACGAAACTCTCGCGATGCTCGAGCCGATCCTCCAGGGACTGGCCTACCTGCATGGCCGCGGGCTGTCTCAGGGCCAGCTGAAGCCGCCCAACATCCTGGTGGTCGGCGATCAGGTGAAGCTCGCCACTGACACGATCCGGCCTTTTGGGCAGTCCACGCCGGCCAATTCCAAATGGACGCCGTACGATCCCCCCGAAGCACGCTCCGGCACGGTCTCCTCCGCGGGCGACGTCTGGGCACTTGGCATCACGGTGGTCGAAGCCCTTACGCAGAGCCGGCCTGCATGGCCAGAAGGCTCCGACAACGTTTCTCTGCCGTTGATGCTTCCTTCGAAGTTCGTCGACATGATCAGACGGTGTTTGAGCCGTCATCCGCCCTCAAGGCCCACAGTGGCAGGTCTCGAAGCGCGCGTCCGTCTACGGCCCCCCGATGGCGCACCCGAATCTGCCCCGCCACCACCAGCACCTTCGAAACAGGCGACGACTCCGCAAGTAAGCGCGACGTCCGAAGCGCGCCCCGAGCAGACCCCGGCTGACCAGGTCGCGTCGAAGCCAACTACAGCTCTCCCGTCAGCAGCTCCTGCTTCGAAAGCATCGGCGCCCTCACTGGCGACGGCAGCGCGGACACCCAGCGCATCTGCGACACCGGGCGCGGGCTCGACATTCGGGCCAATGTCGTCAACGACTACGCCCGCGCCGTTGAAGTCGACAGCCGCGGCTTCGACTACACCCGCAGGCGCGCATTCGGCGTCACCGTCGCCGGCATCGTCACCATCGGCGGCATCGCCATCGGCGGCATCGTCGCCATCGGCGGCATCGTCACCATCGGCGGCATCGTCACCATCACCGGCACCGGGACGGGCCTCATCGGCGCGACTCTCACCGGCGCCTTCGGCATCGGCACCCCTCACACCGACGCCTTCGGCCTCGGCAGCACCGTCGGCACCAGCACCGGCTTCGACGGCATCGGGAGCTTCGCGCCCGGCCGCAGCCGCATCGAAGCCAGCCGGACCATCGCCGCACTCGGCGTCTGACAGTGAAGGCCGCGCGTCCTACGTTCCGAGGGTTGTGGCCATTCTCATAGTGTTTCTGGTCGTGTGGATCGCGCTTCGCTTCTTTACGAAATCGCCGGCCCATGCGCCAAAAGCCGTGCAGTCCAGCACCGAGATCGCTGCGGCGCCACCGTCCTCCACCAGCGGCGCTGGAGCCGATTCGTCTGGCTCGGAGAGCCCCTCTGCGTCGGCGCCCGACAGCTCGTCGGGTACGGCGCACCACGCCACGCCGCACGCTTCCCAGCAGCCAGCGGCCGCCTTCGCCTCCCCCGGGGTCCTGCACCAGGAGCTACCCAACATTTCGGGCAGCGCGCGCAGCACCATCCGGGGCCGAATCAAGATCTCCGTGCAGGTCACGACGGACCGCTCGGGAGAGGTGGTCCAGGCGGTCCTCGGAAATGCAGGACCCAGCAAATACTTCGCCCGACAGGTGGAGACCGCGGCCCGGAAATGGAAGTTCGCCTCCGTCCCGGGGCAGGATTCTCAGCAGTGGCTGTTGTGGTTCGAGCTCACCCGCGAGGGGACGACGGCGCGCGCCACGCCGCAGCCCTGATCGACATTGGCGCGAGCCGTGGCAAATCACCGCAGCTAGCGACCGAAGGACCCCGCGGGCTCCAGAAGCTCGAGTCGATTGCCGAAGGGATCGAGCAGGAAGGCGCGTCGATAGCCTTCCAGCGGCACATTCTCGAGCGTCGCCTCCAACCCCGCCTGCCGGCACTGCTCGAGGATCTCCCGCAGGCCGCCGACCAGCAAGCCCGGATGGGCCTTGGTGGCCGGACGGAAGTTGGGGTCCACCCCGAGGTGGATCTTGACCCGGTCCGACTCGAACCAGCAGCCACCACGCGCAGCCAGCTGCGGCGGCTTGGGCCGCTCCGGCAGGCCCAGAATGTCTCGATAGAAGGCGCGTGCCCGTTCCTCGCCGCCGCGGGGCATCGCCAGCTGAACATGATCGATCCCGACTACCCGAGTGTGTGCCACTGCATCTAGTACTCCGCAAAGGCGTCGTCGGGGTAGCAGTAAAGCCACCGCTCGCCGGGCTCTGCGGAAGCGATCACCGGGTGGCCGCTCTGGCGCGCATGCTTGCTGGCGTGTTGATTGGGCGAGTCGTCGCAACACAGAGTGAGTCCACACTCCTGGCATGTCCGCAAATGCACCCAGGTGGAGCCCGTCTTGACGCACTCGGCGCACTCGCGCCGGTGCGGTCTCTTGATGGTGCTGATCGCTTTCAGGTGCTGACAGATCTCGCCCGACATGGATTCCGTCCTGCTTTTTGCCCTACTCGCCGAGTGCCTGGTGTACCAGGCTCACTGCAATGGCGCCCTCGCCGACCGCCGAGGCCACGCGCTTGACGCTCCCCGACCGGACATCGCCGGCCGCAAACACACCCGGCAGGCTCGTTTCCAGCAGCCGCGGTGGCCGTGTGAGCGGCCATCTGGCCGCTTCCAGCTGCTCGGGCGTCAGCTCGGTGCCGGTGCGCACGAACCCCTTCTCATCGAGCGTAACACACGACTTGAGCCACCCCGTGCCAGGCTCCGCGCCTGTCATCAGGAAGATATGCCGGATGTCGCGGGTCTCCACGAGATCCGTTACCCGGTTGCGCCAGCTCACGCGCTCGAGATGCTCCTCTCCCTCCAGAGCCCGGAGCTCGGTGCTCGTCAGCAGAGTGATGGTCGGCGTCTGCTCGATCCGGCGGATCAGATAGCGGGACATACTCTGAGCGAGGCTATCGGCCCTCACGAGGATGTACACGTGACGCGCGGTTTTGGAGAGGTGCACGGCAGCCTGTCCGGCTGAGTTACCGCCTCCAACCACGATCACGTCCTCGTCGGCGCACAGTTGCGATTCCATGAAGGTCGCCGCGTAGTACACGCCGCCGCCCTCGAAGTGCTCGACATTGTGCAGGGAGGGTTTTCGGTAACGGGCCCCGGTGGCCAGTATCACCGTGCGCGTGGCGATGCGGATATCGTTGCCGAGCTCGACCACGTAGGGCCGGCGTTCGCAGGCGAGACCGGTCGCGCCGACGGCGATCATCAGATTCGCGCCGAATTTCTCCGCCTGGGTGTACGCGCGCCCGGCCAGCGCCTGACCGGAGATGCCGGTGGGGAATCCGAGGTAGTTTTCGATCTTGGAGCTGGATCCTGCCTGCCCGCCCGGCGCCACGGATTCGAGGATCAGGACGTCGAGTCCTTCGGAGGAAGCATAGACGGCGGCAGCCAGTCCGGCGGGACCGGCGCCGACGACGACCAGATCGTGCAGCTGCTTCGGGTCGACGGCGTCATTGAGATTGAGCGCCTGCGCGATATCCGCAGTGCTCGGGTTGCGCAACACCAGCTCGCGCCGGGCGATCAGCACGGGGATCTCGCCCGGGAGGATGTGGAAGCGATCCAGCAGTCCCTGCACCTCCCGGTCACGATCGAGATCGAAGTAGGTGTAGGGGTGATTGTTGCGCGTGAGGAATTCCTTGACTCGAAGCGTGCCGGAGCAGTGCGTCGAGCCGATGACGATGACGTCACCGAAGCCTCCGGCAATCAACTCCACCCGGCGCAGGATATACGCTCGCAGGATCAGCTCGCTCAGTTCCGGGTCGGTCTGCACGAGCATCATGAGACGATCCCGGTCGAGCTCGATCAGCTCGGCAGTCGTCTTCGCGCGCGTGGTCAGCAGGGCCGGCCGCCCGCTCAGCGTGCTGATCTCCCCGCTGAACGAGCCCGGCCCGTGCACCGCGATGACTTCGTCTCCCAGGTCCGTCGCGCGCACGATCTCCAGCTCTCCGCTGACGACGACATAGCAGCAGGCAGTGCGGCTGCCGGTGGCAATCAGCACCTCCTGCGCTTGCGCTTGACGCGCTCGTCCCTGCGAGGCGAGCCGGGCAATCTGGCGCGGCGCCAGCTTGGGGAAGAGCTGGGCGAGCCGGCTGCTGGCGCTGGGGCTGTCCGTGATTCGGCCTGCGTTCATCAAGCTCCCCGCATACTTCAAGTGACTCTTGCGCGAGCGTCCTAGTCTACTCCGGCCTCCGGCCGTTACCGGTAGCCAGGCATTTCCCCGGGGTTCGGCCCCGGGGCTCGGGCAGATGACCTTCGACACTGTGGCACGAAGACCGGGCAGCGTAGCGTTCGCATCCATGGACCACCTGACGACAGCACTGCGGCGGATGACAGAACTCCAGAATTGGGTTCGACTGGCTCTGGCCTGTGCCGCGTTCTGTCTCGCCTTCCACGTTGCTCACTACGAGCCTCGCGCGACCCGCCACGCACCCCGGGCGGAGACGGTCGCCCGGTTGGCCGCTCAGTCCCCGGAGTTCTCCTTGCACAGACCGTAGCCCGCGATTTTCCCGGCTCCCCCCGCTTGCCGCCGCATGACGAGACCTCTCGACTGCGGCGGCCCTTTTATTTTGGGATTCGTTGCGGGGTTTCGCTTGACGAATTGCGGCGGGACCCCCGAACCTTGTGCCATGACGCAAGCCAGGCCGTTGCGCGGGGTCTATGTCGATCGATCGCTCGAAATGCGGCAGATCATGGAGAGCCGCAACCTGCCCACACCGGCGCTGATTACTTTCCGCGAGGGCAATCCTTCCGTGCCCGACCTGATCCGGCTCGGACAGGACACCGATGTCCTGATCGTGGAACACACGCACATCAGCGCGCAAGTCATCGATGCATGCCCCAGCCTGAATGCCCTGCTGTTCATGGGCACGGGTGTGGGCTCCTACATCGACGTGTCCCGCGCGCAGCAGCGAGGCCTGCGAATCGTGACCACGCCCGGCTATGCCGACCAGTCGGTTGCCGAGCACGCCTTCGCTCTCATGCTGGCCGGGGCACGCCATATCGTGCAGATGGATCGTGATGTGCGCGTGGGCAGATGGAATCCCATCGAAGGGATCCAGCTCAAAGGACGCAAGGTTGCCGTGGTCGGTCTGGGTGGGATTGGCACGGCCTTCGCGGAAATGGCCCACGCCATCGGCATGCGGGTGGCGGGATGGAACCGGACACCCGTAGCGAAGCCTTACTTTGAGAGGGACCTGGACGCGGCGCTGCGTGGCGCCGACGTGCTCAGCCTGCACCTGGGGCTCAACGAGGAGACCCGGAACATCATCGATCAGCGACGTCTGGCCCTGCTGAACCGGGCATGCATCGTGGTGAACACGGCTCGAGCCGCCCTGATCGATGAGCGAGCACTGCTGCGGTCGCTTGCGAACGGGCACGTGGGGCACGCTGCGCTGGATGTCTTCCATACCGAGCCGTTGGCCGAAGGTAATGCCTACACGGGCTGCGAAAACGTCACGGCCACGCCGCAC
>DASTDD010000239.1:0-21446 GCA_035710545.1 Steroidobacteraceae bacterium
CGACCGGGAAGGCTACGGACAGCTGTGCCGGCTGATCACCCGCGGCCGCCGTGCAGCCGTCAAGGGAAAGTACTCGCTCAGGCGCGAGGACGTGGAAGCCGCAGGCCTGCGGCAGTGCTTCGTTCTGTGGATGCCCTGCCTGAGCGGCACCGGAGATTGTCAGCCGCAAACGCAGGAGTCCCGCTGGCGGGATGAAGCCCGGTGGTTGAGCCGGCATTTCGGTGCCCGTGCCCGCATCGCGGTCGAGTTGTTCCGGGAGGGGACCGATCGGCAACGGCTGCGAATTCTTCAGTCGCTCGGCCATGAGCTGGGGCTGCTGCTCGTCGCAAGCGGCGATGTTCACATGCATGTACGCGAGCGACGGCAGCTGCAGGATGCGCTGACCGCCGTGCGTCTCAATGTGCCCATTGCACAGGCGGGCTGGCATCTGTATCCGAACGGAGAGCGTCATCTGCGCGAGTATGAGCAGCTCGCGCGCCTGTACCCTCAGGACCTGCTCGCACAGAGCGTCGCCATTGCGCAAGCCTGCCACTTCTCCCTCGATGAGCTGCGCTACGAATACCCGCACGAGCTCGTGCCGGAGGGCGAGACCCCGGCCAGTCATTTACGCAAGCTCGTCGAGGCGGGGGCCCGCAGGCGCTGGCCAGGCGGCGTCCCGCAGAGCGTGCGGGCCACCCTGCAGAGCGAGCTGGCTCTCATTGCGGAGCTGCATTACGAGCCGTATTTTCTGACCGTGCAGGACATCGTCGCCTATGCGCGCGCCAACAGTATTCTGTGTCAGGGGCGCGGCTCCGCCGCCAATTCCCTGGTCTGTTATTGCCTGGAAGTATCGGCCGTCGGGCCGGAACGTGGCGCGGCGCTGCTGTTCGAGCGCTTCATCTCGCGTGAGCGCAACGAGCCTCCGGATATCGACATCGACTTCGAGCACGACCGGCGCGAGGAGGTCATTCAATACATTTACGACAAGTACGGGCGCGATCGGGCGGCGATTGCCGCCACGGTCATCATGTATCGGCCGCGGAGCGCGCTGCGCGATATGGCCAAAGTCTTCGGGCTCGATCCCGAGAGCGGCGGACGGCTCTCGCAGGTCATGCAATGGTGGGACGGCAACGAGACACTGCCCGAACGTGTACACGAGGCAGGCTTCGACACGCAGGATCCGGTTCTCGGGCGGATCGTGAGTCTGGCCAGACAGCTCGTGGCCTTTCCAGGGTTTCCCCGTCACCTGTCGCAGCATGTCGGTGGGTTCGTGATCTCGGAGGGCCTGCTGGAGGAGCTCGTGCCGATCGAGAACGCGACGATGCCCGAGCGGACGGTCGTGCAGTGGGACAAGGATGATCTCAACGATCTGGGTCTGCTGAAGGTGGATGTGCTGGGGCTCGGAATGTTGAGTGCGCTGCGGCGGGCCTTCGCGCTCGTGAATGGCTTCCGGGGAACACGCCACGCTCTGGGGCAGCTCCCGGATGCCGATCCGCAGGTTTACGCGATGATGTCGCGCGCGGATACGATCGGAGTCTTCCAGATCGAGTCGCGCGCGCAGATGTCGATGTTGCCGCGCCTGAAGCCGGCCTGCTACTACGATCTGGTGATCGAGGTGGCCATCGTGCGGCCGGGACCGATCCAGGGCGACATGGTCCATCCGTATCTGCAGCGCCGGGCGAAGAGCGAGCCGGTCGCGTATCCCAACGATGAGGTTGCCGATGTGCTGCGGCGTACCCTCGGCGTGCCCATATTCCAGGAGCAGGTGATGCAGCTCGCGATCGTCGCCGCGGGCTTCTCTCCGGGCGAGGCCGACAGTCTGCGTCGCGCGATGGGCGCCTGGAAGAGGAGCGGCGGCATCGAGCACTTCCGCGAGAAGCTGATCGGGGGCATGCGCGCGCGCGGCTACCAGGATGAGTTCGCGGAGCGTGTGTACAAGCAGATGCTGGGATTCGGCGAATACGGATTTCCCGAATGCGTCGTCGGGGAGACCCGGGTGATCGATGCGGATACGGGCAGGTGGGTGAGGATGGATGAAGTCGTTTCGGGACGGGTCCGTCTGAACAATACGCTTGCCTGTGATGATGAGTTACGGCTGCGGAAGCGCAAAGTAGCGAATGTAATGCGTAGCGGCGTGAAGTCTGTTTGGCGTCTGCGTACCGCCCTCGGGCATTCGATTGTCGCTACTGCCGAGCACCCTTTCATGACAATCAAGGGCTGGTGTCCGCTTGGACGCCTTGTCATCGGTGACTCCGTGGCAATCGTGCGAACGGTTCCAGGGCAAGAGCTGGGACGGCTGGCCGGATCGGATGTGTCTTGGGACAGGATCGTATCGATTCAGCCAGCCGGCGATCAGGATACGTTCGATCTGCAGATCGAAGGCGATCATAGTTTCGTGGCCAATAATTTTGTGGTGCACAATTCTCACGCCGCCAGCTTCGCCTTGCTCGTATACGATTCCGCGTGGCTCAAATTCCACGAGCCGGCGGCTTTCACCTGCGCGCTGCTCAACAGCCAGCCGATGGGCTTTTATGCCCCGGCACAGCTGGTTCGGGACGCGCGGGCACATGGAGTCGAGGTGCGGCCGGTGGCTGTCCAGGAAAGCGCCTGGGACTGTACGCTCGAGCCGCGGGAGGATGCAGAGCCGGCGCTGAGACTCGGTATGCGGATGATCAAATCGCTGTCGGAGGCGGGCGCCGGGCGGATCGAGGCGGCCCGCTCCGCGGGGCGCTTCGCGAGCGTGGCGGATCTCACTCACCGGGCGGCGCTGGACAGGGGCGATCTCGAGGCGCTGGCCGCGGCCGGCGCGCTGGCTGCGCTCAGCGGCAATCGTCACCTCGCGTACTGGGAAGTGGCTGCCGCCGAGCGGCCTTTGCCGCTGGCGCCCCGGGGCGCTCTGCAAGAGGCCCGGCCCTTGCTCGAAGCGCCCACCGAAGGCCAGTCCATCGTGGCGGACTACGCCTCGGTGGGACTCACGCTCGGGCGTCATCCGCTGGCCCTGTTGCGTGGACGTTTGTCACACGATCGGATTCTCAGAACCGATGAGCTCGATCGCATCGCCCACGGGCGGATCGTCCGCACGGCGGGCATCGTGCTCATGCGGCAGCGTCCGCAAAGCGCCAACGGCGTGACATTCCTGACACTCGAGGACGAAAGTGGTCAGGTCAACGTGATCGTATGGGAGAGTGTGGGGCGCGAGCAGCGGCGTGCGATGCTCGAATCCCGTCTGCTCGAAGTGCAGGGGGAATTGCAATACCAGGAGGGCGTCCGGCATGTGATCGCGCGCCGCCTCGTCGATCGCTCAGGGCTGCTCGGGGAGCTGCTGACGCGCTCGCGGGATTTCCACTAGCCGCGCTTTGATGAGCGCCGGGGTGGTTTTTCCAGGGAGCGACCCCGAACACTCCCTCCGGCGCGGGAGCGGCCTCACATCGGCTTGCGGCGGCTGCGGCCAGCAGGCTCCGTGGAGCCCTCCTCGGGCTCCTCCACGCCGATGTCGTAGTCGTCGAAGTCGCTGGTGAGCTCGGCTGTCCGCTTGTCCTCGAGCAGGCGCTCGAGGCGACGCCACGCAGGATCTCCGGCCTTCTGTCCACGGCGCTTCGCCAGGTCGAGATCCTTGATGACCTGATCGAGATCCACGTCGGCATCGCCGACCACCGGCTCATCCGGCTCCTCGTCTTCGAATTCCTCTGATTCGGGTTTCTCGCTCATTGCGCCGATACCAGGTACGGCAGGAAATCGAGGGCGCGAACTTAAATCAGTTTGCCGATCGTTCGCAACGCCCCGGGCCTCACTTGATGAGCTGATTCATCTCGAAGATCGGCAGCAGCATCGCAAATACGATCCCCATCACAAAAAGACCCATGAATACGATGAGCATCGGGCCGAGCAGACCGACCATGCCCGCCAGCAGGCTGTCCAGCTCGCGCTCCTGGCTGATGGCGGCGCGCTCGAGCATGCTCTCGAGCTCCCCGCTCGACTCGCCGCTGGAGATCAGGTGGATCGTCATGGGGGGAAACATCCGGCTCATGCCCAGGGAGCGCCCGATTGGGGCGCCCTCGCGCACGCGCGCAGCCGCCTCCGTGACCGCATCGCGCATGGGAAGGCTCGTCACGACCTCCCCCGAAATGCGCAAGGCCTCCAAAACCGGCACCGAGCTGGCCGACAGGATGCTGAACGTCCGCGTAAATCGCGCGGTGTTGAAGCCCCGCGTCAGCTTGCCGACCATGGGCAACCGCAGCTGAAAGCGGTGATAGAGCCGTCGATTGTCGGGATTGCGCAGCCAGCGGCGGAAAAGAAAGACGGCGATCACCGCGCCGATGACCATCCAGATGCCCCAGTCGCGCACGAAATCGCTGGTGGCGATGAGGACCTTGGTGATGAGGGGAAGCTTCCCCTTGGTCTGCTGGAAGACGGCGACCACCTTCGGGACCACGTAGACCATCAGTCCCGAGACGATCGCGAAGCACATGACCGAGAGCACGATGGGGTAGAGCATCGCCGCGAGCACCTTCTGGCGGATCAGCTCGCGCCCCTCGGTGTAGTCGGCCAGCCGCTCGAGGATGCCGTCGAGCTTGCCCGATTGCTCGCCGGCGGCGACGGTCGAGCGATAGATCTCCGGAAAGACGCGCGGGAAATCCGCCAGGCCATCGGCGAGCGTGTGTCCCTCCATGACCTTGGAGCGTACGCCGAGCACGATGCTCTGCACCCGGGGCTTTTCGGTCTGCTGCGAGACCGCCAGCAGCGCCTCCTCCAGGGGGAGGCCGGCGCGCACGAGCGTGGCGAGCTGGCGGGTGAACAGCGACAGGTCGGCGGTCGAGACACGGCGAGTCAGACTGAAAGAGCGCTGCCGCCTGGCTTCCTTTTGCGCGACCTCGCTGACGGTGACGGGGAGCAGCTGCTTCTCGCGCAGCAGCTGGCGTATATGCCGCGGCGTGTCGCCTTCCAGAATCCCCTTGCGTTCCTTGCCGCCGGTATCGAGAGCCGTGTATTCGAAAGCGCCCATCCGGGCTCAATCCTCGCGCGTGACCCGCAGAATTTCCTCTATTGTAGTTTCTCCGCGGAGCACTTTGGCACGGCCATCGTCGCGAATCGAGGGCGTCGTATGGCGCGCATAGCGCTCGAGCTCCTGCTCGCTGGCGCCATCGTGGATCATGGTACGCATCTGATCGTCGACCATGATCAGCTCGTAAATGCCGGAGCGGCCGCGATAGCCGCCGGCGACGTCCCGGCCCGGCCGGTACAGGACCGGCGAATCCTCCTCCGGGCGCAGATTGAGCAGGCGGCGCTCGTATTCGCCGGCCTGGAAAGCCTGCTTGGTATCCGGGTTGAGTACGCGCACCAGGCGCTGGGCGAGCACGCCCACGAGGCTCGAGGACAGGAGGAAGGGCTCGATCCCCATGTCGCGCAGGCGGGTCAGCGCACCGGCCGCCGTGTTGGTATGCAATGTCGAGAGCACGAGGTGGCCCGTGAGGCTCGCCTGTACCGCGATCTGCGCGGTCTCGAGGTCGCGAATCTCACCGACCAGCACGACGTCCGGGTCCTGGCGCAGGATGGCGCGCAGCCCGCGCGCGAAGGTCATCTCGACCTTGGTGTTTACCTGCGTCTGGCCGATGCCGTCGATGTAATACTCGATCGGATCCTCGACCGTCATGATGTTGCGGGTGTTGTCGTTGAGCCGCTCGAGGGCTGCGTACAGCGTGGTCGTCTTGCCCGAGCCGGTCGGGCCGGTGACCAGTAGAATGCCGTGCGGCTTGTGGATGAGCTCATCGATGAGGGACTCGATCTGCGGCACCATTCCCAGGGCATTCAAATCGAGGCGGCCCGCCTGCTTGTCCAGGATACGCAGCACGACGCGCTCGCCGTGCCCGGAGGGAATAGTCGAGACGCGCACATCCACCGAGCGTCCGGCGATCCTCAGGCTGATGCGACCGTCCTGGGGCAGGCGCTTCTCGGCGATATCGAGCTTTGACATCACCTTCAGGCGCGAGACCACCAGGGGTGCGACGGCCCGCTTGGACTGCAGGACTTCCCGCAGGATGCCATCGACGCGAAACCGGATGACGAGCCGGTTCTCGAACGGCTCGACGTGGATGTCGGAGGCGTTTTCCCGAACCGCCTGCGTCAGCACGGCGTTGATGAGGCGGATGATGGGCGCATCATCGTCGCTGTCGAGCAGGTCGGCCTGCTCGGGCAGATCCAGCGCCAGGTGGGCGAGGTCAGTGGTCTCATCCAGCCCTTCGACCGCCTGCATCGTGTCGGACCCGGCTTCGTAGGCCTGACGCAGCAGCAGGTCGAACTCGACTTCCGGCACACGCTCGATCCGCATCGGCAGGCGCAGGTAGCGGCGAACCTCGGCGATGGCGAGCGGCGAGACGTTATCGCGGCAAGCGCACTCGGCGCCGCCCTCGACCAGCCGCTTCACGAGAACGCCGTGGCGCTTGGCGAAAGCGAACGACAGTCGTCGCTCCTGCGGCATCGGAACGGCCACATCGTTCACGGCTTCTGCTCCGGCTGTGGCGTCGCCTGCTGGGAGGTGTCGGGCTTCGGCTTGGCCGCGGGCGCCATGCCCTGATCGGGCGAAGCGTTGGTCGCCGAGCCATCGTTCGGCTGCGGCGGGGGCGGCGGGGCCGGCGCCACCGCGCCGGGCGCTGCGAGCTTCTTGGCCTCCGCGGCATCCTTGGCCGCCTGCTCCTTGGCGGCCTTTGCCTTCTCCTCGGGCGAGCCGGGAGCCACCGGAGTGGAGCCGGGCGCGGGTGGGGTGGGGGGCGCGGTGAGCATGGGCTTCTTCACCCCGGGCAGCAGCGGCAGCAGCTCGCGCTTGCCGTTGTAGGCCCTCTGCTGATCCATCATGTAGTTGTACTTCGAATCCGCCTCGTAGGCCGCCTGCACCTGATCGCGCAGGATCTTCGGGCGGATGAAGATCATCAGGTTGTTCTTGGTCGCCTCGACGTGGCGGGTCTTGAAGAGCTCACCGATGAGCGGAATGCTGCCGAGGAAGGGAACCTGCTGCTTGTTTTTCGTGTTCGAATCCGAGATCAGCCCGCCGAGCACGACGATTCCACCATCCTCGATCAGCACGTTGGTGGTGATCGTGCGCTTGCTGGTGGTGATGTCGACCGAGGAGACCGAGGTCGGCAGTACGCTCGAGCTCTCGATCGAGATCTTGAGGACGACCGAGTTGCCCTCGGCGGCGATGCTCGGGGTCACCTTGAGGATCGTGCCGACTTCCTCGCGCTGGATGGTCTGGAAGGGATTGACCGCGCCGTTGCTGACCGTGCCGGTGTTGGCAAAGGAGCCCGTCACGAACGGCACTTCCTCCGCCACTTTGATCTCCGCCTCCTGGTTGTCGAGAGTCATCGTCGAGGGCGTCGCGATGACGTTCGTGTCGGAATCGCCGCGCAGTGCGCTCAGCATCGCGGCAAAGTTGAGTCCGCCCGAGGAGATGCGGCCGACGGCGAAGGTGGCTCCTGTCGGTAGCGTCGCCGAGGTCGCCGTGCCGGTCACGAGGCCGCCGACATCGTTGGCCAGATCCACGATGCTGCCCGAGCTGCCCACGGGACTGACGAACGCGCCGGCCGGCACGGTGCCGGTGCCGCGCTCGAACTCGGCCCAGTTGACCCCGAGCTGCGCCGTCTTGTCGGTGTTCACCTCGACGATCACCGCTTCGACGAGCACCTGCCGCCTGCGGATATCGAGCTTGTCGATGATGCTCATGACCGCGCGCATGATCTTCGGCGGCGCGGTGATCACCAGGGCGTTGTTCTGCGGGTCCGCCCAGACCATGGCACTCTTCTCGGCCTGCGCCTGCGGGGAGGCCGCGGCGCCGGGCGCCGAGCCCTGCGTAGCCTGCGCCACACCGGTGATCTGCTCCTTCAGCTTCGGGGCAATCTTGTCCGCGTCGGCGTAGTGCAGGTAGCGCACTTGCGTGTCGCCGCCGGAGTCGAGCGGCGTGTCCAGGTGCGCTATCAGCGCCCGGATGCGCAGCCGCTGCCCCTGGTCGCCCGCGACGAGCACGCTGTTGGAACGATCATCCGCCACCACCTTGACGGGGGTGCCTCCCTCGGCCGCCGCGCCCTGTCCCTGGTACAGGGAGTTGACGACGCGAACGATCTCCGCCGACGAGGCATTCTGCAGCGGGATGATCTCCGGTTCCTGGTCGCCGCTGCCCACCTGATCGATGCGGCGAACGATGCGCGTGATGCGATCGACGTTGTTCGCGCGGTCCGAGATGATCAGGATGTTGGAAGCGGGGTAGGCGGCGAGCTGGCCGTACTGGGGAATGAGCGGGCGCAGGATCGGCACGAGCTGCGCGGCATTGACGTTCCTGACGTCGATCACCTGCGTCACGATCTCATCGGACGTGGAGCTGACGCGATCGGGCAGATCTATCGAGGGAACCTGGCGGGCGTTGGCATCCGGCAGCACCTTCACGATGTCGCCGTTCTGCACCGCGATGAATCCATGTACCTGCAGGATCGCGAGATATGCCTGGTAGAACGCCGCCGGAGTCATCGGCGTCGAGGAGAGCATCGTGACCTGCGCGCGGACGCGCGGGTCGATGATGAAAGTCTTGCCCGTTGCAGCGCCGACCGCCTCGGTGATCTGCGTGAGGTCCGCGTCCTTGAAGTTGGGGGTGATCCGCCCCGTCTGCTGCGCGGAGGCGACCGAGGCCACCACCAACGCCAGGGGCGCGCAACGCATCAGAAAGCGCGGCACGCGCCTTTCAGACCTGGACGACCGAATTCCATTCACTAGCTGTTCCCCCGAAAGCCGGGCACACCGGCGCTACTGCGAAGAGTCGGGCTGATTCGGCGGCTCCGATGGCGGCGGAGGTACCGGCTGCCCCTGATCGCCCTGGGAGCCGACGAGTGCCTCGGCTTCCTGGGCGACCTGCGCAATGTTCAATGTGAGATCCTGCTGCTGGCCGCCTCGCATGACTGTGATGTGTGCCTCACTGGAAGATCCCAGCGTGCGGAAGATTTCCTGTCCGCGAGCCGGATCATCCAGGGGGGTGCCGTTGATGGCCGTCACGAGGTCCCCGGGATGCAGTCCCAGCCGTCCGAAGGCGGCGCGGTTGCGCCCGGGATAGACCCGATAGCCCTTCTGCTTGCCCCCGGCGAACACAGGTTGGGGGCGCATGATGTCAGCCATGAGACCGGGGTCGTCGGAGATCAGCTTGCGCATGCGGTCCATGACCGGCGATTCGGTCTGCAGGGCGGCGGCCGAGGGAGGGGGCGCGGCTCCCTGCGCCTGCCGGGGCAGCGTGAGCGACTCGAGGTGCCCGTTGCGATCGATCACCACGCGCTCGACGTAGACCGAATGGAGCTTCGCGCCACCGGGGATATTGTCGCCCACTGCATACACTTTGGCGGCGCCGGCATTCTCGCCGAGGATCGCCAGGCCGTCCTGCGGATTGTCCTCCGCGATGATGCCGGTGAGCACCAGCGGCATGGTGGTCTGCGGAGCGTTGGCCGCGTCCTGGGCAGAGGGTGCCGCGGCCGTGGAAACCCCGGTGAGGTGTGCGTTGATGATAGCCGCCACGTCCACGCTTCGGCGCTGCAGCGGAACGGGCGTCGTCGTCGCGCTGACCTTGGGGGAGCGGCCGGCGCCGGCCAGGTTGGTGACGATCACCGCGGCCTGCACGCTCAGTGCCAGGGCCAGGGCCCACGTGGCAGCGCGCGGCCCGTGCGTCAGCATGAGCGCGCGCCACTTATCGGGCGCCGGCAATCCTTCGAGCCAGGATGCGGCATTCATTGGCCGAATGAATCCTCGTGAGCCCCCACGAACAGCTGTTCCGACCGGGATCCGCGCGGAAAGTGCGCCCGGCTGTGAACAGGGCGGCCGCTTCGCGGCCATACGCCCGTACGGGGGCAATCATACGGGGCTGTCGTACATGCTCTCAAGCAATTGTTTCTGCTGAGTAAACACCGGCTCCTCACCGGAGGCTTGTGTTGCCGTTTGGCGACCCCTATAAAGACGCCATGCCCGATCCGCATCCTGCCCGCCCCGATACCGGAATCGTCGTCGAGGAATCGCGGCCGCAGGTCAAACAGCCTCCGCTCTACCAGGTGGTCCTGCTCAACGACGACTACACTCCCATGGAGTTTGTGGTCGATGTGCTGGAAAAGTTCTTCGCCCTCAACAGGCCAACTGCGACGCGGATCATGCTTGAGGTGCATACCAAGGGTAAGGGCGTATGTGGGGTCTTCACATACGAGATCGCCGAAACTAAGGTTGCACAAGTGACGACGTATGCCCGTGATCATCAGCATCCTTTGATGTGTACCCTGGAAGAAGCGTGAAGGAAGCAGCCTCGTGAGCCGTCAAGGAGCTCCTCGTGCGCCCCTGGCGCCGCGCCCGGTGAAGTGGCTGTCTGCATGGAACAATTGAAGTGAGGCCCGACGAAAGTGCTGTCCAACGAGCTTGAATATTGTCTCAATGATGCGTTCCATCAGGCACGTGAAGCGCGTCACGAATACCTGACGGTCGAGCATCTTCTGCTGGCCATTCTCGATACGCCGAAGGTGCGCGAGATCCTGCGCGCCTGCGGCGCCGATCTGGGCAAGCTGAAGCAGGAGCTCAAAGACCACGTGGATCAGTCCACCCCCCGCCTGGAGGAGGGTGAGGAGCGTGAGGTGCAGCCGACCCTGGGATTCCAGCGCGTGCTGCAGCGCGCCGTGTTCCACGTGCAGTCGAGCGGCAAGAAGGAAGTGGGCGTCGGCAATGTGCTGGTGGCGATTTTCAGCGAGAAGCAGAGCCACGCCGTGTTCCTGCTCAACCGCCAGCACGTGACCCGGCTGGACGTGGTGAACTACATCTCCCACGGCCTTTCGAAGATCGCCGAGGAGAAGACCGCCGACAAGGAGGAAACGCAAGCCGACGGCGAGCGCGATCCGGAGGGCGGAAGCGCGCTGGAGAAGTACACCACGCACCTGAACCGCATGGCCCAGGACGGCCGCATCGATCCGCTGATCGGGCGCAAGCTCGAGGTGGAGCGCACGATCGAGATCCTGTGCCGCCGGCGCAAGAACAACCCCCTGTACGTGGGCGAGGCGGGCGTAGGCAAGACCGCCATCGCCGAGGGGCTCGCGCGGCTCATCGTCGAAGGCAAGGTTCCGGAGGTGCTCGCCGACTGCACCATCTACGCACTCGACATGGGTGCGCTGATCGCCGGCACCAAGTATCGCGGCGATTTCGAGAAGCGTCTGAAAGGCGTCATCACCGAACTCAAGAAGCAGCCGGGAGCGATCCTCTTCATCGACGAGATCCACACGGTGATCGGAGCGGGCGCGGCCTCGGGCGGCGTGATGGATGCCTCCAACCTCATCAAGCCGGTCCTCACCAACGGCGAGATCCGTTGCATCGGCTCGACCACCTACCACGAATATCGTGGCATCTTCGAGAAGGATCACGCCCTGGCACGGCGCTTCCAGAAGATCGATGTCGTGGAGCCCACGGTTGCCGAGACGGTCGAGATCCTGATGGGCCTGAAGCCCCGCTTCGAGGAGCATCACGGCATCACCTACGCGAACGAGGCTCTCAAGGCTGCCGCGGAGCTCGCGGCACGCCACATCAACGAACGGCACCTGCCTGACAAGGCGATCGATGTCGTCGACGAGGCGGGCGCGCGCCAGCGCCTGAAACCGATCGCCGAGCGCGAGCCGGTGGTCGAGGTGCGCCACATCGAGGACATCGTCGCCCGCATGGCGCGCATTCCTCCCAAGAGCGTCTCCACGTCCGACCGCGAGGTGCTGCGCAATCTGGAGCGCAATCTCAAGCTCGTGATCTTCGGTCAGGACAAGGCGATCGAGTCGCTGGCCGCCTCGATCAAGATGGCGCGCTCGGGCCTTGGCGACCAGCGCAAGCCGGTGGGCAACTTCCTGTTCGCCGGCCCCACCGGAGTGGGCAAGACGGAGGTCACGCGCCAGCTCGCCATCGCCATGGGCGTGGAGTTCCTGCGTTTCGACATGTCCGAATACATGGAGCGCCACACGGTCTCCCGTCTGATCGGTGCCCCGCCGGGCTACGTTGGTTTCGACCAGGGCGGCCTGCTCACCGAGGCGATCACGAAGCATCCGCATTGCGTGCTGCTGCTCGATGAGATCGAGAAGGCTCACCCGGACGTGTTCAACCTGTTGCTGCAGGTCATGGATCACGGGACTCTCACCGACAACAATGGCCGCAAGGCCGACTTCCGCCACGTCATCATCGTCATGACCACCAATGCGGGCGCGCAGGAGATGAGCCGGCCCGCCATCGGCTTCACCCACTCGGACAACACCAGCGATGGGATGGAGGCGATCCGGCGGATCTTCACGCCTGAGTTCCGCAACCGGCTGGATGCGGTCATCCAGTTCGCCTCGCTCGATCCCATCACCATCGAGCGAGTCGTGGACAAGCTGATCGTGGAAGTCGAGACACAGCTCGAGGCCAAGGGCGTGAGCATCACGCTCGATGATCAGGCGCGACGCTGGATCGCCGAGAAGGGCTACGACCCCAAGATGGGGGCCCGGCCCATGGCGCGGCTCATCCAGGAGCACATCAAGCGCCCGCTCGCCGAGGAGCTGCTGTTCGGCAAGCTCGCCGGCGGCGGTCAGGTGACCGTCTCGGTAAGCGAGGATGGCTCGAAATTGACGCTGGATTGCGTCCCTGCCCAGCTCCCCGCGGTAACAGCCTGAGTGGCGCGCGCGCGGGCAGCGCGCGCGTTTACCGGCCCCGGTAGATGATGCGACCCTTGGTCAGGTCGTAGGGGGTCATTTCCACCGTCACGGCATCGCCCGTGAGGATACGGATGTAGTTCTTGCGCATCTTTCCCGAGATGTGCGCAGTCACGACGTGACCGTTCTTGAGCTTCACGCGGAACGTCGTGTTCGGCAGGGTCTCGACGACCTCGCCTTCCATCTGGATGGCATCTTCCTTCGACATAGAGCCCTTACCGGCTTGAGGGGCGCGAATTGCAGCATAACCATCATAGGCATTGCAATTTCAGCGGCATTGCCATTTCAGCGTGCGGCCTCTTCGGGTCGCAGGCGCCTTGCTCAGCTCAGGGCCTGCGGCTTCAGGCTGATCTGCTCGCGAAGCAGGGTGAGGAACTGCCCCCGGGCGATCGCACGGCTGCCGAGGCTCTGCAGATGGCGCGAGGCGAGCTGGCAGTCGATGACCGCGATCCCGGTGTCGCGGCACAGGCCGACCAGGTGAGCGAGCGCGACCTTGGAGGCGTCGCGCTCGCGGCTGAACATCGATTCACCGAAGAAGATGCCGCCCAGGCGCACCCCGTACAATCCACCCACCAACACATCGTCGCGGTACGTCTCGATGCTGTGCGCAAACTCCATTCGGTGCAGCTGTAGATAGGCGTGGCGCATTTCGCGGGTGATCCAGGTCCCCTGACCGTGGGCGCGAGGAGCCGCGCAGCTGTCGATGACCGAGGCGAAGTCGCGGTTGACCGCCACCGAGAGCCCGCCGTTGCGCAGGGTCTTGGCGAGGCTGCGGGCACAGCGGAATTCCTCGGGAAACAGGACGGCCCGCGGGTCAGGCGACCACCACAGGACCGGTTGACCCGGGGAGTACCAGGGGAAGATGCCGCGCCGGTAGGCGGCCAGCAGGCGCGCCGGGGACAGGTCGCCTCCTGCGGCCAGCAGCCCGGGCGGATCCTCCAGTGCATGCTCGGGCGGCGGAAAGCAGTCCGGAGCATCCTGCGGGGAGAGCCAGGTGATGGACCTCAAGCGAGCTCCTCGTCCCCTGCCGAGCGCCGGTCACGGTAAGGAACGTGTTCCCGGACCTCCTGCGCGTAGGCGTCCACCGAGGCGCCCTCCCGGATGAGATAGTCGCTGATCGCCGCCCGGAAGCGCCGGTTCGCGATGAAGTGCGCCGACCAGGTGAGGGTCGGCTCGAAGCCGCGGCTGACCTTGTGCTCGCCCTGGGTGCCGGGCTCGAACCGGGCCACGCCGTGCTCGATGCAGAACTCGATCCCCTGGTGATAGCAGGCCTCGAAATGCAGGCTGTTGTAGTCCGCGGCGGCTCCCCAGTAGCGCCCGAACAGGGCCTGGGGGCACCAGAAGAAGATCGCCGCCGCGACCGGGGTGCCGCGATGCACGGCCAGCTTGACCATCAGGGCATCGCCCAGGGAGCGGGCCGCCTCGCTGAAGAAAGTCCGGGTCAGATAGGGCTCGTGACCGTGGCGCAGAAACGTGTCGCGATGAAACCCGTAGACCAGATCGAGCAGCCGCTCATCGAGCTCCGGCCCCATGCGGGTCTCGAACACGATGCCCGCCTCGGCCACGCGCCGGCGCTCGCGGCGCGCCTTCTTGCGCTTCTCGGCGGTGAAGGTCTCCAGATAGTCCTCGAAACTCGCGTAGCCGTGATTGCGCCAGTGGAATTGGCAGTCACGGCGGATGAGCCAGCCGGCCTCCTGGCACACCGAGCGCGCTTCCTCATCGAGAAACAGCGCATGGACGGAGGAGAGGGTATGGCTTTCCGTGTAGTGCTCCAGGTCGCTGAGCAGGCGCCGGGCGGTGGCGGCACTCTCCGGGCCGGCGCGGACCAGCAGGCGCGGTCCGGTTGCGGGCGTGAAAGGGACGGCCACCGTGAGCTTGGGGTAGTAGCGCAGGCCGAACCTCGAGTAGGCCTGCGCCCAGGCGAAGTCGAACACGAATTCGCCGTACGAATGACTCTTGGCGAACACGGGCAGGGCGCCGGCCAGGCCCGACTGGTCCGTCAGGGCCAGGTAGCAGGGATCCCAGCCCGTACCCGGCCCGATGCAGCCGCTGTGCTCCAGCGCGGCCAGGAACTCGTGGCGCAGGAACGGATTGCGATCGCCTACGAGCGCATTCCACTCCCGCGGGCTCAGCTCATCGATGCTTCTGTGTACTCGCGTGCGCATCCGAGGCCGCATCCAGGCTCTCAAGATACCGGTCAGCATCGAGCGCGGCCATGCACCCGGCGCCGGCCGAGGTGATCGCCTGCCGGTAGACATGGTCGGCGACATCCCCGGCCGCGAAGACTCCCGGGACGCTGGTGGCGGTGGCGTTGCCGTCCAGTCCGCTGCGGGTGCGGATGTAGCCTTCGCGCATGTCGAGCTGTCCGGTGAAAATGGCTGTGTTCGGAGTGTGGCCGATGGCGACGAACAGCCCCGTAATGTCGATCTCGCGGGTGTCGCGGCCATCCGTCGCGCGCAAGCGAACGCCGGTGACGCCGTTTTGATCGCCTAACACCTCATCGATGGTATGGTTCCAGAGGATCGATATCTTGCCGCTCTCGGCTTCGCGAAACAGCCGGTCCTGTAGGATTTTCTCCGCCCGAAGCTTGTCGCGCCGGTGCACGAGGGTGACGTGCCGGGCGATGTGCGAGAGATAAAGAGCCTCCTCGACGGCCGTATTGCCTCCGCCGGCCACGGCCACCTGGTGGCCGCGAAAGAAGAACCCGTCGCAGGTCGCGCAGGCGGATACGCCGCGGCCACGGAATTTCTCCTCCGAAGGCAGACCCAGATACTTGGCGGCGGCACCGGTCGCGATGATGAGCGCATCGCAAGTGTAATGGTGCGTGTCGCCCTGCAGGCGCAACGGGCGCGCCGACAGATCCGCCGAGTGAATGTGGTCGTTCACCAGTTCGGTGGAGAATCGCTCCGCGTGCCGCCGCATGCGCTCCATGAGGGCCGGGCCCTGCAGTCCTTCGACATCACCCGGCCAGTTGTCCACCTCCGTGGTGGTCATCAGCTGGCCACCCTGCTCGACTCCGGTGATCAGCAGCGGCGAGCGGTTGGCGCGGGCGGCATACACCGCCGCGCTGTATCCGGCGGGTCCGGACCCCAGGATGATGAGGCGGTGATGGCGGGCAGTCGGGCTCATGCGGATGGGTCTCGTTGCTGCATGTGGAGCATGGTATCAAGTGCGTGCAGGACTCAGCGGGCCACTCTCCCATTCGGGGAAGCCCGCAGTGGGTCGCCTGGGTGGGCACGCGGTCCTGCGATTTCCGGGAGTCGCCCCGACCGGGACTATAATGGGCACTGCGCCCGCGGCCTGCGGCCGAGCGAGGCGACCCGAGCCTGTAGCGGCACGCCGCATGCCGGCTGAAGAGGTCTCTGCCACTGAATGGAGCCATCGGTATTGGCCGACACATCGGCGCAAGCGCGCCAGTCTCATCGTTTGACTACCGCGGTCACGCGCGGCCTGCGCGAGAGCGCCATCATCGCCCTGGGGGTTCTGGCGCTGGTGGTCTTCGTGGCGCTGGCCACGTACAGTCCTGACGACCCCGGCTTTTCTTTCACCGGAAGTTCTTCCGCCGTCCACAACCGCATCGGGCCGGTCGGAGCCTGGGTGGCGGACGTGCTCTTCTTCCTGTTCGGGCGACCGGCCTACCTGTTCCCGGTAGTGCTCGGACTTGCTTGCTGGTATCTGCTGCGCAGACAGCGGACCGAGCCCGGCTCGCGGATGAACACGGCCGTGCGCATCGGCGGATTCGTGCTGGTGCTGGT
This sequence comes from Steroidobacteraceae bacterium, assembly GCA_035710545.1. Taxonomy (GTDB): domain Bacteria; phylum Pseudomonadota; class Gammaproteobacteria; order Steroidobacterales; family Steroidobacteraceae; genus 13-2-20CM-66-19. The sequence goes on from DASTDD010000239.1 coordinate 16,451, forward strand.
GGCGAGCTGCGGCCTGACCACCCTTCACTGGAACCCCGGGGTCCTGCGGCAGAGCGCCGGCGGCGTCGTCGGCACCCTGGTCGGCAGGGGGCTCGCCTCGGGTGTGGACTTTCTGGGTGCGACGCTGCTGCTGATCGCGGCCTGGATGGCCGGGGTGTCGCTGGCCTTTCATGTCTCGTGGCTCACGATCATGGATCGGCTCGGGTCTGGCCTGTGGGGTGCCCTGTCGTGGCTGCGCGGTCGCAGGGCGAACGCCAGGGAAGTCTCCGAGGGGCGCGAGCGGCGACAGGCGCGGAAAGAGGCGGCTCGGACCGAGCAGAAGAAGGCGCCGACGCGTGCGCCGCCGCGCATCGAGCCGCCCGTTCCGATCGTCGAGAAGAGCGAGCGGGTGGAGAAGGAGCGTCAGGTTTCGTTGTTCGATCCGCCGCAGTCGAACGAGTTGCCACCACTGACACTGCTCGATGACCCACCCCCGCGCGAGCCGCTGTACTCCGCGGAAGCGCTCGAGGCCCTCTCGCGCCTCGTGGAGATGAAGCTCAAGGACTTCGGCATCGAGGCCGAGGTCGTCGCCGTGCAACCGGGGCCCGTCGTCACCCGCTTCGAGCTGCGGCCGGCGCCGGGCGTCAAGGCCAGCCAGATCACCAGTCTGCAGAAGGATCTTGCGCGTGCCCTGTCCGTGCTGAGCGTGCGGGTGGTGGAGGTGATTCCCGGCAAGAGCGTCATGGGGCTGGAAATAGCAAACGAGAAGCGCGAGATCGTGACGCTCGGAGAGATAGTCCGTTCCCGGGCTTACGACGACATGCACTCCCCGGTGGCGCTGGCCCTGGGCAAGGACATCGGCGGCCAGCCCGTGGTGGCCGATCTCGCGCGCATGCCACACCTGCTGATCGCTGGAACCACCGGCTCGGGCAAGTCCGTTGGCATCAACGCGATGGTGTTGTCGCTGCTGTACAAGTCCACGGCCGAGCACGTGCGGCTCATCATGATCGATCCCAAGATGCTGGAGCTGTCGGTCTACGAGGGGATCCCGCACCTGCTCGCTCCAGTGGTCACCGACATGAAGCAGGCGGCCAACGCGCTGCGCTGGTCGGTCGCTGAAATGGAGCGGCGCTACCAGCTCATGGCCGCCCTCGGGGTGCGCAACATTGCCGGTTTCAACCGGCGCGTGAAGGATGCGATCGAAGCGGGCAAGCCGATCCGCGACCCGGTGATGATGCTGAAGGCCGCGAATGATCCGACGCTCGATCAGTCGCAGATCCCGGATCTGACTCCGTTGCCCTACATCGTGGTGGTCATCGACGAGCTGGCCGACCTGATGATGATCGTGGGCAAGAAGGTGGAGGAGCTGATTGCCCGGCTGGCCCAGAAGGCGCGCGCATCGGGCATCCATCTCGTCCTGGCGACGCAGCGACCATCGGTGGATGTCATCACGGGACTCATCAAGGCCAACATTCCTTGCCGGATCGCCTTCCAGGTATCGGCCAAGGTGGACTCGCGCACCATTCTGGACCAGATGGGCGCCGAGACACTGCTCGGGCACGGCGACATGCTTTACCTGCCCTCGGGGACATCCCAGCCGACACGGGTTCACGGCGCGTTCGTGTCCGATCAGGAGGTGCATCGGGTCGTGGAAGCACTGCGCTCGCCGCACCCGCCGAACTACATCGACGAGGTTCTGTCCGGACCCCGGACGCCGATCCCGGGTATCGCACCGGATGAGGGGGACGTCGGCGTGATGGTGGAGGATCCGGAGGCAGACCCGCTTTACGACGAGGCCGTCAAGATCGTCACCACGGAGCGCAAGCCCTCGATCTCGTACGTGCAGCGACGCCTGAAGATCGGTTACAACCGCGCAGCCCGTTTGCTCGAGGCCATGGAGATCGCAGGCCTCGTGGGCCCGCTGCAGTCCAACGGCGCGCGTGAAGTCCTCGTGCCGGCCCCACCGGACGGATGAGCATGCTCAGGATCTGGCCTGGCGTGCTGCTGATGCTGGCGGCGAGCGTTGCCTGGGGCGAGTCCACCCCGCTCGACAGCTACCTCGAGGGCATGAAAACCCTGCGCGCCGCGTTCGTCCAGACGTTGGTGGATGCGCACGGCCAGCAGATCGATCGCTCGACCGGAACGCTGGTCGTCGATCGTCCGGGCAAGTTCCGCTGGGAGCTCCATCCGCAAGGCTCCGCCGCGGACGCGGGCCAGCTGATGGTCGCCGATGGGCGCAACCTCTGGTTTCTCGATCGGGACCTGCAGCAGGTCACAGTGAAGCCGATGGACGCCGTCCTGTCCGCAACGCCCATGATGCTCCTGTCGGGCACGGGCGATGTCCGCAAGAACTTCAAGCTGACACCCGAGGGCAAGCGCGAAGGGCTCGACTGGGTGCGCGTCGAGCCGCAGGGCAGCCAGGCGGACTTTCGCCAGGCGGAGCTTGGATTTGCCGCAGGCGAGCTCAAGCGGATGATCCTCGATGACAAGCTCGGGCAGACTGCGACGGTCGTGTTCGATCACGCCGAGCGCAACGGACCGGTCTCGCCGCAGGAAGTCAGCTTCACGCCGCCATCGGGCGTTGATGTCATCGGGACGCCTCAGAAATGAGGCCCGCGTCGCCCGCGCGGCACGGGGCTCGCCCTTGAGCGCACAAGAGTCGAGCCGTGCCGAGGCGCTGCGGCCGCTCGCCGACCGCATGCGCCCCCGCTCGCTGGAGGAGTTTGTGGGCCAGCCGCAGGTGCTCGGGCCGGGCAAGCCATTGCGGCAGGCCATCGAGGGCGGCCAGTTGCACTCGCTCATCCTGTGGGGGCCACCGGGCACGGGCAAGACGACTCTGGCGAGGCTCATCGCTCGGCGCGCCGACGCGGAGTTCATCGCGCTCTCGGCGGTCATGGCCGGAGTCAAGGACATCCGGGCCGCGGTCGAGACCGCTCGGGCAGCGCGCGAGGCGAGCGGCCGGCCGACGCTGCTGTTTCTCGACGAGGTGCATCGCTTCAACAAGGCGCAGCAGGATACGTTTCTGCCATTCCTGGAGGACGGCACCCTGACGTTCGTGGGTGCGACCACCGAGAATCCATCGTTTGAAGTGGTGAGCGCGTTGTTGTCGCGGGCGCGTGTGTATGTGTTGCGGGCGCTCTCGCCGGAAGACATCGCAAGCGTGTTGCGCGTCGCGCTGGCGGATGAGGTGCGCGGTCTGGGCCGGGAGCGCATCAGCGCCGAGCCTCGAGCTCTCGATCTCATCGCGCGGGCGGCCGACGGCGATGCGCGCCGGGGGCTGAACATGCTCGAGCTGGCCGCCTCGCTGGCCGAGGGCGCGCATCCGCGCGTGCTGACCGAGGCGATCGCGAAAGAGGTGGCGAGTGGCGGCCGTCGCCGGTTCGACAAGGGTGGCGACCAGTTCTACGATCAGATCTCCGCGTTGCACAAAGCCGTGCGCGGCACCGATCCGGACGGTGCGCTGTATTGGCTGTGTCGCATGCTCGATGGCGGATGCGATCCGCTTTATATCGCCCGCCGTGTCGTGCGCATGGCGATCGAGGATGTTGGGCTCGCCGACCCACGCGCCTTCGCCCTCACTCTGGATGCCTGGGAAGCGTATGACCGCCTCGGCAGCCCCGAGGGCGAGCTGGCCATCGCCAATGCGGTCGTCTACCTCGCGTGTGTCCCCAAGAGCAACGCTGTGTACGTAGCGATGGGCGAGGCCATGGAGGATGTCGGGAAGTTCGGCACGCTGGAGGTACCCGCGCGCCTGCGCAATGCGCCGACCCGGCTGATGAAGGAGCTTGGCTACGGACGGGATTACCGGTACGCGCACGACGAGCCGGATGCATACGCCGCGGGAGAGCGGTACCTCCCTGACGAGATGCCCGATCGACGATACTACCGGCCGGTGTCGCGGGGTCTTGAGTTGAAAATCGGCGAGGCGCTGGCGCGTCTCCGGGGAAACAAGCAGTCGTGATTGATTCGAAGTTGCTGCGCTCGGATCCGCAAGCGGTAGCGCGAAATCTGGCGCGCCGGGGGTTCGTCCTGGACGTCAGCGCGCTGCAGAGGCTCGAGGAGCAGCGCAAGGCCTCCCAGGTGGAAGTCGATCGTCTGCGCGCCGAGCGCAACTCGAACGCGAAGGCGGTCGGGATTGCGAAGGCGAAGGGCCAGGATGCCGCGCCGCTCATGGCACGCAGCGCTGGGCTGACCGATGAGCTCACCCACGCGGAGCAGGCCCTGAGCACCGTGCAGACGGCGCTGGAGCAGTGGCAGGCGGGACTGCCCAATCTGCTGGCCGACTCCGTTCCCGACGGTCGGGACGAATCGTGCAACCAGGAGATCCGCCGCTGGGGCGAGCCGCGCACTTACGGCTTTCCGGTGCGCGATCACGTGGCAATCGGCGAGAGCCTGGGCGGGCTGGACTTTGCCGCCGCCGCGCGGATCTCCGGTGCGCGATTCGTGGTGATGCGCGCGCAGGTCGCGCGCCTGCATCGCGCGCTGGCGCAATTCATGCTCGATCTGCATACGCGAGAGCATGGCTACACGGAGGTGTACGTGCCCTACCTGGTCCAGCCGCAGGCCCTGTTCGGGACCGGGCAATTGCCGAAGTTCGAGCAGGACCTGTTCGCGGTCCGCGGCCGCGCCGAAAGCGAGCCGGCCCCGGGTGCGCGCCCCCAGACGGCAGCCGAGCAGCCTGCCCAGGCCGGGCCCGGCCAGCACAGCTTCTACCTCATTCCAACCGCCGAAGTGCCCGTGACCAACCTCGTGCGCGAGCAGATCATCGCCGCCGAGGAGCTGCCCCTGAAATACGTCTGCCACACGCCCTGCTTTCGCTCCGAGGCCGGCGCGGCGGGCAAGGACACGCGTGGCATGATCCGCAACCACCAGTTCGACAAAGTCGAGCTCGTACAGATCACGCGGCCGTCGCAATCCTACCCGGCGCTCGAGGAGCTGACCGCGCACGCCGAGACGGTGCTCCGGAAGCTGGAAATCCCGTACCGGACCGTGTCTCTGTGCGCGGGCGATATCGGCG
>DASTDD010000240.1:0-17560 GCA_035710545.1 Steroidobacteraceae bacterium
GGAATGGGTGCCTTTCTCGCCACGATGGACTTCATGGAGAGGCACTTGGTCGTCGAGCATCTATGGAGCTACGGACGCCGGCTGCTGGAGCTGATGCAGGAGCGGGCCCGGGCACACGGCGTTGCCGAGTACTTCAAAGTCGGAGGCGCTCCCTGCTCGCCGTACTACGTGACACTCGACGGCGACGGCAAAGCCTCCAACGCCCTGCGCACCCTGTTCTCTCAGGAGATGATCCGCAATGGTGTCCTGATGCCATGGATCGCCTTGTCCTACCGGCACGGTGATCAGGAGCTGGCGGCCACCGGGCGTGCACTCGATGCGGCATTGGCCGTGTACCGGCGTGCAATGGAGGACGGCGTCCAGGGTTACCTCCTGGGTCCGGCCATCAAGCCCGTCTTCAGGAAATACAATTGAGCGAGCGTCCGGATCCTTACACCCAGGCCCTGAAGATCGACGCTCGCGAGAGCGAGCGCTACTACACGGCATCGCTGCATGCGAAGGCCGAGCAGCAGAAGCAGCTCGAAGCTCTGGTGCTGCGGTTGCAGGACAGGCCGGCGAGGATCGCGGACATCGCCTGCGGGGGCGGCGCCGCGAGCTATCATCTGGGCGCTTTGTTCCCCGATGCTCATTTCACCCTGGTCGATCTGAACGAGGGGGCGGTAGCGCGGGCGCGCCAGGCGACCGGGCACTTGCGAACGACGTGCCTGGTGGCGGACATCTACGATTTGCCGCTCGAGAGCGGGCAGTTCGATCTGGTGATCTGCTGGCAGACGCTGTCCTGGCTCGATCAGCCCGAGCGCGCGCTGCGGGAGTTGATTCGGATCTGCCAGCCGGCCGGGCGCATCTACGCGAGCTCACTGTTCAATGCGGATCACGACGTCGATGTCTACTCGACGGTCCGGGATCATACCCGCGCCTCGGCCGCACACGGTCTCAGCTACACATATAACACGTATGCCCTCAACTCGGTCCGGCGCTGGGTCCAAGGACTCGTGAGTGATGTCCAGCTGCACCCGTTCTCCATCCCGGTGGACCTGACTTACGAGGGCCGCGGGCTGGGAACGTACACCGTCATCCTGCGGGACGGCCGGCGGCTGCAGCTCTCGGCGGGAATGCTGCTCAACTGGGGGATTCTTGAGCTCAGGAAATGACCATCCCGCCGCGCCCGCGGCGCCTGCCCCGGCGACACGGACCGCGGGCCGCACGTTCATCATTCCGGGCGAGCTGGTCCACCTTGCCCGCATGCGCAGTGTTCTGAGTGAGGAGGTGTGTGGCATCCTCATTCACAAGAACATCAGCGAGGAGGCGGCGCGGGCGGCGGACGTCGTACCCCCCACCTTTGCCGACAAGCTCTTCACCCTGCGCTCGCTGGAGCAGCCGACACACGCTGTGCTGGACGAGCGCGAGCAGGCGGACTATGCACGCTGCCTGGCGCACATCTGCGCCGATCCGCGCGCTCACTATCTGGCGACGCGCACCTATTTCAACAGCGCCTTCAACAATACGATCGTCATCGAGCGAATGGTGCTGAACACTCTGCTGCTGGTGCGCCGCACCCGGCCGGCACGGCTCGTCTCGAGCTCGACGCCGCATTCGATCGGGGCGTGGGTGTTCGCCACCTGCTTCGAGCTGCTCGGGCTCCCGGTGTTCGTTCTCGAGCGCACCCCGATCAATGACCGGGCCTGGATCTACCGCGGTCTGGACACTCAGAAAGTCGTGCTGCGCCATGAGCCGCCCGCGGCGGCGCTGGGCGCATCCTCCATGAAGCTGCTGAAGGAGCAGCGTGGCGGCGAGCCCGGCGCGCGGGACGCGAACGGCTTTTATCTCTCGCGCATGGATCTGAGCTCGATCAAGGGCGCCGACTCCAATGCCTGGTGGTCGACCGGACGGGAGCTGGGATTTCTGCGTTCGGGACGCCTGGTCTCGCTGCCGGTCCGGCTGGCGAGCTTCTGGCTCAAGCGCCGACTGCTGCAGTCCTACCACGCGGCCTGCACCAGCGGACTGCCGCAAAATCCCTTCGTGGTCTATTTCATGCACTACCAGCCGGAGCGCTCCTCGCTTCCCGAAGGTCTCTTCTTCGTGCAGCAGTGGCTGGTCATCCGGCTGCTCTCCTGGGCATTGCCGGCCGGCTGGACGCTCGTCGTGCGCGAGCATCCCTCCATGTGGCTCAATCCGCTCGACATCACGGTGCGTACGCCGGGTCTCTACGGTGAGATCGCCGCATTGCCGAACGTAAAGATCTGCTCCATGGAGCTGGACACCTTCGAGCTGATCGACCAGTCGCGAGCCGTGGCCACGCTGACCGGCAGCGTCGGATTCCAGGCGTTGCTGAGAAACCGGCCCGTGCTCGCCTTCGGCCTGCCGGCCTACAAGGACCACCCGGCCTGCTTCTCCGTCTCCACGCTCGAGCAGGTCAGAGAGGCGCTGCAGGCGGTGCAGGGCGGGTCGATCCAGGAGCGCTTCACGGACGAGGCTCTGACTCGCTACCTGCACTGGGTCGAGGCGAACTCCTACTGTGTCGATCCGGCCGAGACGGACTGGCTGGAGGCCAGGCTGAAGAACTTCACTGACATCTACGCACGGATCCTGTCTCATCGGGTGAGTCTGCAGTGAGGCCGGGGCGGTGAAGGCCATGCTGCTGCCTGCCTGGGAGCAGTTGCGCCGGTGGTGCAATGGATGCCTGATGCGCGTGCGCTTCCTGGGTCGCGCGGTGAAAATCCACCCCTCCGCGCGCGTGTCCTGGCGCTCGGTGATCCGGACCCGGGGTGGCGGATCCGTCTCGATCGGCGGGCACTGCGAGATCCATCCGTTCGCGATGATCATGACTTACGGCGGCGACATCAGCATCGGAGAGCATTGCAGCCTGAATCCGTTCTCGATCATCTACGGGCATGGGGGAGTGCGCATCGGTGATGGCGTGAGGATCGCCGCCCATACGGTGATCATTCCGGCGAATCACAACGTGCCGAAGAAGGGCATGCCGCTGCGCGAGGGAGGCCTCTCGGCCCGCGGGATCACCATCGCGGACGAGGTCTGGATCGGGGCAGGCGCGCGCATTCTGGATGGCGTGACCCTGGGCAGCTACGCCGTCGTCGGCGCCGGCAGCGTGGTCACCAAGCCGGTGCCCGCGCGCGCGACCGTGGCCGGGGTGCCGGCGCGCATCATTCGACAATCGCAGCCGTTAGGCTCTGAGCAATGAACGAGACCACCGTGACGCCCGCAGAGCCCGGTCCGCTGCAGATACGGCTCGAGAACGCGTTCGCCGCACTGTGCTCCTTCGGGGTAGCGATCCTGGCCGCGCTCGAGCCCATGATCGCCGCCACCTATGAGACCTTCAACCCGGTCCGCCAGGCGGTCTGTCTGGCTTTCCTCATCCTGGTTGCCTGGGTGGTGCGTCCGTGGGTGCTCCTCACCCGCGAAACGATGCTGTACATCGTCTTCACCGCCTACATGTTTGTCACGTTGATCTGGGCACCGAGCTTCGACGACGGCATGAACACGCTGATACCGGCGGTGGATTTCGTTCTTCTGTCGGTTTTGTTCGGCTCCCTCGTGGCCTTCCACAATCTGCGCGCCGTGCTGACCGGCGCGCTGACCGGCTATGTCATCGGGGCCATCGTCTACACCAAGGTGGTGGGATTCCCGTTCTCGTATCCCCTCGACTTCTCCTACAACGCCGTCGCGGGGATGTATCTGTTCGGCCTCTTCATCACGCTGATCTATGCGTGGCAGCGACGGTCGAGGCTCTTGCCCATGCCCATCGCGCTGATCTCCCTCCTGCTGATCGCCGCGACCACCTCCATCAAGACCAATCTTGGAATAGCGCTCGGTGCGGCGGCCTCGATGATTGCGTACGCGCGGATCTCACTGCGCATGGTCCGCCGCAATGTGATCCTCCTGTCCTTGCTCGTCGCGGCACTGGTCTCGTACGTGCTGTCAAATCAGGAGCTCGTCGAGAACGTCCAGTGGGGCCTCACACGGGCCTCTCACGGCGTGGAGATCCTGCAGCGTCGCGAAGATACGAAGTACGGAACATCCTACGGAGAGCGCACGGTCTGGAAGGATGAGGGAATCAAAGGCTGGGAGAGGAGTCCGTTGTTCGGCAGCGGCGTCGAGGCATTCCGCACCGACCATGGAATCACCTCTCACTCGACTCCCATCGACCTGCTGTACAACTTTGGTCTCATCGGCCTGGGGCTCTATTACGCGATGTTCGCTTCCGTGGCGCTGCGGCTGTGGAGGATGCGTGGTGCGGAGATTGGCAGCCTGCCGGCGCTCATCTTCGCCGGGCTGGTGTGCTATTCATTCATCACGTTGTCCGGCACCATGCACTACAACACCTTCCTGGCGATCTATTTTGCCGTCAGCGTCGCTCTGCTGCGGCGGTTCGGGCCCGAATCGGCCGTGGCGCGTACACCAGCGGCATGAGGCGCATCGTCCACTGGCCGCGCACCCGGCGGCTCGTCTATCTGCAGGCCAATGCGACACCGGAATTCTGGGACTCCCATTGGCGGGCCGAAGGCAGACCGGCGCCCGTGAGCGGCGACGATCCGGTACTCACGGTCACGAGGCAGTATCTGGCTGCGCCGGCGCGCATCCTGGAGGGCGGCTGTGGCCGCGGCAACAAGGTCAAGGCGATGGCAGATGCCGGCTTCGAGGCGGTCGGGATCGATTTCGCGCCGGAGTCGGTCGCCCAGGCGAAGCGCGACTACCCGCGACTCGATATCCGGCTGGGGGATGTGCGGTCGTTGCCGATTCCCTCGGCCTCCTTCGATGGGTACTGGTCGATCGGAGTCATCGAGCACTTCTGGGAGGGCTACGCATCGATTCTGCGCGAAGCGGCGCGCGTTCTGCGTCCGAGCGGCTTCCTGTTCCTCACGGCCCCGTGGTTCTCGCCTTACCGGCAGCGGCGGGCGAGCTCAGGCGGGTACCCGAGCGAGGATTTCGTTGCGGCGCCGGAGTCGTTCTATCAGTTTGCGCTGCACCGGCGCGAGGTCAGCGAGCAGCTCCAAGCGCATGGGTTCCGTCTGTTGCGCTGGAGCGGCCTGGCCTCGGCGGTGTGCATGCGCGAGGACATGACGACTCTTCGATCTCCGGTCCAGTGGCTGCTCGGCTCGCGAGGATCCATCCTGAAGCGCGCGCTGCGGCGTGCAGTCCTCGGTGGCCTGAATCCCTATTGTGGCCATTCATTCCTGGCCGTCGCCCGACGCCCCTGAACGGCCAGCGAGCCGTGGGAATGACATCGAATCCGCTCCGCCCAGAGGCCGACCGCCACAGCGTCCTGTTGGTCATCGCCAGTCTGGGGGGTGGCGGCGCGGAACGACAGCTTGCGGAGATGGCCAACTACTGGGCAGCCAAACACTGGCAGGTCGCACTGGCTACCTGGAGCGGCTTGGACGTGCCCGATTTCTACCCGCTGGAGCCGGGGGTTCGCCGCATCAGTCTCGCCGGAACGCAAGGCGCGCGCAGAGGCTCGCGCATCGGCGCGAACGTCGGCCGTATCATGCGGCTGCGCCGCCTGCTGATCTCAACCCGGCCGCAAGCAGTGCTCAGCTTCATGACCGAGAGCAACCTGTTGACCATTCTGGCCGGCACCGGACTACCTGTCAGGGTCGTGGTCTCCGAACGCGTGCAGCCGGCAATGCATCACGCCTTTCCCCGCGCCTGGCGGATCCTGCGGCGAGCTCTATACGCTCGTGCGCAAGCAGTCGTGGCCCAAACGCGCGATGCAGCCGATTGGCTCGACCGGAACTGCCATACGTCGGCCACGGTGATCCCGAATGCGCTGCGCGGCTTGCCCGAGCCGCCCGCTCGCCGGGAGGAGTTGATCGTCGCGGCGGGTCGCCTGACGCGACAGAAAGGATTCGACGTGCTGCTGCACGCGTTCGGCCGCATTGCGCCGCGTTTCCCGCGGTGGCAGCTGGCGATTGTTGGTGAAGGGGAGGAGCGCCGCAGCCTCGGTGAGCTGCGGGGGCGGCTGAACCTCGAGAAACGGGTCGAGCTCGTGGGAGCGAGTCCGGATGTCCTGGCGTGGATGGCACAGGCGGCGCTCATCGTCCAGCCCTCCAGATTCGAGGGATTTCCCAACGTCGTGCTGGAAGGAATGGGACTGGGAGCGGCGGTGGTGAGCACGGACTGTCCCTCCGGGCCCTCCGAGATGATCCAGGATGGTGTGAATGGACGACTGGTGCCGGTGGATGACGCGGTCAGGCTGGCGGAGGTCATGGCAGAGCTGATCGAGCGGCCCGCGGAGCGGGCCCGGCTGGGGCTCGCGGCAACCGGGGTTCGCGAGCGCTACCGCCAGGACATCGTGATGGACCGCTGGGAATCCTGTCTCTTTCCGGGCGCGGCGCTTGCGCATGGGACCGCCAGGTGCGCCGGTGAGCCTGGATGAGCGCGCAAGCCGAGATACAGGGCGGCATGCGCTTCCGCTTCGGGGCCAACTGGACGCGCTTCCTCACGGTGCTGGACGAGGCGCGGATCGCTGCCGCCGAACGGTCCCTGGCCGAGATGCTGCGGGTCGCGGACCTGCGCAACCGGAGCTTTCTCGACATCGGCTGCGGCTCGGGCCTGTTCAGCCTCGCGGCGCGGCGGCTGGGCGCACGCGTCCATTCTTTCGATTTCGACCCGCAATCCGTGGCCTGCGCGCAGGAGTTGAAGCGGCGGTACTTTCCGGACGATGCGTCGTGGACGGTGGAGGAGGGCTCGATACTGGACGATCGCTTCGTGAGCGGCCTCGGCCACTTCGATGTCGTCTACAGCTGGGGGGTGCTGCATCACACCGGCGCAATGTGGCTCGCCATCGAGAATGCCATCGCCCGGGTGGCAAGCCCCGCCGGCACGCTGTTCATCGCCATCTACAATGACCAGGGTTGGAAGTCACACGCCTGGTGGTTCATCAAGTCGCTGTACAACAAGCTTCCGCGGCCGCTGCGGCCACCGTTCGCCTGGTGTGTCGGCGTCCTCACGCGGCTGCTGGTGATTGTGAAATACACCCTGAAGCTCAAACCCATGGTCGCCATCGGTCCGTTGCTCCGCGACCGGCGCGAGCGGGGGATGAGCGCGCGTTACGACGCCGTGGACTGGATTGGAGGATTTCCCTACGAGTTTGCAACCTTCGACACGCTTACCGGATATCTCGGAAAGCGTGGCTTCGAGCTGGTCAACTCGCGTCGCGACGCGAGCCAGGGATGCCACGAGCTGGTCGCCCGGCGCAGAGGCAGCGTCCAATGTGCGGGATAGCGGGCTTTTTCAGGCCGGCGGGTCTTGCCGCGGCCGATGCCCGGCCGCTCGTCGAGCAGATGTCCTCGATGCTGAGGCATCGCGGTCCGGACGACTCGGGACACTGGATCGACGCTGACGCGGGAATCGCATTCGGCCATACGCGTCTGTCGATCCTCGATCTGTCGCAGGCCGGTCATCAGCCGATGGCCTCCGCATCCGGCCGTTACGTCATGATCTACAACGGCGAGATCTACAACCACCCGGACCTGCGACGCGAGCTCGAGTCCTGCGCGGCTCCGCCGCAGTGGCGCGGCCACTCGGACACGGAGATCCTCCTGGCTGGCTTCGATCAATGGGGGATTGAAGCATGCCTGCGGCGGTCGGTGGGTATGTTTGCCCTCGCGCTGTGGGATCGACAGGAGCGGACGCTCACGCTCGCTCGGGATCGGGTCGGGGAGAAGCCGCTTTACTACGGCTGGCAGGGCGATGAGCTGCTGTTCGGATCGGAGCTGAAGGCCCTGCGTGCGCACCCCGGTTTTCGGGCAGCGATCGACCGCAGCGTGCTGGCCCTCTATCTGCGCGATGGCTACATCACCGCGCCGCACTCCATATTCCGCGGTATCTTCCGTGTCGAGCCCGGCACGTTCGTGCAGTTCTGTGGTCGCGATCACGACGCCATGCCGGCGAAGCCCGGCAGCTACTGGTCGCTGCGCGAGGTGGCCGAGAGGGGCGTGTCTGCACCGTTCACGGGAGACGACGCCGAGGCGATCACACAGCTCGATGCGGAGCTGTCGCGAGCGGTGGCCGCCCAGCGGCTCGCGGACGTACCCCTCGGGGCCTTCCTCTCCGGAGGACTCGACTCCAGTACCGTCGTGGCGCTCATGCAGGCCCAGTCGTCCCGACCCGTCCACACCTTCACGATCGGCTTCCGCGAGAGCGCCTATAACGAGGCCCATCACGCCCGGGCGGTCGCCCAGCAGCTGGGCACGCAGCACACGGAGTTGTTCGTCACGGCGGACGAGGTGATGCAGGTACTGCCGCGGCTTGCGCCTCTTTACGACGAGCCGTTTGGCGACAGCTCGGCGATCCCGACATTTCTCGTCTCGCAGCTCGCTCGCCGCCAGGTGACCGTGGCGCTCTCGGGCGACGGGGGCGACGAGCTGTTCTGTGGCTATGCGCGGTATCAGCGCACTGCGGATATCTGGGCGTTCATACGCCGGCTGCCGCCTCTGGCGCGCAGAACGGCCTCTCTCGGCGCGCGTGCTGTGTCGCGCCACAGCCGCCTGGCGTCAAAGCGGGCCAGGGCGGCTCGACTCGCGCAGTACCTGACAGCAAAGAACGCAGCAGCATTCTACCGGGTGCAGACCACGCAATCTCACGACGCTCACGCGCTCGTCCTCGATCATCCGACGCAGAACACCGAGCCGGTCACTGACCAGCCTTTCGCCGGCGGCGATCTGTATTCGCTCATGACCTACGTCGATGTCGCCACCTATCTGCCGGACAATATCCTCGTGAAGGTGGACCGTGCCTCCATGGCGGTTGGTCTGGAGACTCGCGTCCCCCTGCTGGATCACCGCGTGGTGGAGTTCGCCTGCCGGCTGCCTCTGCAGATGAAAGTACGCGGGCGTACCGGGAAATGGATTCTGAGACAGGTGCTGAGAAAGTATCTGCCCGCCGCGCCGCTCGAGCGGCCCAAGATGGGTTTCGGAGTGCCGGTGCTCGAATGGGTGCGCGGGCCGCTGCGCGAGTGGGCCGAGAGTCTGCTGAGTGAGGAGCGCCTGCGGCGCGAGGGATTCCTGAACCCGCGCCTGACGCGCGAACACTGGCTCGCCCACCTGGCTGGAGAATCCCGTGGCAGCGACAGTCTCTGGCACGTGCTCGCCTTCCAGTCCTGGCTTGCCGGCGTGAGTTGAGTTGGCCGGCGCACCAGCAGCGCGCGGGTTGCCGCAGGTCATCGGGACCGGGGGCCGAACCGGGCTCCGGATCCTGCTGATCGTCGACCATTTCGGCTCGGGCGGTGCCCAGAGGCAGATCGTGGAGCTCGCCTGCGGGCTCAAGCGCCGCGGCCACTCGGTGGAGATGTTCGCCTACTTCCCGCGGCGTGACTTCTTTCGTCCCCGCCTGGATGCGCACGGCATCCGCGTTCATGAATACGACAAGGGGCCAGGCTTCTCGCCGCGAGTGGTCGCCGCCCTGGCGAGGCGGATCGCGGCGGGCGACATCGACGTGGCAGTCTCCTACCTCAACAGCCCGAACATCTATGCCGAGCTCGCCAAGATGCTGGTGCCGCGCGTGAGCCTCGTAGTCTCGGAGCGAACCAGCTACCGTGACGACCGATTCTTCGTGAGCGCGTGGCTGCGCCGGGCACTGCACGGCGTGGCCGATCACGTCGTTGCGAACAGTCAGGCACAGTGCGAATGGCTGCGGCGCAAATGGTGGCTTCGTCATCGCGTCTCATGCATCTACAACGGCCTGGATACGGGCCTGTTCGCTGGCGAGCGCGCCGCGCCGCCGCCCGGCGCGGAGCTGCGACTCGTTGCGGTTGGACGGGTGGGTCCGGAGAAGAATGCCCTCAATCTGATCCGTGCTCTCGTGCTTCTGCAGCGGGAATCCGGTCACGCGCCGCAAGTTACGTGGGTGGGAGAGCGCGAAGGCGGCCGCGTCGGCCGGCGCTACTGTCAACGCATCGAGGCACTGCTGGCGGACTCTCCCGAAGTGCGCCGCCGCTGGTGCTGGCTGGGCGTCGAGTCGGACGTGCCTGCACTGCTGCGCGCGCATGATGCCCTGATTCATCCCTCGCTCTACGAAGGGCTGCCCAATGTCGTCTGCGAAGCGTTGGCCGCGGGAATGCCGGTGCTGGTATCGAATGTGTGCGACCATCCGCTTCTGGTGAGCGAGGGACAGCGCGGCTTTCTGTTCGATCCGGATGACCCGACCGCCATCGCTGCCGCGATCCGGCGGCTCGCCGCATTAGGCGAGGCGCAATGGATGGAGTTCTCGCGGAATGCGCGCCGCTACGCACGCGAGAATCTAGATCTGGAACGAATGATTGCGGCCTACGAGGGGCTCTTTGTCCAGCTGCTCGCCGGCCGCGAGGCGGGCCAGCGTCCCTCGCGCGGCGACTACCCTTAGCGCCGCCAGTCTCCGCGGTAGCGACTGACCCAGCATGTGTGGAATCTGTGGAATTTCCGGTCCCCGAACACGCGAGGAGCTGGATCGGAGCGTGCGCGCCATGGCGCGCACGCTCGCGCATCGAGGACCGGACGCCAGCGGAATTCACGTCGGCGACAACATCGCTCTCGGACACACGCGGCTCAGTATCCTCGATCTGTCTCCGACCGGAGCCCAGCCGATGTCCCTGGATCCCCGGGGGGTCGTGCTGACCTACAACGGCGAGGTATACAACTTCGCGGTGTTGCGAGCGGAGCTCGAAGGGCTCGGCCATCGGTTCCGCGGACGTTCCGACACCGAGGTGGTCCTTCGCGCCTATGAGGCATGGGGGCTCGAGGGCCTGAAACGCCTGGAGGGTATCTTCGCCTTCGCGCTCTGGGATCCCGAACGGGCGCGTCTGCTGCTGATGCGCGACCGGCTGGGCGTGAAGCCTCTCTACTACGCGATGGCAGCCGGTCGTGTCGTCTTCGGGTCCGAGATCAAAGCGCTCATGGTTGAGGGGTCGGTTGGCGGGGACATCGATTCCCAGGCGCTCGCGGAGTATCTCTGGTATGGCAACGCCTACGAGGAGCGGACGATCTACCGGGACGTTCGCTCGCTGTGCCCGGGTCATTGGCTGATCGTCGAGGGCGGGCAACCCCGAATCGAGCCGTGGTGGCGCCTGGAGGAATGGATCGAACTGCCGGCGCCCGCGAGCCTGCCGGAGGCCTCGAGCCGCGTGCGTTCGGCTGTCGATGCCGCGGTGAAGCGGCAGCTGGTGGCCGACGTGCCCGTGGGAATCTTTCTGAGCGGCGGCGTTGACTCGTCCACCATCGCTGCAGCCGCGATGGCCGTGCAGCCGAGCCCCCTGAGGAGTTTCGCCGCCGGATTTGACTTCGAGGCAGGCGTGAACGAGCTCTCCAAGGCGCGTGCCATCGCCGAGCAGCTCGGCCTGCAGCACCACGAGCTGCACGTGCGCGGCTCTACCTTGCCAGATGTCCTCGTGGCCCTGACACGCGCGCACGACGAGCCTTTTGCGGATCCGGCGAACATCCCTCTGTATCTGCTCGCGCGCGAGCTCGGTGGCGCGGTCAAAGTCGTGCTGCAAGGGGACGGGGGGGACGAGATGTTCGCCGGCTACCGCCGCTACTCGATCCTGAGTCATCGTCACCTTTGGCGCCTGTGGCCGCGCTTCCTGACTCCGGCGCTGCGAGCGACCGGCATGACCGGTGCGCGCGCGGCACGCATGCTCGATGCGGCTACCGCGCCAGCTTCGGCCGAGCGAATGGCACTGCTGCTCACTGTGGAGACCCTGGCCAGGTCCCCCTTCACCCTGCTGAGTGAGGATGCGCGCCGCGCGCTGGAAAGCGTCTCCGACCCGTTCGTCGCCTACAGGCGCTGCGCTGAGCGCTTCCGGCACGCGGATCCCGTGCAGCAGATGCTTCTGACCGACCTGACACTCCAGTTGCCATCGCAGTTCCTTGCAAAGGTGGATCGCGCCACCATGGCCTGGGGACTCGAAGCACGCGTGCCGCTGCTCGATGAGCGGGTCGCCGAGCTGGCCGTCGGCATGCCCTCGGCGTGGAAGGTTCACGGTTCGCAGAAGAAGCGAGTGCTGCGCGAGGCCATGCGCGGCCGGCTCCCGGACAGCACGCTCGATGGGCCCAAGACCGGATTCGGCGTTCCCTACGAGCACTGGCTGCGGAGCACGCTCTACTCGTTCGCCCGCGAGACGGTGACGGCGAGCGCCTTCCTGAGCCGATTCGGTTTCGCGCGGCCGATGATTGAAAAGGCCTTCGAGGAGCATCGGACCGGTCGGCGCGAGCACGGCTTCACCCTCTGGAAACTCCTGCAGCTCGCTCTGTGGGCGCGCGAATCCGCGGCGGTGGGCGCCTCGGGATGAGCTCGTCCGTGCCCGGCTTGCAGGACACCATCGTGCTGTGCGGTCCGGCCCTGGATCCCGGCAAGGCAGGGTATGGCGCGGGGAAGGGCGGCTACGTACGTAACGTCAGCGTGCTGCTGCAGCACTTCGCGGCGGGCGATGTGAAGATGACCCTGTCGCCGTACAGCACTCGCCGCTATTCACGCTGGTGGAAGCTGGTGTTGCCGTTTCGACTGATCGGCGATCTGGTGGTATTCGCGCGCAACGCCCGCCAGGGCGGCGCGGTCCACGTGATGATGACGTACGGCCTCGCGATCTATCGGGAGTTCGGCATGAGTCTCATCGCGCGCGCCTTGCGCCGGCCACTGATTCTCGACATCCGTGGGGGATCGTTCGTGCCCTGGCTCGAGTCCGCCGGGTGGCTGCAGCGCTCGCTGGCGCACTGGGTTCTGCGCCACGCCGCCGTGATTCTCGGACAGGGCACGGCGGTGGTGGCGTATCTGCGGCCCCGTTATGGTGGCAAGGTGCATCACTTTCCGAACTTCGTGCAGTCCGCGCACCTGCCCGTGCGCGTCGAGCCGCGCTGCATGCAGCCGGGGCTCGCAGTCATTTTCGTGGGCTACTGCTACGAAGGAAAAGGGGTGTTCGAGCTGGTGGAGGGTTGCGCTCAGGCGGCGCGTCAGGGGCTGACTCTTCAGTTGACGCTGGTCGGTGCGGAGAGCGCCGACTTCCAGGCCTTCCTCGATCGCTTCCCGGCGCCGCCGGCTCTGCGCATCGAGCGCCGCGGCACACTTGAATTCGAGCAAGTGCAGGCGCTGCTGGGCGCTCATGACGTATTCTGCTTTCCGACGCGGCACGCCGGCGAAGGCCATCCCAACGCCATCACTGAGGCGATGGCGCACGCGCTGGTCATAGTCACGACGCGGCATGGCTTCATTCCCGAGCTGCTCGATGAGAGCGATGCCTATTTCGTCGACTCCGGGTCCGCGCAGGCCCTGGCGAGCACACTCCTGCACATCGACCGGCATCGCGATGAAGCGCGGCGCAAGTCCTGCAGCGCACGGGCCGCGGTGCAGCGGCGCTTCATGGAGGCGCGCGTCCTGGGGGATCTGCGGGATCTCTACCGGCGCACCCTGCACCCGGCGGGAGAGCGGCGTTGACGATCAAGATCGGCGCGTTTGCGCGCGGAGTGGCCACCTTTGTGCCCGGCATGGCTGCGCTGCACAGGCGCGTCACCCATACCGGCGGGACCGATTCGGCGCGCTACTGCTACTCGGTGTGGCTGCGCCACCTGTTGCTGAGCGTGCAGAACGGCTGCTGCGCCCGGGTGCCCGGTCATGTGGCCGAGCTCGGGCCGGGAGATTCGATCGGGATCGGGCTCGCGGCGCTGCTGTGCGGTGTCGAGCGCTATTACGGACTCGATGCGCTGCCCCTGGCGAGCTTGCGCCGTAATCTCGGCGTGTTCGAGGACCTCGTGGCGCTGTTTGGATCGACTGCTCCGATTCCGGATGAGAGCGAGTTTCCCAACATCCGCCCAAAGCTGAGCTCGTACGGTTTCCCGGCGGGGCTGATCACACCGCCCAATGCGCAGCGCATAGACACCATCCGGCGCTCGCTGGAGGACCCCGCTGGGGCCGGCTCGATCATCCGTTACGTGGCTCCCTGGTGGAGTCCCGGTGTGATCGAGCGGCATAGCGTTGACATGATCTTTTCCCAGGCTGTACTCGAGCACGTCGATGACCTGCCGACTGCGTATCAGGCAATGCGCGCGTGGCTTGCGCCGGGCGGATGGTTGTCACATCAGGTGGACTTCCGCAGTCACGGCACCGCGCACGAGTGGAACGGCCATTGGGCCTACGGCGATCGCACATGGCGCCTGCTGCGCGGACGGCGCGCATTTCTCATCAACCGCGAGCCTCACTCGACGCACCTGCGCCTGTTGCGCGAAGCGGGCTTCACCATCGTGTGCGACGAGGTAGCCAGCGCACCAGCACTCGACAGGCGTCGCCTGGCGAGGCGGTTCGCCAATCTGTCGGATGCGGATCTCACGACATCCGGCGCGTTCATTCAGGCCTACCTAACACCCTGACTTCCGACCACGATTGTCCAGCCGCACCAGACCGCGGCCGTGTGCGCTTGCGCCCGCGCTGTCGAAAGGCCCCGGAAAGCTTCTCAGCATATGATCTTCGCGCAGACGAGCTTGCGATGGATGCGCTACAAGGCTGCGGTTTCGCCCGCGTCAGCTTTGAAACCGGTCCGGCACGCAATTCGCTACGCGCGCCTGTCTGTCGGGGCAAACCCTTGTTTCGGATTGCACGGAGCGTGCGCACTTTGGCCGACATCGCTGAACGAGTCGAGCACTCGCTCGTCCGCCATGCCCATCGCAACGCGTTCTGCATCGCCGGAGAGCGCTGCAGCTACGGCAGATTGCGAGAGCGGGTACTGGCGATCCAGAGCATGTTGGCCAGCCGGGCTGGCGGAAACCGGCTGGTCGGTGTGATCAACGACGATAGCCTGGATGCCTACGCCTCGGTCCTCGCCATATTGCGTGCCGGCGCAGCGTTCGTGCCGCTCTCCCCCGAGCATCCGCCGCAGCGAAACGCCAACATCGTGGGTCAGGCGGGGCTGCGTGCGGTCTGCGCGTCCTCGGAGGAGGTTGCCAGAGCCGGCGGATTGCCCGAGGGCGTCGAAGTCCTTCTCACGGGCTCGTGCACCAGCGCCGCGGAGCCGCGGCGGATGGCAGTCGACGATTCCGATCTCGCCTACCTGCTGTTCACGTCCGGAAGCACCGGCCAGCCGAAGGGAGTGCCGATCACTCGCGGAAATCTCGATGCCTTCCTCAGCTCCCTGCAGGAATCCGGCTTCGGCTTCACGGCGGGGGACCGCGTGCTGCAGATGTTCGATCTGACATTCGATTTCTCGGTTGCCTCGTACCTCGCGCCATTGAGCAGCGGAGCGTGCGTATACCCGGTGCCCGCGGCCGGCGCGAGATTCGCGGAGGTGTATCGGCTGCTCGCGGAGGAGCGCCTGACGGTGGCCCCGATTGTGCCCTCGGTGCTGAGCTACCTGCGCCCCTATTTCCCTCAGATGCACCTGCCGGAAGTGCGGTTGACGATGCTGTGCGGGGAGCCGTTGGTTGCCGAGGTGGCCACGGAATGGATGCAGGCGGCGCCGAATTCCCGCGTCGCGAACTTCTACGGCCCCACCGAGGCGACCGTGTTCGCGACGGTGTATGAGTGGCATCCACTGCAAGGGCAGGACAAGAGTCGCAGCGGAGTCGTCTCGATCGGGCGCCCGATGCCGGGCAACGATGCGATCATCGTCGATACGCGCCTCGCCCCGGTTGCGACCGGAGAGAAGGGTGAGCTGTGTCTTGCAGGCCCGCAGCTGACGCCCGGTTACTGGATGGATCCCGCCCGGGACTCGGGAGTCTTCTTTGAGCTGCCGGCGGCCGATGGCCCGCGCCGGTACTACAGAACAGGCGACTATGCCGTCGCGGACGAGCACGGCGATCACTACTTCTGCGGTCGTGCCGGCACCCAGGTGAAGGTGCGGGGTTACCGGATCGAGCTGGGCGAGATCGAGTATCACGCCCGCGACATCGTGCAGGGACGCGAGTGCGTAGTGGTGCAGAGAGTGGACGCCTCCGGTGGCGCCGACCTCAGCCTCATCATCGAAGATTATGAGGGTGATCCGCGAGCCGTGATCGAGGCGCTGCGCACGCGAGTGCCGCCCTACATGGTGCCCGCCCGGGCGCTTTCTCTGGACCGCCTGCCAACCAATCACAACGGCAAGATAGATCGCCTTGCGTTGCAACGCGCCGTCGCGGGGTTCGACGCATGATGGCCATCACGCAGGACGAAGCCGCAATGGAGGAGATCCTTGCCCAACTGACACCCGTCTTCCGCGACGTGTTGGATAACCGTACGCTGGTGTTGACACCCGAGACGACCGCGCGGGACGTGGAGGGATGGGACTCGTTCACGCATACCAGGCTGATCGCCGCCGTCGAGGATCGCTACGCCATCAGCTTCGGCCTGAAGGAGATTCTGGGTTTCAGGAACGTCGGCGAGATCTGCCGTGCGGTACTGCGCTCAGCGCGCTAGTTCCGCGCCCGGGCATGCTGTTCGACTCCCTGGCGTTCGCCATTGCCTTACCGCTGTTCGGCGCAGTCTTCCTGACTGCGCCGGCTCGCGTACAGCCGCCTCTCGCGCTGATCGCGAGCCTTGCGGCGTGCGCGACGTTCGGATGGGTGTCGCTCACGTGGCTCGTCGCTTTCACCTTGTTCGGCTACGTGCTCGGCCGCTCCTTCACCACGCCTCGTTCCGGAGCGTGGCTGGGTGTCGGGCTGCTCGTGCTGTTCGCGCCGCTGCTGGTGCTCAAATACACCAACTTCGCGCTGACGTCGCTGCAGTCGGCGCTCGCCTGGTGGGGAGTCTCCATCGCTGCACCTCAGGTGCATGCGACGCTCCCCATCGGCATCTCGTTCTATTCCTTCGTGCTGGCGGGGTACCTCATCGACGTTCATGTGGGCAGGATCCCCCCGGAGCGCGATCTGTGCCGCTTCGCGCTGCTGACAGCCTTCTATCCCAAGCTGGTCGCAGGACCCGTGGAGCGGGCGGCTGCCTTCCTGCCGCAGATCGGGCCGGCCAAGAGGTTCGACTATGCGCGCGTCACCGATGGCGCGCGGATCATCGGCGCCGGCCTGTTCAAGAAGCTCGTGGTGGCGGACCGGCTCGCGGTCGTGGTCAACAACGTGTACGCGCATCCGGGCGCCTATCGAGGGCTGACTCTCGCGTTGACCGCGGTCCTGTACATGTTCCAGCTGTACTATGACTTCTGCGGGTACTCGGAGATTGCCGTCGGCACGGCCAGGATCCTGGGCTACGAGCTCACCTGGAACTTCAACCGCCCGTATGCCGCGCGCTCGATCTCCGACTACTGGCGCAGGTGGCACATCTCGCTGACCTCCTGGTTCTTCGAATACATCTTCGCGCCCGTCGCGGTGGCGCTGCGCAGCTGGCAGGGCGCCGCCGTCGTCATCGCGATGATGACAACTTTCCTGGTGAGCGGACTGTGGCATGGTGCGCAGTGGACCTTCGTGCTCTATGGGCTGCTCCACGGTGTGGCCCTGTGCGTCGACTTCCTCTCGGCAGGGCCCCGGAAGCGGTTGCGAGCATTCGTTCCGGTCCGACCGTACGCGTTTGTGGCATGGGCGGTGACCTTCACGTTCGTGGCGTGCGCCGATGTGCTGTTCCGCGCCGGAACCTTGCGGGAGGCTGCGGGCTTCCTGCGCCACAT
>DASTDD010000241.1:0-29221 GCA_035710545.1 Steroidobacteraceae bacterium
ACGCCGAGGTCACCATGATCAGGCCAAGCAGAGAGATCGCGAGGACGTAACGCAGACGCGCGCCCGCGACGAACAGAATCCCAAAGCCGGTCGCGAACAGCACCGTCGCCGCGCCGAAGTCCGGCTCCGCGAGCAGCAGCCCCGCCACGAAGCACAGCAGCAGCAGCGGCTTGGCGAGCCCGGCGATCGTGCTGCGCAGCTCCTCCTCGCGCCGCACGGCATAGCTGGCCAGGTAGATCAGCACCAGCACGCGGGCGAGCTCGGAAGCCTGAAAGTTCACGCCCGCCAGGCGCAGCCAGCGCCGGCTGCCGTTGACCATGTGTCCCACGCCGGGCACGAACACCGCCGCCAGCAGGATGATGGCGAGGATGAGCAGCGCGAAGGAGGCTTTCTCCAGCACCTCGGTCCGGATGCAGAACAACAGCGCCGCGCATGCGCTGCCGATCAGCATCAACACGAGCTGGCGCTCGAGATAGTAGAACGGCTGACCGGTATCCAGGCTCGCGATGGAAACGGACGCCGAGGTCACCATGATCAGGCCAAGCAGAGAGATCGCGAGGACGAGCGCAACGGTGACGGTGTCGATATGAACAACGCCGCCACCCCTGCTGGAGCGCGCGTAGGTCAGCGCAGAGCCTGCGGTGGTGTTGTTCATGCCGCGAGCTCCCGCACGGCCTCGGTAAACACCGCGCCGCGTTGGGTGTAATCCCGGAACATATCGAGGCTGGCGCACGCCGGGGACAGCAGCACGGTGTCGCCCGGCATGGCCGCGCGCGCGGCGGCTCGAACGGCGGCCTGCAGGGATGGACAGGTCTCGGTGGTGCAGACTCCCAGCAGCGCTCTGCCGATCGCTGCCGCATCCCGCCCGATGAGGACCGTGTGGCGCACTTTGCCGCGAAACGCAGCGGCGAGCGGAGTGAAATCCTGGTTCTTCCCGTCTCCTCCCGCGATCATCACCAGCGGTCCGCTCATTCCGCCGACCGCGGCGATCGTCGCTCCGACGTTGGTGCCCTTGGAGTCATTGATGTAGGTGACGCCGTTGACCTCCGCCACCCACTGGGAGCGATGCGGCAGGCCGGGAAATTCCTGGAGCTCCGCCAGCATCACGGGCATGGACAGATCCAGGGCCTCGCCCAGAGAAAGTGCCGCCAGCGCATTCGCTGCGTTGTGCATTCCCTTGATGCGCATTGCAGAGACCGGCAGCAAGGCCTCCGAGCTGCGCATCAGCCACCACTCCGAATCCTTCTTGGTGATGGAGTAGTCCGCGCCGATCGCCGCGCGCAGTGAGAAGCTCAGCGTGCGCTGACCGTGACGAGGCATGGCCACGACCAGCGGGTCGTCAAGGTTGATCACGGCGGTATCGCAGCGCGCGAAGATGCGTGCCTTGGCCGCCGCGTAGTCCTCGACGGAGCGGTAGCGGTCCAGGTGATCGGGAGTCACGTTCAGAACCGTCGCCGCCTTCAGCTCGAGCGAGCAGGTGGACTCGAGCTGGAAGCTGGAGAGCTCCAGAACATAGAGCCCGGTGGCCACGCCCGTCGGCATCAGCAGGTCCAACGCCGGTTCGCCCAGGTTGCCGCCAACGCGCACCGGGACCCCCGAGCGCGCCGCCATGCGGCCCACGAGCGTCGTCACGGTGCTCTTGCCGTTGGTGCCGGTGATTCCGACGGCCGGCGCATCCTTCGCCCGCGCGAACAGCTCGATGTCGCCGACGACCTCGAGACCCCGTTCGCGTGCCTCGGCGAAGAACGGTGCCGCGAGCGATATCCCTGGCGAGACCACCACACAGTCGGCCTGGCCCAGCAGGCTCGCATCGAGCCCACCCGTCCGCACCGGGATAGTGGGATCGAGCTCGCGCAGCGCCGCAAGCTCCGGCGGCCGCTCGCGCGTGTCCGTGACGGCGAAGCTCCATCCGAGCCGCCGCAGGTAGCGCGCGCAGGACAGTCCGGTTCTGCCGAGCCCGACGATGACTGCCGAATGGGTTTTGACTGCCGGTGTGCTCATCGCAACTTCAACGTAGCGAGTCCCAGCAGCACGAGCAGCAGGGAGATGATCCAGAACCGCACGATGACCTTCGGCTCGGCCCAGCCCTTGAGCTCGAAGTGGTGATGAATGGGCGCCATCCTGAAGATGCGTTTCCCACGCAGCTTGAAGGAGCCGACCTGCAGGATCACCGAGGCGGTCTCGACGACGAACAGGCCACCCATGAGCAGCGCGACGAGCTCCTGGCGCACGATCACGGCAATGACGCCGATGCTCGCTCCGATGGCGAGCGCTCCGACGTCGCCCATGAAAACCTGCGCCGGATACGAGTTGAACCAGAGAAAGCCCAGGCCGGCTCCGGCGAGCGCGCCGCAGAAGATGATCAGCTCGCCCGCGCCGCGCACTTCCGGAATCTGCAGGTAGTGTGCGAACACGGCGTTGCCGCTCGCATAGGCGAATATCCCGAGCGCTGCGATCACCAGCGTGGCCGGCATGATCGCCAGGCCGTCGAGTCCGTCGGTGAGATTCACCGCATTGCTCATGCCGACGATCATGAAATACGCGATCGTGATGTACGTGAAGGCGGACAGCGGCTCGGCAAACGACTTCACGAACGGCAGAAACAGCATGGTCTCGGGAGGAGTCGCCGCGGTGTAGTACAGAGTGCCGGCGGTGGATAGCCCCGCTACCGACTGCCAGAAGTACTTCCAGCGGGGAATCAGGCCCTTCGGGTTGCGGACGACGAGCTTCAGATAGTCGTCGTACAAGCCGATCAGGCCGAAGGCGAAGGTCACGCCCAGCACCATCCACACGAGCCGGTCGCTGAGCTCGGCCCACAGCAGAGTGCTGACCAGCGTGGTGACCAGGATCAAGGTGCCGCCCATCGTCGGCGTGCCGGCCTTCAGCAGGTGAGTCTGCGGACCGTCGTCGCGCACGACCTGGCCGATCTGGTACTTGGACAGCCTGGCGATGAGCGGAGGGCCGACCAGCAGCGACAGGGCGAGCGCGGAGACCGTCGCGAGAATCGCCCGGAAGGTCAGGTACGAAAATACGTTGAAACCGGACCGCCACCCCACCAGATGTTGTGTCACCCAGTAGAGCACTCAGTGGCCCCCCGCCCGGCTGGCATGCCCCGGCACCAGGGCCTCGACCACGCGCTCCAGCCTGTTGACCCGTGAGCCTTTGACCAGCATGCGCACATCGGGGGTCGCCGTGCGCAGTGCCTGCGCCAGAGCCCCGACGTCCGCGAACCACTCGCCCCCCTGCCCGAAACTGCTGGCGGCCAGGGCCGCGAGTCCTCCGGTTGCAAACAACCGCTCCACGCCCTGCTCGCGGGCAAACACGCCGATCTCCGAGTGCGCGCTCTCGGCGTACTCGCCCAGCTCGGCCATGTCGCCGAGCACGAGCCATTTGCGCCCATCGAGCCCGGCCAGCACTTCGATGCCGGCCCGCACGGAGCTGGGATTGGCGTTGTAGGAGTCATCGATCAGCCAGGCGCCGCTGCGGGTTTT
The DNA here is from genome assembly GCA_035710545.1 of Steroidobacteraceae bacterium. Lineage (GTDB taxonomy): Bacteria > Pseudomonadota > Gammaproteobacteria > Steroidobacterales > Steroidobacteraceae > 13-2-20CM-66-19. Next base: position 3,492 of record DASTDD010000241.1, read on the forward strand.
CTTGAACTGCAGCCGACCCGGAACCGCCCGCACGGCGCCGAGCCCGCTCACGACATGACTGAGCTGCGCGCCGGCGGCCATCGCGGCGGCGGCGGCCGCGACGGCGTTCGCCACGTTATGCCTGCCACCCATCCTCAACTCGATGGCGGCGGCTCCGGTCGGCGTCAGCAACCGGAAGCGGGTGAGAAAGCCCTCGGGCTCGACCGCAGTCTGTACCTGGGTCGCCCTGAAATCCGCCGGCTGTGCGAGGCCGAAAGTCGTCACGCGCGCCGATGTCAGTCCGCGCCAGAGGTCTGCGAATTCATCGTCGGCATTGATCACGGCCGTGGCGGCGCTGTCGAGCCCCGCAACCATCTCGCCTTCGGCGCGCGCCACGCCTTCGATGCTGCCGAATCCCTCGAGATGCTCCGCTCCGGCGTTGGTGATCAGGCCGACCGTGGGCCGCGCGATCCGCACCAGTGCCGCCACGTCGCCGGCGCGATTCGCGCCCATCTCGATGACCGCGAAACGGTGCGAGCGCTCGAGGCGCAGCGTCGTCAGCGGCACGCCGATGTGATTGTTCAGATTGCCGCGGGTTGCCAGACAATCTCCCGCTTCGCCCAGAATCGCAGCCGTCATCTCCTTGGCAGTGGTTTTTCCGTTGCTGCCGGCAACACCGACGACGGGAATCGCGAATTGCGCGCGCCATGCGCTCGCGGCGCGCTCGAGCGCCGACTGGGTATCGGGCACGACGATCTGCGGGAGCTCGAGGGACTGGGGCGTATCCACCAGGGCCCCTGCCGCCCCTGCCGCACGCGCCGCCGCGACGAACGTGTTGCCATCGTGGTTTGGACCGCGCAGCGCAATGAAGAGATCTCCGGACTGAAGCGTCCGGGTATCGCTCGAGACACCCTGATAGGCTGCATCCGCGCCCTTCAACACGCCACCGCAGGCCTGGGCGAAGTCGGCGAGGGAGCGCTTCATCGGCGCACCCCTGCCAGCTCGGCGCTCACGACCGCCTGATCGCTGAAGGCGCGGCGCACATGGCCGTAAACCTGGTAGTCCTCGTGACCTTTGCCGGCGATCAGGACCACGTCTGCCGGGCCGGAAGCCCGGAGCGCCAGCTGGATGGCTTTCGCGCGATCGTGCTCGATGAGCACGGTCGTCCGGTCAGCCACCCCCTCCAGGATCCCGGCAACGATTCGGGCGGGATCCTCCGTCCGCGGATTGTCATCGGTGACGATGACTTCATCGGCCAGCTCCGTGGCAATCCGCCCCATCACGGGACGCTTGCCGGCATCGCGGTCGCCACCGCAACCAAACACCACGCGGAGCCGGCCACGACAGTGCTGCCGCGCCCCCTGGAGCGCCTTCGCCAGAGCATCGGGTGTGTGCGCGTAATCGACGATCGCCAGAGGCGCCGTGCTCGTGCCGCCGAACAACTCCATTCGCCCGCTTGGGGCCCGGCAACGCGCAAGCGCCTGGCATGCCTGTGCCAACGGGATCTTCCACGCCAGCAGCACGGCTAACACGGTAAGCACGTTCTCTACGTTGAACTCTCCGACCAGCGACACCTGCAGCTGGGTGTCGCCCCAGCTGGACTCGATATCGATCGTCAACCCGGCGGTCTCCGGCAATGCGCCGACGGCGCGTACGTAGGCGGCGTGCGGCACGGAGCCTGCGCTCGGGGCAGTCGTGCGGCTGGTCAACACCAGGCGGGATGGGGACGTGCGGCGGGCGAGGTTTGCACCAAAGGGGTCATCGATGTTGACGATCCGGTTGGCCAGTGAGGGCCAGTCGAAGAGGCGTGCCTTGGCGGCGCCGTAAGCCTCCATGCTCCCGTGATAGTCCAGGTGGTCGCGGGTCAGATTGGTGAAGGCGGCAGTGTTGAACCGCACACCGGCGATGCGGTCCTGGTCGATGGCGTGCGAGGACACTTCCATGCAAACACACTCGGCTCTGAGCTTCCTGAGCTCTGCCAGCTGGCGGTGGACGCTTACCGCATCCGGCGTCGTGTGCTGCGTCGTCGTGAGGCTGGGCGGCACGCCGTATCCGAGCGTGCCCATGTAGGCCGCAGGATGATTACTGTGCTGCAAGGCCTGCGCGAGAAGCCACGCGCACGTGGTCTTGCCGTTCGTGCCCGTGATCCCGGCCACCGTCAGTGCCTGCGACGGTGAGGCGAAGAATCGATCGGCAATCACCCCGACATGCCGGCTCAATTGCGGAACAGCGGCGACGAAGATGCCATTCCCGAGCTGCGCGACGATGCTGTCAGCCGGTGCGGGCGGCTCGTCGGCGGTGGGGCTCTCGTAGAGCACGGCGCGCGCCCCGCGTGCCACGGCCTCGGGCGCAAACTTCAGCCCATGATGAGTCCGCCCACGACAGGCAAGGAACAGCGATCCCGAGGTGGCCGCGCGACTGTCGAGCGTGATGTCGCTGACGCGCAGCTCGGGAGGAGCCGCGACGAGCCCGGCGGTCAGATCGGCGAGCCTGTGTCCTGCGCCACTCATCGTAGAGCCGCCGTGCGCACTTCGGTGCTCGAGGGAGTGGAGGGAAGCTCGTCCGGCGCGTTGACGGGCCGATCGGGCGCAACCGCCAGCAGGCGCAGGGCCCCGCCGACCACTGCGGAGAACACCGGCGCGGACACCTGCCCGCCCATGTGCAGGCCCGCGTTCGGCTCGTCGATGATGACCACGGCCGCAAGTCGGGGCGAGCTGGCCGGGGCGACGCCGCCAAACACCGCCATGTAGCGATCCGTCGAGTAGCCGCCGGAGATGATCTTGTAGGCCGTGCCCGTCTTCCCGGAAACGCGGTAGCCCGGGATGGCCGCGCGCTTTCCCGTGGCGCCTTCCGCGAAGACGACCGACTCGAGCATCCCGACCAGCTCCCGGGCCGAGTGCTCATCGAGCACGCGCTGGCCGCTCGGAGGAGTGTCCACGCGCAGGAAGGACACGGGCTTCTCAATTCCGAAGGTCCCCAGCGTCGCGTACGCGTGCGCGAGCTGCAGCGGCGTGACGGAGATGCCGTAGCCGTGGGACATGGTGGCGATCCCGATCGGACGCCACTGCGAGTAGTTGGCAAGCAAGCCCGCCGATTCGCCGGGGTAGCCGCTGGTGGTGACCTGCCCGAAGCCGAAATGCGTGAGGGTATTCCAGATCAGTTTGGGCTCGAGATTGAGCGCGATGCGCGCCATGCCGACGTTGGAGCTCTTCGCGAGCACCGTGGCAATGTTGACCGGCCCGAGGTTGTGCTCGTCCTCGAAGATCTTCGCGCCGACTTTGTAGAAGCCGGGAGAGGTGTCGATGATGCTGTGGTCATCGTACTTGCCGGACTCGATCGCGGCGGCGATGAAAAACGGCTTGATGGAGGAGCCGGGCTCGAAGATGTCGGTGGCGGCGCGATTGCGATACAGGTCGGGCAGGATCTGATCGCGGTCATTGGGGTTGTAGGCCGGCTGATTCACCATGGCCAGCACTTCGCCCGTCGTGACATCCAGCACGACGATCGAGCCGGCCCGCGCGCGCTGCTCGCGGATGGCCGCTTTCAGCTCGCGGTACGCCAGGTACTGGATACGCAGATCGATGGAGAGCACCAGGTCGCGCCCGGGGCGGGCGGGCCGGATGCTCTCGACGTCCTGCACGATGCGACCGTAGCGATCCTGGATCACCCGCTTGGCACCGTTCTCGCCGGCGAGCCAGTGATCGAAGGCGAGCTCGAGCCCCTCCTGACCCGCGTCATCGACGTTGGTGAAGCCCAGCACGTGACCGGCGACCTCGCCCGCCGGGTAGTAGCGGCGATACTCCCGGGAGAGGTACACGCCGGGGATGCCGAGCGCCTTGATCTGCTCGGCCTCGCTCGGCTGGCGGCCGCGTGCGAGATAGAGGAACTCGCGGTCGAGGTTGCTGGTGATGCGCCGGGTGAGCTCCTGGCGATCCTGCTTCAACGCGGCGGCCAGCCGCGGGATCTGATCGGTTGCGAGGGCGAGCTCCTTGGGATTCACCCAGATCGAATCGACGGGCGTGCTGACGGCGAGAGGCTCCCCGTAGCGGTCCGTGATCGTGCCCCGGTGAGCGGCGATCTCGGCGACGCGCGAGAAACGCGCATCACCCTCGCGGGCGAGAAAGGTATGGTCAACGAGCTGCAGGTTCACCGCGCGCCACAAGAGCCCCAGGGCGCAGCAGGCGAGCAGGCCCATCAGCAGGTATGCCCTCCACCGAAAGGAGAGCGGCGCGGCATCGCGTAGGTTACGGGCCTTCATGGCGCGACGATCTCGATGTCTTTTGGAGGCGGCATGGCCATGTGCAGTTTCGTGCCGGCCACGCGCTCCACGAAGGCGTGAGTGGACCATGCGCTCTGCTCGAGCTGCAGCTGGCCCCATTCGATCTCCAGGTTGTCGCGCCGCGCGTTCAGCCTTTCGAGCTCGATGAAGAGCTCGCGCGCGCGGTGTTTGCAATACACGGCGGCCGCCGCCGAGCCGAGAGCCGCCAGCCACAGGACAGGCAGCGTGACGAGCAGCACACGTTGGGACAGCGAGCTCATGCGAGCTTCTCTGCCACACGCAGCAGGGCGCTGCGCGCGCGGGGATTGCGCTTCACCTCCGACTCGGCCGGACGCGCCTTGCGACCGATGAGACGCAAGCGCGGCGCGGCAGCCGCGGGCAGCACCGGCAACGCGGCGAGCTCAGGATCGGGCTGTGACTCGCGCTTCATGAAGCGCTTGACCAGCCGGTCCTCGAGCGAGTGGAAGCTGATCACCGCGAGGCGCCCGCCGGGGGCGAGGAATTGCAGTGCAGCGGCGAGCCCCGTCTCGAGCTGGCCGAGCTCGTCGTTGATGTGCATCCTCAGGGCCTGGAAGGTTCGGGTGGCCGGATGCTTGCCCGGTTCGCGGGTACGGACCGCCTTCGCAACGAGGGCGGCGAGCTGGCTGGTCCGTGCGAGTGGACGCTCACCTCGCTGCGCAACGATTGCCCGGGCCACCCGTCCTGCGAAGCGTTCTTCTCCCAGAGTCGCGATCACTTCGCGAATCTCGTCGACGCCCGCCCGAGCGAGCCACGTTGAGACGGGCTCGCCACGTGTCGGGTCCATGCGCATGTCGAGCGGACCATCGGCGCGGAAGCTGAAGCCGCGCTCGGGATCTTGGAGCTGGGGCGATGAAACACCGAGGTCGAAGAGCACGCCGCGGCAAGGTTGACCGCGCGAGTGAGCGGGCACGAGCGCGGCGAGATCGGCAAACGACGCATGCACGAGCGTAAGCCGCACTTCGTCGGCAAAACTCCGGGACCCGGCCGCGATGGCTTGCGGATCCCGGTCGATCGCGAGCACGCGACCTTGGCTGCCCAGCGTCTGGAGGATTCGTGTTGTATGACCGCCGCGCCCAAACGTCGCATCGACATAGTAACCGCCCGCTTCGAGGGCCAAAGCCGCGAGCGCCTCATCGACAAGCACGGGTGAGTGCTCATCCACCATCGAAGCGGTGATGGACCGCCCCCCGAAGAGTTGCCGCGCTATCGCCCGATGCGCGCCCGCCAGGACGCACAACCCTCTGTCTGCCCAGCACACGCCGCGTGCACTGCGCCCCAAGAACCCCGTGCACCCCCGCCCTCAAGCCGCACCTGCAGCGCGCTCAGCCAGCGAGCGGTCCACCCCATGCCCCACGCCTGCGGCAGTCCCTCACAGCGACAGCGAGTCGAGCTCGGAGGGCAGGTCAGTCGCCGCTTCCTCGCTCTTGAGCCACTGGTCGCGCCGCTCGCCCCAGCGCTGCTCGTCCCACAGCTCGAAGCGGTTGCCCTGACCGATCAACATCCCGTGCCGCTCGAGCTTCGCGAACTCGCGCAGCTCAGGCGGCAGAAGCACCCTGCCGTGCCCGTCGAGCTCGATATCGGTCGCATGGCCGACCATCAGCCGCTGGAGACGCCGCGCCTGGGCATGCAGGCTGGGCAGGCTCATCAGCTTGCGTTCGATTCGTTCCCACTCGGGCAAGGGATAGATGAGAAGGCACTGGTCGCGGTCCACCGTGACCACCAGGCGTCCCTGGCCGGACTCGCCGATCTGCTCCCGATACCGGGTAGGCATGACCATGCGGCCCTTGTCGTCCAGGGTGACCTTTGTTGCACCGCGAAACATGACCGGAAGGCGAGGGACTCGCCCATTCCCCCCCACTTTCTCCCACCGGCCGCCACTATAGGAATCGGGGGGACACTATGTCAATTGAAATAGTGTGAAATTCATCGCAGTCACAAAGACTTATACGATCCCCGTCAAGCTGGCACACAGTGCATTCAGCCCATTCGTCTTAGCAATCAGCGGCTTGTCCTGCGAACCTTATACAGTGGATTAGCCAGGCCTCGGCTGTAGGCGGGTGCCGGGGATAAGGCCGAGTCGTTTTGCACCCCCGCCCGAGCTCGTTTTGCGCCGCCGCCCCGGCCTTTTTGGTGCACTGCGATCTCGGCCAATAAGCGAAAGGAGCCGGCCTGTAAGCCGGGTTCTGTCGAGGACAGTCATTCCTCTGGGATCCGTGTCGCCACGGACCTCTAGCGGCCTACCCGGAAGCGCGCGCGGATCGGCGCTGCAGCAGCCTCCCGACGTGCGGGGGGCCCTGCGGCTTCCCTATTTGGCCTTGCTCCAGGTGGGGTTTGCCATGCCAGCCCTGTTACCAGGGCCGCGGTGCGCTCTTACCGCACCGTTTCACCCTTGCCGGCCCCGGACGGCCCGCTTGCGCGCGCCGACGGAGCTTGGGCGGTCTGTTCTCTGTTGCACTTTCCGTGGGCTCGCGCCCCCCAGGCGTTACCTGGCACCTGATCCGCCGGAGCCCGGACTTTCCTCCATCCCCGACTCGCCTGCGAAGGCTCATCGGCAACAGCGACTGTCCGGCCGGCTCCCCGGCGCCACCATAAAGACCCCCGCACAGAAGTCAAATGCACTGGAGCAAGGGCCACCACCCGCGGAAATCTCGCTTGCCGGATGCGCAGTTGATCACGGTCGCGAGGGACCCCGGTAACCGCCCCCAGCCGGCTCAGCCGTCGGGCGGCTCGTCCCGCGGTTCGCGCGTGACCAGAGCGTACGCCTCACTACGGGTGGCGCCCGTCAGCTGTGCGGCGATCGCCGCCGCACGGCCGGGAGGCAGCTCCCTGGAAAGCAACTCAACAGCACGGCGCAGAAGTTGGGTATCCACGCTGCTGACCGCGTCCGGCGCTCCCTGCACCACCAGCGTTATCTCGCCGCGTTGGAAGTTGGTATCGCTCGCCGCCTGTTGGATCAGATCCGCGAGTGAGGAGCGGTAGAGCGTCTCGTGGGCTTTGGTCATTTCGCGGGCCACGACCGCAGGCCGATCGCCGCCGAATTCCAACACCATGTCCGTGAGCGCCTCCACAACACGGTGCGGCGCTTCGAAGAACACCAGGGTGCGCGCTTCCCGCGCCAGCTCCGCCAGACGCGCGCGGCGCTCGCGCGAGCGGGCGGGCAAGAATCCTTCGAAGCAGAACCGGCTGGTCGGCAAGCCCGCAATCGCGAGCGCCGCCGTGATCGCGGACGGCCCCGGGATGACGCGCACTTCGAAGCCCGCGCCGGCGGCGGCGCTCACCAGCTCGTAACCCGGATCCGATAACAGCGGCGTGCCCGCATCACTCACGAGCGCCACCACGTCGCCGGCGGCGAGCCGGTCCAGGACTTCCGGCACCCGCTGCGGCTCGTTATGGGAATGCAGCGAGACGAGCGGCCGCGCGAGCCCGATCGCCTGCAACATTCCCAGCGTGTGCCGTGTGTCCTCCGCGGCGATGAGGTCGGCTTCCTCGAGCGCCTGGCGCGCGCGCGGGCTCAGATCGCCCAGGTTGCCGATCGGCGTCGCGACGACCTGGAGGCGCCCTCGTGCTTTGCTCACCACAGTCCCCTCAAGGCAGCGGCCGGCCCGATCCGCCGCAGGATCGTTTACTATAATCGCCAGCGGCCATCGCGCCATGTCCCTATGATCACCGGTCGCGGCCCTTCCGGCCCACCAACGAAAGGCCCGTCCAGACGATGCTGCTCGTGCGATTGAGACAAGCACTCGGCCTCGGAATGTTTGCCGTCGCCGTGCTCGCGCTGACCGGCTGTCCGAGCCTCGGTCCGCGGGCCGAGGCGCCGCCTTCCATCGACACCGCGGAGGCGCTTGCTCACCAGGGCGATCAGGCCGGCGCCGCGCGAATGTACGAGGCGCTCGCCGGACAGAACAGCGGCGCGGACCGGACGGAATATCTCTTTCGCGCCGCCCGCGCATACCTCGCCGCCCATCGTTCCGAAGACGCCGCGCGGGTCCTGGCCTCGACCGAGCCGCCTCTGACGCCCCAACAGAGCGCGGAGCGGCCCATGTTGGAAGTGGAGATCGCGCTGGCGCGCGGCCAGGGAGCGCAGGCGTGGCAGCGGATCGGCACGCTTCCGGAGCCCAAGACGGCACCTGAAGCGCAGCGCTACCTGAGATTGAAGGAGCAGGCAGCCTTCGCAGCCGGCCGGCCGGCCGACGCTGTGATCGCCGAGATCGCCCTGGAGCGCTGGCTGCCGACGGTGCAGGACTTGCGTCAGAGCCGGCTCGGCTTGCTCGACTTGCTGCGCGATGCCAGCGAGCACGGCACACGCATTGATCCCCGCAGCGCGCCGGATGCGACGGTTCGGGGATGGCTGGAGTTGGGGCCGATCGCGGCGGCGGCCGCGCGCAACCCGAATGGTGCGGTGGCAGGGATCGACGAATGGCGAGCCCGCTACCCTGACCATCCGGCCAGCGATCTGGTACGCAGCGAGCTGATCGGGCACGCGACCGAGCAACCCGCGCTGGGTGAAGCGCACATCGCCCTCCTCCTGCCTCTCGCTGGACGCCAAGGGACGGCGGCAAGCATAGTTCGGGACGGTTTCCTGACGGCCTATTACCAGACACCGGTCGCGCAGCGGGCACCGATCCACGTCTACGACACGGGCGACACGGGAATCGCGGAAGCCGTGGCTCGCGCCACGCAGGAAGGCGCGCAATTCATCGTTGGCCCCCTGACCCGCGAGGAGGTGGTCGCGGCAGCCGGGCTCGCCTTGCGCCACCCGCCGATCCTGGCTCTCAACTTCCTGCCGGCCGACCGCCCGGCGCCACCGGCCTTCTACCAGTTTGCGCTCTCACCGGAGGAGGAGGCGCGCCTCGCCGCCCGCCGCATACTCGCGGACGGGCGCCGCAACGGTGTTGCCATCGTGCCGGCGGGCGACTGGGGCTCGCGCGTGCTGAACGCATTCAGCCAGGAGCTGCAGGCCGGCGGCGGCAACCTGTTTGCTTCGGCGTCCATCGAGACCTCGCTGGCGGATTACTCGGATGCGATCACGCGCGTACTGCGCATCAACGACAGCGACGCGCGGCATCGACGGCTCGAGTCCATTCTGGGAACCAAGCTCGAGTACGAGCCGCGGCGCCGGGGTGACCTGGACTTCATCTTCGCGCCTGCGCCGGCCAACATCGAGCGCCTGCTGCGCCCCCAGCTTCGATTCCATTTCGCCGGCGACGTCCCCACCTACGCGACGTCCGATGCGTTCGAGGCGGACCCGCGCAACAACCAGGAGCTCGAGGGACTGATGTTCCCCGACATGCCCTGGATACTGGGCGGAGAGCTCCCGGACGCCGTTCGCAGCGTCGTGCATGATGCATGGCCCAACGGCGGCGGTCCTCGGCTCGGCCGCCTCTTTGCCTTTGGCTTTGACGCGTACCGGCTGGCCACCGCGCTGCGCGGCAATGCCGGCGTCACCAACCTGCAGCTCGACGGCCTCACCGGCCATCTGACCCTGGATGCCGACCGGCGGGTTCATCGAGACCTGGGATGGGCACAGATCCACAACGGAGAGCTCCGGCTGTTACCGGCACCCACGCCCGGCTCGCCCGCCGCGGCGCAGGCGGCTCCCGCGACACCCTAGCGCGCCGGCAAAGCCGCGGCACAGGGAGGTGTCGCATGGCATTCACGCGGATCGGACTCAACAGGCGGGTGCTCGGCGACACTGCGGAAGAGGTGGCCGCGCGCTTCCTGCGGGCGCAGGGCTTCACCATCGTCCTGCGAAATTACCGGCGCCGCACGGGCGAGCTGGACATCATCGCCCGCACCGGTGACGTTCTTGTGATCGCCGAGGTGCGCACGCGCTCGAAGCTTACGCACGGCGGGGCGGCTGCCAGTGTTGGGACGCGCAAACAGCGTCGTATTGTGCGTGCCTCACTCCAGCTGCTGCAGCAGCGTCGGGATCTCGCCGAGCTGCGTGCCCGTTTCGACGTGCTCGTCGTGCACGAGGCATGCGGCTCGCAGCCGCGCATCGAGTGGATTCAAAACGCGTTCAGCGTCCCCTGAACCGACGTGCGCTCAGTCAGCCTGCAGGTCCAGCAGAGGCCCGATGAATTTGCGGTAGTGACGCCACCGCCTCACGGAGTCGTTGTAAATCTTCTGGCGGACCTGCCAGAAGCTGGTGGTGAGTACGGTGCGCTCAGTGTTATGGAATTCCAGGCACCGCGAACTCCACTCGAGCCCCACGAAGTCCAGCATCCGCCGCGTCCATTGTTCCTGGTTCGCCACGAGGCCCTCGTACGGAACCTCCAGCAGCGAACCGGCTGGCAGTACCGCACGCCAGTGAGCAATCAGGCGCTGATGCTCGCGGTAGTAATGCGCCAGGTCGCCCAGATCCAGGGCGAAATTCACTGCTGTCCCGAAGCGTTGAAAATAACACGACAAACACGTGTCGATCGGATCACGGCTCATGTAAATGATGCGCGCGTTGGGGAACACCGAGAAGATGAGTCCCAGGCAGTCGGAGTTGACCGGCGCCTTGTCGATGATGCGAGCCGCTTGCGGCGAATGCGCTTCGAGAATTCTCAGGTATTCGGACGCGAGGCGCTGTCTCTCGCTCTCATCCAGCAGCCCGCCTTGCGAACTAGCCGGATGACGCATCACGCCATTCCAAAACCCGAGCTCCCCCGCACCGGCCACTTCGGGGTGCGAAGCCAGTATCTGCTCCGTGAGCGAGGTTCCTGAGCGCATCATCCCGACTACGAAGACCGGACGCCTCGAGGAGGATCCGCCAGCGCCGACCCGAGCGATGGTCTCGGGGGTGTACGTGCGAATGAGCTCATCAACAACCCGTGTACGCTCTTCACGCTCGTATGGCGCCGTGATCGGCTTCAGCAGATCATTGCCGCGCTGGTAGCTTCTGAAAGCATCCTCGAAACGCCCGGTGTCGTCGAAATACTTGCCGAGGGCGAAGCGCAGCATGGCCTCATCCAGGGGTACGCGCGTGCCATCGGCCAGCTGCTGCGCCTTGTCGAGCCAGTCGCCATCACCGCTATCCATTCTGCGGATGCTGGCCAGTGCGGCCCAGGCGCGCGCCATCGTCGGCTCGATCTCCAGTGCACGCTTGAAGCAGGCGCCCGCCTCCTCGAAGCGTCCCTGAGCACGTTTCGCGATTCCCATTCCGTACCGGGCGTTGGCGTGGCGAGGGGCCACCCGCAAGACCCTCTGGAACTGTGCTTGCGCGCTCTCCAGGCGACCGAGTGCAACGAGGGTCAGTCCGAGATTGCTGCGCACATCGACATCGCCCGGCCGCAACTTCAGAGCGCGGCGCAAGGAGCTCTCCGCTTCTTCGAGATACCCCCTAGCCAGGTGAATCGCGCCCAGGTTGCCATGCGCATCCGGATCATTCGGGTTCTGGCCGATGGCGGCTCTGAGATACTTCTGGGCTTCCGCGAGGCGACCGAGTCCGTACAGCGCGCTTCCGAGCTTGTTGAGCACATCAACGCGGCGGGGCTTCAGGACGAGAAGTTGCTCGTAGTGACCGGCCGCTTCGTGGTACGCACCCTGCCTCAACGCTGCATCGCCACGCGCCAACAGGGTGCGGACATCGACACGCCTGTCAGGTGTCGCGATCTCGGGCACCGATTCGTGAGGTTCCCCGCTGCTGTGCCGGTGCAGACTCAGGCTCAGTATCAGTGCCTGCGTCGCCCCGTCCGCCGTTCCCGGATCGGCTCCTCGCTCGAGCAGCCGCCACTTGAACGAGTTCGCGACCCGTGCGCGCTTGTAGAAGTTCAACCCCAGAGCGCTCATTTCCTGAGCCGCCCGTTCAAGGTGCTCGCGAACGGCACGCTCGTGCGCCGTCAGCTGTTTGGCGCGCAGGGGTGCGACGCCCGAGGGCAAGGGATACTGATCCGCGAAAGCCACGCCCAGCTCAGTGGCCTTACGCGCGCGGAACCATCCAAGCAACATTACGGCGACCGTCCCGTGGGGCAGACAGTACGTATTTACCGAAATCGCATGTAAAGAACTTTCAAGTCGGGAAGATTGGTGAGCGCATTCACACTTCCCAGCCGGCGCCCCCGCCGGGGACGGAAGTGACTTTACTTCACAACCTTCAATTGTGGACGCCTGTTCCCGCTGCCCTCTTCCGCGGAGCCCGGTGCCTTTGGCGGCTCGGGACCGAGGTCCTGCTCGGAAAACACCATGCCCTCGCCCGTCTCGCGCGCATAGATTCCCACGACCGCACTCACGGGAAAACGGACATGGTGTACGACACCCGCGAAGCGCGCGTCGAACTCGATATCCTCGTTCCCCAGGTGCAACCGTTGGGTCGCACTGGAACTGAGGTTGAGCACGATCTTGCCCTCCTTGACGTAGGCTTTCGGAATATCCGGTCCGGCACGCTCCGCGTCGATGATCACGTGGGGAGTGTGTCCGCTGTCGGACATCCACTGGTGCATCGCACGAAGGAAGTAAGGTCGCTTGGCAGGAGGCGGTGGAACGGGCATGGCTGGCGGGAAGAATCAGATGAGGCGCATTTCCTGCTCGGTATCCGACAGGCTCTCGCGGAAGGCCGGCCGCGAAAAGATGAGGCCGGCGTACTTGATGATCGGCTGTGCCTGCGGAGGCAGATCGATCTCGTAGTAGGGCAGACGCCAGAGCACTGGCGCGATCGTCGCATCGACGAGCGAGAACTCGTCGGAGAGGAAGTAAGGCTTGACCTTGAAGAGCTCCGCGCTCTGCAGGACGGTGTCACGGAGGATCTTCTTCAACTTCACCGTCTGCTTCTTGTCCGGCTCCTGCTCGATCTGCTGCACGAGTGCGTACCAGTCCCGTTCGATGCGGTAGAGCGCGAGGCGGAACTGTGCCCGCGTCACCGGGTCGACCGGCATCAGCGGTGGATGCGGGAACCGCTCATCGAGGTATTCGATGATGACGCGCGAGTCGTACAGCACCAGATCGCGATCCACGAGGGTGGGGACGCTGTGGTACGGATTCAGGTCGAGAAGGTCCTCGGGGAGCTTCCCGGGCTCGACGCTGACTATGTCGATGCTGATGCCCTTCTCGGCCAGCACGATCCGCGTCCGGTGACTCCAGGGGTCGTTGGGCGCGGAGAACAGCGTCATGATGGATCGTCTGCTCGACAAGATTCCGCTCCCGGGATGCGATGCTTGGGGCTCATCCCCGCGGCCCTGTTCGCGTCGCCGATCAGTGAACGTCTTTCCAGTATTCTCTCTTCAAGAGCCACGCCAGCCAGGTGAAGACCAGCAGGAACAGAACGACCCACACGCCCATCGCCCGTCTCTGCACCTGCGCGGGCTCGCCTACGTAGTCGAGGAAGTTCACGGTGTCCCGCACGAAGCCGTCGAACTCCTCCGCGCTCATCTCGCCCGGTGCAAGCTGCTCGAAATGATCGAAAACCTGCTCGGTGCCGACCGTCTTGTACACCGGCTTCTTCAGGCCCTCCAGTGCGGAGATCACATCCGGCATGGCCGTGGACGGCAGGCGCATATTGTTCGCGCCGGTCTGCCGCTTCGGGTCCACGTAGAAGGTCTTCAGGAACTGGTACAAGTAGTCCGGCCCGCGCTCTCGCGCCATGAGCGACAGGTCGGGTGGCGCCTTGCCGAACCAGGTTTCCGCATCCCCCGCAGGCATGGCGCTGCTGATGTAGCTGGTGTCCTTGGTTCCGGGTGGCAGGAAGTACTTCTGTTCCAGATCCGGCGGGATCTCCAGATCCTGCGCCATCCGCGAGTAGCGCTCGTACTTGAGCGAGTGGCAGCCAGCGCAATAGTTCAGGAAATTGCGCGCGCCACGTTGCAGCGATGCGATGTTCTTGACGTCGTTCCCCGCGTGCCAATGGCTCCAGTCCGAATCAGTTGAGCCGCCGGACTCCGATCCAGCGGACTCCTCGGCCAGGGCGCTTCCCGACACGATCATCAGTGCGCTCAGCAGCAGGAGACCAGCCGCACCGCGGGCGACTTTTTCCCATGGACTAGTGTGCATGGTAGATCACCCTGTCGGGTACTGGCTTCGTGCGGTCGAACTTCGAGTAAAACGGCATGGCGAGGAAAAACAGGAAATAGAGCAGGGCGAAAATTCGGGCCAGCAGGACGTAGGAGCCCTCCGCGGGCTGCAAGCCAAGGTATCCGAGCGCGACAAAGGAGATGGCGAAGATCGCCAACGCCGCGCGCGACATCCACCCGCGGTAGCGCATCGACTTCACGGGCGATCGATCCAGCCAGGGCAGGAACAGGAAGGACAGGACCGCCAGCGCCATCAGCAGGGCGCCCATTCTCTGATTGGGAACCGCACGCAGAATCGCGTAGTAGGGGGTGAAGTACCACACGGGGGCAATGTGCTCGGGTGTGGACATGGGATTGGCCGGCCCGAAGTTCGGGCCTTCGAGGAACAGGCCCCCGAGGGTCGGCGTAAAGAATACGATGATCGCGAAGATGACCAGGAACATGCCGACGCCGACTATGTCCTTCACGGTGTAATAGGGGTGGAACGGAATCCCGTCGAGCGGCTTGCCGTCTGCGCCAACCTTCTCCTTGATCTCGATGCCATCGGGGTTGTTCGAGCCCGTCTGACGCAGCGCGACGAGGTGAAGCATGACCAGCAGCAGCAGGGCCAGCGGAATCGCCACCACATGCAGCGAGAAGAAGCGGTTCAGCGTCGCATCCGCAATGCCGTAATCACCACGGATCCATTCCACGAGGCCGGGACCGATGCCGGGAATCGTGCCGAAGAGATTCACGATCACCTGTGCGCCCCAGAACGACATGTTGCCCCACGGCAGCACGTAGCCCATGAAGGCCTCGGCCATCAGCGCGAGGTAGACCAGCATCCCGAGTATCCACAGCAGCTCGCGCGGCGCCTTGTACGAGCCATAGAGGAGCGCGCGGAACATGTGCAGATACACGACGATGAAGAAGGCCGATGCGCCGGTTGAGTGCAGGTAGCGGATGAGCCAGCCCCAGTCCACCTCCCGCATGATGTACTCGACCGAATCGAACGAGGTCGTCTCCCCGACCTTGTAGAACATGGTGAGGAATATGCCGGTAACGAGCTGCAATACCAGCACCACCAGGGCGAGCGAGCCGAAGAAGTACCAGATATTGAAGTTCTTCGGGGCGTAGTAGCCCGTGAGCTGACTGGAGATGAACTCATCGACCGGCAGGCGCTTGTTGAGCCAGGCCCAGAAACCCTTCTTCGGCGGCGGGTTGCTGCCCGGGGGCATCCCGCCGGGTGAGTGTCCGTCGTGCTCGTGCAGCGAGGCCATCACGCGGCTCCTTTGTGCGTCTCGTCGAGCCCGACGACCAGCGTGCTCGGGTTAGTGAACTCGTACGGCGGAATTTTCAGGTTCACGGACGCGGGCGAGCCCGTGAAGACGCGCCCGGAGAGATCGAAGCGCGATCCATGGCAAGGGCAAAACCACCCGCCCGGCCAGTAGGCGCCGATCTCCGGGTCGTGAGGGGCGAAGTGCTGCTTGGGGAGGCACCCAAGGTGCGTGCACGTGCCAATGAGCACCAGGATCTCCGGCTTGCGCGCGCGGTAGAGGTTCTTGGTGTACGGCGGCTGATCGGAGTCCTTCGAGGTCGGATCCTTCAACAGCTGGTCGTGGCCCTTGAGGCTGGCGAGCATCTCGGGCGTGCGGCGCACGACGTAGATCGGGGAGCGCCGCCACGTAGTGATGGTCATCTGTCCCGCGTCGAGCTTGGAGACATCGAGCACGGTCGGGGCCCCGAGGGCCTTGGCCCGCTCCGAGGGCTGCCAGGATGCGATAAAGGGCACGGCCGCGACCGCCGCACCGACCGCTCCCGTGGCAATGGTGGCCGTGGTCAGAAACTTGCGTCGACTCAGATCGACCCCGTCGTCGGTAACGACAACGTTTTCCGTCATCGAACGGTACTCCTCTCACCCGCGCATCGCCCACCGCGCGCAATGGAGGCATGCACGGCAGGCAGTTTCCGGCTTGCGGGGGGCGGCGCATTATACACAAACGAACTCGACCTTCTGTGCAGGCGGCCGCCGCAAGGTGCCGTCCCGAGTGCATCTCCCGGAGTCGATGATGCTCGAGCGCCTCGGCCGCGGACTGACGTTCGTCGCCGGATCTGTCGTGGGCGGCCTCGCCCTGGCCTTTCTCATCGTGGCCGTCCGCCCGGAGCTGATCCGCCGCAGCGGCGCGAAGGCACCGATGCCCGACATCACAGGACGGCCCGTGTCGCTGCCGGCACCGGCCCGGGTTACGTACTCGGCAGCCGTGCAGCGCGCCGCCCCATCCGTCGTGAATGTGTATACGGCCCGCCTGGTGACCGAGCGCGTCGCGCCCTCGACCCTTGGCGAGCTCTTCGGGGGCTTTCTGCCTCGGTACCGGCAGCGCGTCGAGCGGAGCCTGGGCTCGGGTGTGATCATCGACGAGGCGGGCCATATTGTGACCAATCACCACGTGATTGCGGACGCCGACGCGATCCGGGTGCAGCTCGCGGACGGCCGCGTCGCGGACGCCCACATCGTCGGGCGTGATCCGGATACGGATCTCGCGGTGCTGAAGATCGATCTGTCCCCGCTGCCCACAGCCGTACTCGGCCGTTCGGACCAACTCAAGGTCGGCGACGTCGTGCTGGCGATCGGCAACCCGATCGGCCTCTCCCAAACCGTGACGCACGGCATCGTGAGCGCAACCAGCCGTCAGCAACTGGGCATCGCGGCGCTGGAGGACTTCATTCAGACGGATGCCCCGATCAACGTCGGCAATTCAGGCGGGGCCCTGGTGGACTCGAGCGGGGCGCTGGTCGGGATCAACACGGCGATCGTGGCCAAGAACCTTGGTGTCGAGGGCATCGGATTCGCCATCCCGGTCAACATGGTGCGCGGCGTCGTCGGCGACATCATTGCCAATGGACGCGTCATTCGGGGCTGGATCGGCATCGTCCCCGAGGATGTCTCGGACGAGCAGGCTGCGCAGCTCGGCCTGGCGCAAGGGGGCGTGCTCATCGCCAACCTGTACGTCGGCAGCCCTGCGCAACAGGCCGGGTTACGCCCCGGTGACCTGCTTCTGACCATCGATGGAGCGCCGGTGCGCGGCTCACAGGATGTGATGGGCCGCATCGCAACGCACAAGCCGGGCTCGTCTCTTGCGATCCACGGCCTGCGAGGGGGCCGGCAGTTCGACGTCAAGGCGCAAGTCATCGAGCGGCCGCGCAGCTCGTGAGCTCGCCAGCCACTGGACCCGAAGGGTCTTCGCTTCCACCACCGGAGCAGCCATGACTACGATCCAACCTCGCCGCTTTCCGACCCTCGCCGCGTTCGAGCAGGCATTGACTGAGCGGTTGGAGCAGGCCATCAGTACTCCCGAGGCCGGCCGGGCGGCCGTCATGCTCTCGGGGGGCCGCACGCCGCTGCCGGTGTATCGCGAGCTTGGGAAAAAGCGCCCGCGCCCGGCACCCGGCCTGCGCCTGCTTTACTCGGACGATCGCTATGTTCCCTCGAGCGCGGAAGCGAGCAACTACTACCAGTCGAGTCCCCTGGTCGATGCCCTGAGCCTCCCCGAGGGGGCGGTTCTACGAGTCAGGACCGAGCTGCCTCTCGAGAAGGCGGCCGCCGACTACGAGCAGCAGCTCGCGGCGCTGTTGAGATCCGGTGCACGCATCGGGCTGGGGTTGCTGGGGCTGGGTGCGGACGGCCACACCGCCTCGCTGTTCAGCGCCGCCGACCTCGAGCAGGCTCGCGGTCGGCTGGCCCTCGCCGTGCAGCGGCCGGACGGTTTGCAGGGAGTCAGCGTGACCCCCGATCTGCTCTCCGGGGTCGGGGAGCTGCTGTTCCTGGTGACCGGCCCGGACAAACACGCCATCGTGGAGGCCTTCCTCAAGCGCGACTCCAACCTGATCGCGCGGCGTGCCGTGGCGGGCTGCCCCAATGTGCAAATGTGGATCAGCGATTAAACGCTGCCCAGCGCCGACCGTGGGGGAATGAGCGGCAAGAGCCACGCCACTGAACATCTCCCTCTCGCACAACCGGCCTGCTTCTCGCGGGCAAAAACGACGCTTTTTGCCCGCGTGCCAGCAACCATCGCTCGGCCTGGCCGGCTGAAATTGCCGCAGGCAATTTCAGCCAGTCAACTAAGGCGCGAATGCGCTGAGCTTGAGCGGCCCACAGGCCCGCGACCAGGTATGCGCATCGGTGCCGGGGTTGTGCCAGCTGCACTGTCCGGCAATGAGATCGTCCGCCGCCTTCGGGCCCCACGAACCTTGCATATATTCGTGTGGCTCGGAGTTTGTCCGCAACACGGGATCGACGATCGCCCAGGCAGCCTCCACTTCGTCCTGCCGCGCGAATAGCGTGGTATCGCCGATGAGTGCGGCGCCGATGAGCCGTTCGTACGCCTCCGCCTCATCCTTCTGCTGCTGATCCACGTAGAGCTCGACGTCACGTCCCTGCATCGTCGGTCCGGGCCGCTTGGCGTGCGCCCCGAGGGCGATGGCTGTCTCGGGCCCGAGACGAAATCGCAGATAGTTGGGCTGCTCCGGTCCCATGTCCCCGAAGACGCGTGCAGGCGGGGGCCGCAGATCGACGACGACCTCCGTCGCGGTCACCGGCAGACATTTGCCGGCGCGCAGATAGAAAGGCACCCCGCCCCAACGCCAGGAGTCGATACCGAGCTCGAGCGCTGCGTAAGTCTCCACGCGCGAGTCCTTCGCCACGCCCGGCTCCTGGCGGTAGCCACTGAACTGGCCACGTACGAGCTTGTCTGCCGAGAGCGGACGGATGGCCTTCAACACCTTGACCTTTTCATCGCGCAACGCCTCCCCGCCCGAGTTCAGGGGCGGCTCCATGGTGAGCAGCGTGACCACTTCCAGCAGATGATTCTGGACGACGTCGCGGATGGCGCCGACCTCCTCGTAGAACTTGCCGCGCCCGGCGACCCCAAACTTCTCCGCCATCGTGATCTGCACGCTCGCGACGAAGTTGCGATTCCAGACGGGTTCCAGGAAGGAGTTCGCAAACCGGAAGTACAGCAGGTTCTGCACCGGCTCCTTACCAAGGTAGTGATCGATGCGAAAGATGTTGGATTCGGGGAAGGTCTCCAGGAGTGTCGCATTGAGCTTGCGTGCCGAGGCCAGGTCGCGTCCGAACGGCTTTTCGACCACGACGCGCGCATCGGCCACACTTCCGGTCTTGCCCAGGTGGGAGATGACCTCGGGGAAGACACTTGGGGGAATCGCAAGATAGTGCAGGGGCCGTTGCGCCTCGCCGAGCGCCTTGCGCAACGCGGAGAAGGTTTCCGCCTGACGGTAATCGCCATCGACATAGCGCAGCAGTCCCGTCAGCTTGCCGAGGATCGCCTCATCCACCGGCGTCACGGCGGTCGTCACGCTCTCACGCACCCGCGCCGTAAGCTGCTCCAGTTTCCAGCCTGCTCGCGCCACGCCGATCACCGGCACTGCAAGATGTCCCCGACGTACCAGGTGGTACAGGGCGGGAAAGATCTTCTTGAAGCAGAGGTCTCCGGTTGCGCCGAAGAGGACCAGCGTGTCCGAATCGCGGCGGCCGCTCACTGATGCCCCGGCAAATTCCCGGTCTCGGACGCCGAGGCGCCCCCGGATGCGACCTTCTCGAGATGCCCGCCGAAACCGAATCGCATTGCCGACAGCACCTTGTTGGCGAACTCGGCGTGATTGCGCGACTCGAACCGGGAAAACAGCGCCGCGCTGAGTACGTAGGCCGGGACGCCGACGTCGATGGCCGCCTGAACCGTCCAACGACCTTCGCCCGAGTCCGATACCTCACCGCCGAAGCGCTCGAGAGTCGGACTGGCGGCGAGCGCCGCCGCGGTCAGATCGAGCAGTCGCGAGGAGATTATGCTCCCGTGCCTCCAGACCTCCGTGATGGCCGCGACATCCAGCTTGTACTGGAACAGCCGCGGGTCGCCCAGCGGCGCCGTCTCCGCATCGGATTCCCGGGTCTGCAAGCCTGCATCCGCGTGCTTCAGCAGATTCAAGCCTTCGGCATAGGCTGCCATGAGGCCGTATTCGATGCCGTTGTGCACCATCTTGACGAAATGCCCCGCCCCGTTCGGACCACAGTGCAGATAGCCTTTGCCCGCGGTGCCCTCGGCGGGAACGGCCTGCGGCGCGCGGCTCCTGGCAGGATCCGGGGGCTTTCCACCGGGCGACAGGGTGGCGAAGATCGGCTCCAGTGAGGCGACGACATCTTTCTCGCCACCGATCATCAGACTGAAACCATTTTCCAGTCCGAGCACGCCGCCGCTGGTGCCCACGTCCACATAGTGGAGGCCGGCAGGCCGCAGCTCGTCGGCCCGCCGGATATCGTCGTGATAGTGCGAGTTGCCGCCGTCGATGATGACGTCGCCTGACTTCAGGAGCGCACGCAGCTGCTTGATGACTCCGTCGACCACGCTCGCGGGCACCATCACCCAGACGATGCGCGGGGGCTTCAATGCCTCGACCACCTCAGCCAGCGATTTCGCGCCCCGCGCGCCTTGCGCAACCACCGCCTTCACCGCATCCGCCGATTGATCGAAGGCGACGCACTCGTGGCCGCCCTGTATCAGCCGCCGCACCATGTTGGCGCCCATACGCCCGAGCCCGATCATCGCAATGCGCATATGCACTCCACCGGGTAGAAGGATCGATTCTACGCGTGGCGTATGTCAAAACGCTGTAAGACGCATCTGACGGGCCTGACTGCGGCGGCCAGGCTTCAGTACCCAGGAAAACGGAGCATGACCCGATCCCGGGCGTGTGCCGGTTGCCAGGACGCTCGATTTTCTCCGGGCCCGTCCGCCCGCTCGCCTGCATGGGCGGTCTGGCCTGCGTGAGATTGCCGTCTGACTGCCCACTTCTCGCGGGCAAAGCCACGCCTTTTGCGCACCTGCTTGCGGGTGCCGATGGGTCTGGCCTGCGTGAGATTGCCGTCTGACTGCCCACTTCTCGCGGGCAAAAGCCACGCCTTTTGCCCGCGTGCCTGGATCTGACAATGAGTTTGGCCTGCGGCAGATGGCCGTCCGGCCATCTGCCGCCAAATTGACTAGTTCGGGACGCGTCGGATCTGTGCCCCGAGCTGCGCCAGTTTTTCCTCGATCGCCTCGTACCCACGGTCGATGTGATAAATGCGCTCGATGTCCGTGCGGCCGTCGGCGACGAGTCCGGCGAGCACGAGGCTGGCCGAAGCACGCAGATCGGTGGCCATCACGGGCGCGGCTGTCAGGCGCTCGACCCCGCGGATGATCGCCGTATTGCCCTCCAGCCGGATCTCGGCCCCGAGGCGGCGCATCTCGAGCATGTGCATGAACCGGTTCTCGAAGATGGTCTCGATGATCGTGCCGACGCCCGAGGCCACGGTGTTCAGGGCGGCGAACTGAGCCTGCATGTCCGTGGGAAACGCGGGGTACGGCGCCGTGCGGACATCGATTGCACGCGGCCGGCGACCGCGCATATCCACCTCGATCCAGCTGTCACCCACCCCGACCGTCGCGCCGGATTCCTCGAGCTTGGCCAGTACTGCGTCAAGATGATCGGGACGCACGTTCTTGACGCGCACGTGCCCACGCGTGATCGCGCCGGCCACCAGGTACGTGCCGCTCTCTATTCGGTCCGGCAGTACCTCGTAGGTCGTTCCACGCAACCGCTCGACCCCCTGCACCACTATCTTGTCGGTTCCGGCGCCCTGGATGCGGGCGCCCATGGCGATGAGAAAGTTCGCCAGGTCCACCACCTCGGGCTCGCGCGCGGCATTCTCGATCACCGTTTCACCCTCGGCGAGGGTGGCGGCCATCATGAGATTCTCGGTTCCGGTCACCGTGACCGTGTCCAGCACCAGCCGTGTCCCCTTGAGGCGCTCGGCACGTGCGCGGATGTAGCCTCCCTCGATCGTGATGTCGGCGCCCATGGCCTGGAGGCCGGCCACGTGGATGTTCACCGGACGCGCGCCGATGGCACATCCGCCGGGCAGCGACACGTCCGCGCGACCGAACCGAGCGACCAGAGGTCCGAGCACCAGAATCGAGGCGCGCATGGTCTTCACGAGGTCGTAAGGGGCGAAACACTCCTTGAGGGTCGTGCCGTCGACCTCGATCCGCATCCTCTCATCGATGGTCACCGTCGCACCCATCCGGCCCAAAAGCTCGACCGTCGTGGTGACGTCCTTGAGGTGGGGGACGTTGGCTACAACCACGGGATCATCGGCCAGGAGAGCGCCCGCCAGGATGGGCAGCGTGGCGTTCTTGGCCCCCGAGATCCGCACCTCACCTTCGAGGGGGACACCCCCCTGGATCTGCAGCTTGTCCATGTCACCCCGCGGATTCTTCGGGCGTCAGCGCTTCGATCGACAGCGCGTGGATCTCGGTCCCCATGCGCTCACCCAGGGCGCGATAGACGAGCTGATGACGGGCGAGGCTGCGCTTGCCGGCGAACTCAGCCGACACCACGCGGGCCGCGAAATGCGTGTTGTCGTCGGATTCGACCTGAACCTGCGCGCCTGGCAGGGCGGCCCGCAGGAGCTGTGCGATCTGTTCGGGAGTCATGGGCAAGATATTAATGGCTGGGCAGTTCCGGCGCCTATAATCCCCCCGTCATGCAGTCCCCGGCCCCGATCTCCGCGCCACCGCTCGATGATCAGCAGCTTCTCGCCTCCGCGGCGCGGGCGCTGAAGATAGAAGCCCAGGCCGTAGCGGCGCTCGCCCCGCGACTCGATGCCTCGTTTCCCGCCGCCTGCCGTATCTGCCTGGCCTGCCAGGGACGGGTCGTGGTCACCGGCATGGGCAAGTCCGGGCACATCGCGCGCAAGATCGCCGCGACCCTCGCGAGCACGGGGACACCAGCGTTCTTCCTTCATCCCGCAGAAGCCGGGCACGGCGACCTGGGCATGATCACGCGCACGGACGTGCTGCTGGCCATCTCCAACTCAGGGGAAACACCTGAGCTCGTGCTCCTGCTACCGCATCTGAAGCGACTCGCGGTGCCGCTCGTCGCGCTCGTCGGAAAGCTGGACTCCACCCTCGGCCGCAGTGCAGCGGTGGCCCTGGACGTGAGCGTCCCTGAAGAGGCGTGCCCGCTCAATCTGGCACCGACCGCGAGCACAACCGCAACACTCGCCTTGGGGGATGCGCTCGCGGTCGCCGTATTGGAGGCGCGGGGTTTTACGCAGCAGGACTTCGCGCGCTCGCATCCTGGCGGCGCCCTCGGACGCCAGCTGCTGGTGCACGTCGAAGACATGATGCGGACCGGCTCGGCCGTTCCGCGGGTTGCGCCCGATGATCCGCTGGGCAAGGGTCTGATCGAGATGTCGCGCAAGGGTCTGGGCATGACCGTCGTGGTCGACGCGACGGACCAGATCCTGGGCGTGTTCACGGATGGCGACCTCAGACGAGCCCTCGACAAGCGCATCGATGTGCACCAGACGACGATGCGCGCGGTGATGACCGCCAACTGCAAGACCATCGGACCACGGGCTCTCGCCGCGGAAGCCGTCCACCTCATGGAATTGCATCGCATCACGGCACTCCCGGTGGCCGACCCTCACGGCCGCATCCTGGGCGCCCTGAACGTGCACGATCTTTTCCGTGCCGGCGTGGTCTGAGTCCCTACGCGCCGCTGCAACCCCCTTCGCGCCGCATGACCCGTAAAACCGCCGCCGGCATCCGCCTCCTCGTCCTGGATGTGGACGGGGTGATGACGGATGGTCGGCTGTATTTCGGTCCGCGGGGGGAGGCCCTCAAGATCTTTCACGTGCGCGATGGCAAAGGCATTCAGGAGCTCGACGAGGCAGGCGTACGGGTTGGAGTCATCTCCGGTCGCCGCTCGCCCATGGTTTTGCTCCGCTGCCGCGAACTCGGCGTCCAGCATGTGGTGCAGGGAGTCAAGGACAAGGTTGCGGCCTTCCAGAAACTGAGATCGCGCCTGCGCATAACCGCCGCCGAGTGCGCTTGTGTGGGCGATGACGTATTGGATGTTCCACTGATGGAGACGGTAGGTCTGGCGTTCGCTGTGGCGGACGCACACCGGGCCGCGCTTCAGGCAGCGCACGTCGTGACAACCCTTCGGGGCGGGCACGGAGCAGTCCGCGAGGTGTGCGATTACCTTCTGGATGCGCGCCGCGGCCCGGACCTGCGCCCGAGAGCTGCCGCCCGCAGACAGGTAGCAAGATGATCTTCCGAGTCTTCGCGACCGCCGTTTTCCTCGTGATCATCGTGGGCTCGATCTGGTTCGGTGGCCAGCAACGCGAGGCGGCCGCACCTACCCCCGTCGCGACCTCACCTACTGACCTCGGGTACTCGGCACGCCGGGCAGTCCTCATCGAGACCGGGCCGGACGGACTGCCCATGTACACTGTCAACGCGGACGTGATACGCGAGCGCTCGGCGAATAACGTCGATTTCGAGCAGGTGCAGATGTCCTTTCGCGATCAGGGCGGACAGACCTGGACAGCACGTGCCAACCACGGGGAGCTGGGGCAGCAGACCGGAACGGTCGAGCTGACGGGCGACGTGCACGTTGACGGAATGTTGCCGGGCTCGCCGGAGAACGTCGATCTGTCGTCAGACAAACTGTTCGTGGATAGCCACGCCGACGTCATCAGCACCGATGAGGCCGTCACGTTGAATTGGGGCGGACGCCGGCTCGGGTCGCACGGGATGGTTGCGGCGCTCACCGAGCGGCGGGTACTTCTAGAAACGGATGTACATGGCATTTTCTCGCCACCTTAGCTGGCTTGCAGGCCTGCTGATCCTCGGGTTGCCGGCGCTGCCCGCGACAGCTCAGGGGGCGGTGGTGCGCGAGAAAGTACCGGGTATCGCCAAGGACGAGCGCAAGTTGCCGATCACGCTGGACGCGGCCTCCTCCGAAGTCGACTACAAGACCAAGACCGTGGTTTTCAAGCAGATCTCGATCTCGCAGGGAGACACGAAGGTGCTGGCCGACCGTGCCCACGCCACGGGCCTGGATTTCGACAACAGCAGCTGGACCTTCGAGGGCAACGTCCGGATCAGCGGGGAAAAGCGCGGCAGCCTCCACTCCGATCAGGCGGTCGTGGAATTCCGCAACAACCGGATCACGCGGGCAACGATCGAGGGCAACCCGGCGGAATTCGAGCAGAAGCGCGCCGAGTCCGATCAGATGGCGCGCGGACACGCCAAGGAGATCGTCTACGACGTGAACGATGCGACCGTGAGTTTGTCCGGTGATGCGTGGCTGTCGGACGGGCGCACGGAGACCAGCGCACCGCTGCTGGTATACGACATCCGCAAGCAGCAGGTGGAGGCGGCATCCAAGCCCGAGACCGATCAGCGCGTACACATCAAGATCGATCCGCGCTCGAAAGACGAGCTCAACCCGAAGCCATGACCTCGCTCCGAGCCAACGGCCTGGCCAAGAGCTACAAGTCGCGGTCGGTCGTTCAGAATCTGTCCATCGAGGTCGCCAACGGCGAGGTCGTCGGGCTGCTCGGCCCGAACGGGGCGGGCAAG
>DASTDD010000242.1:0-15258 GCA_035710545.1 Steroidobacteraceae bacterium
GGGGCGGAGATTCTTGTGACTCGTTGCGTCCGGGGCATCGATACAGCAACGCGCAGAGTCCTGCTCGATGGCGAGGAGACCGTAAAGGGCCGAACGATCGTTCTCGCCGGTGGCGTCACCTGGCGGCGCCTGGCCATCGACGGGTGCGCCCGGCTGATGGGCAAAGGCATCTACTACGGTGCCGCGCGCAGCGACGCCGGCGCTGCACACGGGCTCGATATCCACCTGATCGGCGCGGGCAATTCGGCCGGGCAGGCCGCGCTGTTCTTCGCGAATCACGCCCGCAAGGTGACGCTCATCGTACGGGGTGAATCGCTGGAAAAGAGCATGTCTCACTACCTGGTCGAGCAGCTGCGCAGGAAGTCCAACATCGCGTATCGGCTCAATTCCGAGGTCACTGGCATCCAGGGCGGCCCGCAGTTGACGGGGCTGGAAATTATCGATCGCCGCACCGCACAGACCCACCTCGAGAGCTCCGGGGGGCTGTTCGTCTTCATCGGTGCAGACGCGGAAACACAGTGGCTCCCGCCGGAGATCGCCCGCGACGGCCGCGGATACGTTCCAACGGGCGATGACGTGGTGAAGAGCGGTCGCTGGTCACATCACCGCGATCCGTATCTCCTTGAAACGAGCGTGCCGGGCATATTCGCCTGCGGCGACGTCCGACTGAGCCCGATCAAACGTGTCGCCTCCGCCGTTGGCGAGGGCAGCATGGCCATCGCATTCGTCCACCAGTATCTGCAGAACGAAGGCTGATCGCGCGTTGAACGCGCCATCGCGCTCCCGCTCGCAACGACGCCGACGCGGCGCTACACATTGAACTCACCTCTTGCCGTACTCGGTGAATACGTAGTCGTGGTTCTTCACTATCGTGTGGCAGGCAAAACCGCACTTGGCGTCGTTCCCCTGCGGAGGCTTGTCAGCCGAAGTAGCCGGCTTGAACGAATCGGACGCCGCGTCGTACTCGAATGCCGCCCATCCCCACCCGCCGCTGTCGGTGAACCGCTTGCTGTCCTTCACCATGAAGTCTATGTCATGCAAGGCTCCCGGCACGGTCGGCTGACCGGTTTCAGATTCCTGCTTTTTCGGGTTCCAATGGATCTTCGCCATCCTGGAGCCGTCGGGGAAGGGCTTGCCGTTGCCGGGCACACCTGACTTGTAGGCTTGGATCATCGCTGGATTCCCGAGGATCACGGCGATCAGGCCGCCGTTCTCACTGACGGCGATGACCGGCCAGCCTTCGTATCCTTTGAACTCGGAGAATGCGAGCCCATTCGGGACTTTGACGGTGTTTTTTTCCTGGGCGGAAATTTCAGCGCCAGTGGCGAGGGCGACGAGGGATACCCAAGCGCTCACGCTGATCAGCATGCTTCTTTTCATTGGCCTGGCTCCCCTCGCTGTACGGTGGACCACCACGAAGGCAGCCGATGATAGGCGCCCCCTGGCCGGGGCGCAAAAGACGAGCGCTATTCCTGTTTGCCCGTCGGCACGTCGGGCTGGAACCGGAAGCCCTCACCGGCCGGTACGATCTTGCCCACGCCCGGGAAAGGGAAGTGCGGCGCAAACATCAGCTCATGGGCGGAGGCGAGGTGTTGTAGTTCCTGGCGGCGTGTCTTCACACCCTGCTCCGGGTCCGAATCCCAGGCGATCGTCCAATCGGGCCTTGCCAGCGACACGATCGAACTGTGAGCCATATCGCCGATGTCCATGAGCCTTTGGTCCTGGGATCTGATCTCGTACCCGACGTGCCCGGGCGTGTGCCCGCGAAGCGCCCGTGGCGTGATGCCGGGCAGAAGCGCTCGGCCCGGCTCGAAAGTCTTGACTTGCGCTTTCACCGCTGTGGCGATCGCACGGGTGTCCGCTCGGCTCTGCATGAAGCTCCACTCATTGGCGGACATCCGGATGGTTGCCTGGGGAAATGCGGAGTTCCCTTGTGCATCGACGAGACCGCCGACGTGGTCGGTGTGGGAATGAGTGATGAGGATGTCGGTGATCTCGCCCGGAGATACGCCGGCAGAGGCAAGGCTTTTCGGCAGTACTCCATGCCCGGCCGGGCCATAGCCCGAGTCAATGAGGACGAGGTGACCCTTCATCCGCACCAACAGCACGTCGATGTCGAGGCGGATCTTGTCGGCAGGGGCGCCGGCGTTCCGCAGTACCTGCGCAACGTTTGCCGGCTTGGCGTTCAGACCGAAAACGGATCCATCGTTGGGGATAGCCAGGCCGCCGTCTCGCAGCACTGAAATCTCGAGCGCGCCCAGTCTGAAGGCCTTGACCTCCGGGCCGGTTGCCACAGGTTCTTCGTCCGCAAGCGAGCGTGGCGCGCCGCACACGAGACAGAGGGTCAGGGCCGATAATGTGAATAATCGTGAGAGCAATCGATCCCCCGGCACGCAAGTAGCGTTCCGGTGCGGTCGAGGCTTTGCCGTGCGCTGCACCTGACAAGCGGAAGTTCTGGTCATATGCTCATGGCCTCCGGTTACCCTCAATCGCTGCCGCATGCGAGCCGCCTATTATCAAAAGCAAGGTCCTGCCATAGAAGTACTGCGCGTCGGCGAGCAGCCGACTCCCGTACCCGGTCCCGGTGAAGTCCGTGTCCGCGTCCGAACCTCCGGTGTCAATCCGTCGGACTGGAAGGTCCGCAAGGGGGGCTTTGGACGCAGCCTCTCGGCACCCCTGATCATCCCGCACAGTGACGGTGCTGGCGAGATCGATCTCACCGGACCGGGGTTGGAAAAGCGTATCGGCGAGCGTGTCTGGATCTGGAACGGGCAATGGAAGCGGCCGTTCGGGACGGCTGCGCAATACGTCGTGCTGCCGAGCGAGCAAGCGGTTCTCTTGCCGGACAAGGTGACGTTCGAAGCGGGCGCCTGCCTCGGAATCCCGGCTCTGACCGCCATTCAGGCAGTGCGTCTGGCGGAGGCCGGCGCGGGTCAGGTGCTCCTGATAGCGGGCGGGGCCGGCTCGGTGGCGCACTATGCGATTCAATTGGCGAAACTGCGCGGCGCCAACGTGATCACTACGGTGAGCGGGCCCGCGAAGGCGGTCCACGCGCGCGCCGCTGGGGCCGATCACATCATCAACTATCGCGCTCAGGACGTTGGCGCGGCAGTGAAGGCTGTGACAGGTGGGAAGGGTGTCGATGCTGTCATCGAGCTCGACCTCAGCGCCAATTCGCACCTCTACCCCTCGATTCTGAGACCGCATGGGACGGTGGTGGTCTATGGGATGTCAGCCAGCGAATCCATGCTGCCCGGTCTGTGGATGATGCAGAACTCGATCACGTTGCGGCTGTTCCTGATTTACGAGGTTTCGCCGGTCGACCGTCAGTCGGGTCTCACGGAGCTCAGCCATCTGCTCGGCAGCGGCGCTCTCAGCCACGCCGTCGGGCGGCGCATGCCGCTCGAGTCGATTGCCGAAGCGCACGACCTCGTCGAGCGCGGTGGGGTCATCGGGAACGTCGTTCTCGACGTCGACTAACTACCAGAGCACAAGCCGCGTCGCCCCGAGTCCCGAGGAATCCCATGAAGGCCCTGAAAAAGAAGCGCGCACCACCGGAGCGCCGCCCCATCCCGGCCTCGATCGCGAGGAGCTACGAGCGCTATCTGAAAATCGTGCTGGCGCTGCCGGGCACGGAAGCCGCCACGTCCTACGGCACACCATCAGTAAAGGTTCGGGGCAAGATCCTGTCCCGTTGGCGAACCGAGGCGGAGGGCGCGCTCGCGATTCGGTGTGATTTTCTCGATCGACAGATTCTGTTGCAGGCACAGCCTGAGATCTTTTTCCTGACCGATCACTACCTCCACTACCCGATGATCCTGATGCGGATCGAGAAGGCCTCCTCGGACGCGCTGATCGATGTGACGGAGCGTGCCTGGCGTCTCGTAGCGCCTCCCGGACTCGTGAAGCGCCGTGACGCGCTCGCAGCAGCCGGGCAAGTATGAAGGTCCGGCGTCTGTTCAGTGTCTTGCGCTGCGCTCGCGACACTGATTCCTAAGTTGCCTCGGTGTCTTCCTCTCGACCCGGGCCGGGCGCAACGAAGACTGTGCCGCGGCGCGCCCGCTCGTCCACCGTCAGCGTGAAGATATCCGGACGCGCGTAGTGACCGACGACATCCAGGTCATAGCGAGCGCCTACGATGTCCCCTGTATCGATCTCAGCCGTGAGAAGAGCGGTCTCACCGACTATCGGTCCGGCCAGCACCTCTCCCAGCGGATGCACGATCATGCTGCCGCCGTTGATCAACGGGCGGGACGGGTCCCAGCCGGGGACGTCGATCCCGAGTGTTTGGGGTGCCGGTTGAACCTGACACGCACTGATTACGAAGCAGCGGCCCTCGTAGGCGATGTGCCGCATGCTGTTACGCCAGATTTCGCGCTCGTCCACCGTCGGCGCACACCATACTTCAACGCCCTTCGCATACATGGCGGCGCGAAACAGCGGCATGTTGTTTTCCCAGCAGATGGCCGCGCCGAGCTTGCCCACCTTCGATGAGACGACCGGCAGCGTCGAGCCGTCGCCGAGCGACCAGATGAGCCGCTCGGTTCCGGTGGGCATCAATTTGCGGTGGGTTGCCACGAGGCCGGCTGCCGGATCGATGAACAGGGCCGTGCAGTACAACGACGAGCCGGCGCGCTCGATCGCGCCCACCACGAGTGTGGCTCCCGTGCGGGCGGCGAGGCTCGCCAGCGCCTGGATCTCGGGCCCGTCGAGTTCGATGGCGTCAGCGTAGTAGCGCGCAAATGCATCGCGTCCTTCGGGCAAGCGATAACCGAGTCGGGCGCCGAAGATTTCCCCCTTGGGATAGCCGCCCAGCAGCGCCTCCGGCATGACGACGAGGCCCGCACCCGATGCGGCGATCCGCCGCTCGAAGGCGAGCACCTGCTCGAGGGTCCGGGCTTTGCCTTGTGGAGAGGACCCTATCTGGAGTGCGGCGACGATCTGTCTGGGCATGGCACCGGTCTCGCCCGTGCGGGGAGTGCAGGCTACCGGGGCCCCGCATCGCTTGTCGACTGCGACCACGCGCCCGGCGGGACGCCACACATCGGGCGCTGGCTGAGCGCCGGCGACGGTCCCGGAGATACACTGTCTGTCGGATCTATCGAGGTTGCGCCAATGAAGACCACGACCGTGCTGGCTGCATCTGTCCTGACCCTCGCATGGAGCTTCACGCCGTCACAGGATGGACGCACGAATGTTTCCGATGCAGGGGGCCGTGCGCAGGCCGACCGTGAGGGTATCGAGCAGCTGCATCGGCAGGACATCGAGGCCACACTCGACGGCCGGCCCGAGCAGCTGGCGAAGCTATGGACGGACGATGCCGTGCGCCTGCAGCCCGACAGCCCCGCCGAAGTGGGCAAGGCTGTCATCAATGCAGACGATGTCGAGTATCAGAAGGGACACCCGGGAGACCGGGTGCTCGTCTATCGGCCAGACATCAAAGACGTGCAGATAGTGGGCGACTGGGCTTTCGAGTGGGGCTACTTCGATGGCACCTTCCAGGCGTCCGGCTACGCTAAACCACAGGTTATTCGAGCCAAGCTCCTGCGGGTGCTCAAGCGGCAGTCGAACGGCTCCTGGAAGTTTGCCCGCGTGATGTGGAACACGCGCAAGTAGCGCGCGGCCCCGTGCGGGAATGCCTTGGATGCGGCGGCCCTCGACGCTGGTTGGGCGCGGCAAGGTATTATACAGCGACATCCCGGAGCACCGTTCCAGGACCTGAGTGGTCCCAGTTGCGAGGAGCGTCATGTCGAAACTGCGCGTGCACAGCTTTGGAGTCTCACTGGATGGCTACGGCGCGGGACCCGGTCAGGATCTGCAGCATCCGCTCGGGGTGCGCGGTCCGGAGTTGTTCGAGTGGTTTTTCCACACGCGCGTGTGGCGCAGGATGCAGGGCCAGGATGGCGGCGAGGGCGGAGTCGATAACGGAATGGCCGAACAGGGCTTCGCCGGAGTGGGTGCATGGATTCTCGGCCGGAACATGTTTGGTCCGGTGCGGGGTCCCTGGCCAGACGAGAGCTGGAAGGGATGGTGGGGCGATGAGCCCCCGTATCACGTTCCGGTTTTTGTCCTCACGCATCACGCGCGCGCACCGATCAGGATGGCGGGCGGAACCGAGTTCCGGTTCGTCACCGAGGGTATTCATGCAGCGCTGGAGCAGGCGCGAGCCGCCGCAGGAGGACAGGACGTGCGTCTCGGCGGAGGTGTCGCGGCCCTCCGCCAGTACCTGCAGGCAGGTCTGATCGACGAGCTGCATCTGGTGGTGCGCCCGGTCCTGCTGGGCTCTGGAGAGAATCTGTGGCGCGACCTCGATGCGCGCTCGCTCGGCTACGAATGTTTCAGGCACGTGGCCGGCGAGCGGGCGATGCACGTCTGGATGCGCAAGGGCGGCTGATCCCTCGCGCTGGCCTCTCTGCCCCGCTCGCGCTCCCTCCAGCGGCTCGAGCGGCCTCCAAGCCCTCTAGCGGCTCGCGGTGGCGCCGCTCTCCTTCGAGGGAGAGATGAAGACCGAGGAAATGCGCCACCCGGCCCGGGTCTTCACGAACACGCCGCCCCATCTGACTGAAGTGGATGCGGAGGACGCGCTGCCCTGGGTCAGCCGCATCGGGCTGACCACCACGGAAACCCCTGCGGAAACGCTCGCGATTCTCGGCACCCCGGGCAGCGGCTCCAGTTTCCAGGCACCCTGCCACTGTCTCTCCAGCGCATCCAGAGCCTCCTGATGCCCCCAGACCGTGCCCCCGTCCGGGCCTGCCCACACGAGATCCTTCGAGTCGAGCAGCAGCTCGGACACTACCGCCCGATCGTGAGCGTTCTCGCCGGCGACGAAGCGGGTATAGACCGCCATTACCTCCTTCTCCGCAGCACCCGTACCTGTCTCCTTCGGTGCGGATGCCTCCGCGACCGCCTTCGAGGCCGGCGCTTCCGTCGTCGCGACAGTCGGAGGGGCACTGGCAGCTGGAGCAGGTACCTTGGCTGGCTTCGACACGGGGGTTGGCGGCGGGATGATCTTCGCGGTCACGCCCGTGAGCGCGTATCCGGTCGTGACCAGAATTCCCTGCCGTTCGGCGTCGGCGCAGCTGTAGAAGGAAACGGCGGCTCCCTTGATCCCGGTCATTCCATCCGGCCGCAGGTACGGCGTGCCTCCAACACCGTTGCTCTCGCTCTTACCCGTCTTGGGGTCTACGAGGCAATAGTAACGGTGCACATCGGGTGTAGAGCCCACCTCGAAGTGGCCGCGTACGACTTCGTGATCGTACTCTTGCCGGAAGGCCTGCTTGAGCGAGGAGAGAAAGTTGCCCTTGGGCTCCGACTTGGACGCCTGCTCCGCCGGCGCACTGGCATCGCCGTTGGCGGGCGCCTGCGCCCATGCCCCGCATGAGCCACCGAGCAGCAGTAAGCTCGCGGCGAGAGTTTGCCGATGGAGCGCAGCCCATTGCGACCTCTGCACGATGTCCCCCCGGTTCATCTGGCGGCCGGCGCCAGCCTTTTCAGGCCATTGTAGCGGCTCGGTGACCCGTTATCCCGTGGGTGCGGCGCCTATGCGCACGATCCGGTCGCCGCGAAAGCTGCTCACCCAGTAGTCCGCTCCATCCAGCAGCGCAGTGGACGCCGCCCCGAATGTCGAGGTGGGTGCGACCGACCACGACCGTAGAAGCTTGCGCGTGGCAGGGTCTACGATGACTATGCGTGATCCGGCGGAACATTGCGGCTCGGTCGCGCAGGCAAGGATGTCGCTGGGTTGGCCAACCTGGCCTGCGATGAGCAGCTTGCCGTCTGCGAGCAGGTGGACGTTGTCCGGGTGGAAGTCGCCAAGCTTGACGGTCGTCGCGGGCCTGCCCGGGAGCAGCGACAGGATATGCAGAGTGCCGTCCGACCAGCCATTGATGTACAGCGTGCTGCCATCCGCGGAAGCTGTCAGGCCGTTGTCGCCGCCGAACTCGCTGCCCGGCACGTGAACCCACCCCTTCGCAGCCGTCCAGCGGGAGACGAATCCCGCTGGTTTCCCGGCGCGCAGCTCCGCCATTCCCTCCTCACCCGCTCGGCCGAAGCTGCTGACCGTGAGGCCGTCGGGTAGCGCGGCCACCGCGTTCGCGGATGCGTCCGAAGGCAGCACGACGCATCCCTTCCACGCCAGAGTCACTCCCTGGTCACTCAGGTGGACCGTGAAGACCTCGACGGACTGTCGACCGCCGTGATTCACGGCGAACAACTCACCCTCGCTGCGGCTTTGACGACGAAGATCCAGACCGTGGGTGACGAGATCTGCAGGCTCGGGTGCGCCCGGACACCCCGCGTACGCGGGATCCGCCTCTCCGGACACATCTGGCATCAATACGCGTGTCGCGTGCGCGTTCAGATCAACGAGCGAGAACCCACCGGGCGTCGCGGGATCCTTCCCCAGGCGGCTCGCGATAGCCCAGTGAGACCCGTCGAGCAGCACCAGGTCCTCTGCATTCTTCAACCCACAGATCTGATCCTGTGCGCAAGGCTCCGCCGCACTGGCGACCCCCGGCACCCCGCCGGTGGCCACCGCGCAGATCACGAGCGCGAGTGGCCACCCGCAATTCAGGGCCGGTTTCGATCGGTCTCTCATGACAGCTCCTCAGCGCGACGACGGACGGTCCGTCGTGACTATGACAGCTGCCGCGCCCCACAGGGAAGTCCCGCGCTCCGGCGCGGGGACACCGTGGTAGCGGATGTGGGACGGCCCCAGCCGCCGTCCCCACCGATTTACTGCGGTCTGTAGAGAGTGGTCCGGTAGTAGTCCGTCAACAGTGGCGCATCGACATCGTTGACCGCGCGATCGATGGCCTTGGAAATGCAGTGATTCACCTCGATGATGGAGGGCGAGGCCACCTGCGAGAGCGGCTCGCAAACCTGAAGCGCAGCGTGGCGGATCCGGGCAAACAACACCGCCGCACCGGCTTTTCCGGTCAGGTCGAGGTCGCCGTAGCGTACGACCCGCGTCGGGAGATCATCGAGACCTCCGGTAACGGCGTTCGCAACGTTGTATCCACCCGTCAGGGTGACAAGAAGGGTCCAGGCAATCGCCCGCTTCATGATCGTCTCCAGCTCGCCGGGGTATTCCGGGGTGCGAGCAGGCTAGTGGCCGGCGCGCCGTGGCGAAGCGGGAAAGCTCCCCATTTTTGAGGCCTGACCCCCCTAGATCGGCACCCCCTGGTCAATTATTCAGCGGTGATCGCCGTTTGTCGTGGCGGGCGAGATTTCACGGGAGCCGTAATGCGCGGCTTTCGCGGCCTGCTCTCAGGACCGGGGGTGGTCCACGGAAGTCGTCTTCCTGGCGGTGGTGACGATGATCTGTGTGCCGTCGTCCGTCGTCGTGTTCACGGGCTTGCGATACTGGAGCTCGCCCTTCAGCAGGACGCAGAGTCCCGCTTTGTCGCCTTTCACTACGCCCCAGCGCACGGCAGTGCACTCGCCGTTCTGAAGGCACTCAGTCCAACAGTACGTCCGGTCCGGCAGGCCAAGCTTCTTGAGGACCTTTCCGGTCACGTCCTGGTTGTGCAGGATCTCCATCCGGGCAGCGCCCGCGGGAGGGTCCGCCAGGGCGGTCGCTGACCACAACGCCAGCGCGGCGCAGGCGACACGTATCATCATGTTCCGGCTCCTTCACTCTCGAGCAGACGGGAGATTGCCTTGGCCATGGCATCGACCGTCGCGGGTTTCTCGATCACGTCGCGGATTCCACACGCGCGCGCGTGATCCGCCCAATTGGGGTCCACGCAGCCCGTGGCTATGACCACGACTGCGCTCGGCTGTATCTGCAGGACTTCCTTCGCGAAGTCCAGTCCGCTCGTGCCGTGCATCGACATGTCGGTGAGTACCAGATCGAACCCCGGGGGATCCGCCCTGAAGGCGGCGAGAGCGTCGGCGGCGCTGGTAAAGCCGCAGACACTGTGTCCCAGATGCTCGAGCAGCCGCGATACGAGGAAAACCAGACTCTTCTCGTCATCGAGGTAAAGGATATGCCTCACCGCACTCTCTGATCGGTGCACCGGGGTCTACGGCCCGGCTATACCTTAGACTTTTTGCAATCCGGACGCACCCTTCGGTGCAGCCGCGGTGCGATGCGCGCCGCGATGCGCGCGGGGGCAGATGCGTTGCGGATCAGCCCCGGCGCGTGCACCCGGGGGCGATCCTCGGGCTTCGTGCGGAGAGAAAGGCCCGGCTCACCCACGTCGTTCTTCGCCTCGGCATCGGCTCCTGCGCTCACGAGCGCCGCCGCGGCGAGCGCTGCCATTACCCGGTGTTTGATCCGCATCATCTTCGCTCCCTTGTTCGTTTCGTGGATGACGATCGGTTTGAGTTGCCGGATGAGCGAGCACCCGACCGGGGCGAGGCTGAGGCTGCCCGGTTATATGGGCGTGACAGGAAACGGGCAGTTCTTTGACGGCGACGGGTGTTCCGGCGCGTCCGGAATGTGTGCGAACTGAACGTGCCGCATGTGTGCGACGTGCAATACACGCGCGTTGGAACGGCGGTGTGTCGGAATTATGAATGCCGAGCTCGCGCTCAACGGATCATGCTACGGTAGCGCTCATGAAGCGTGCCACGACATCACCCGGCCCCGCATCGGATGTGGACTTCATGCATCGGGCGCTGGAGCTGGCGGAAGATGCTCGGTCGGCAGGCGAGGTGCCCGTCGGAGCGGTCATCGTTCTCGATGGCCGGATCGTTGCAGAGGGGGCCAACCGCCCCATTGCCTCTGACGATCCCACCGCACATGCCGAGGTCGAGGCGCTGCGCGCCGCAGGAGGGGCATTGAGAACCTATCGGCTCACCGATACAACGCTCTATGTGACGCTCGAGCCATGTGCGATGTGTGCATCGGCCATCATCCATGCTCGCGTCCGACGGCTGGTATTCGGGGCCTGGGATCCGCGCGCGGGGGCCGCGGGAAGTACCATCGATGTGTTCGCCTTACCGGGACAGAATCACCGCGTGGACGTTTTTGGTGGCGTACTCGCCGAGGAATGTGCCGGCCGCTTGAGGGCATTCTTCGCCGAGCGTCGCGGCCCGTAGACAGGGAAACAGGCTGTGGCTCCGACACGCCGCCCGCGCTGCGCGGGTGCGCTCACGAGGTTGGCGCCGGGGCCGACGCAACTGGTGCCGCTGGCGGCGCCGCGGGTAATGTCGCCGGAATGGTCGGAGGCGTTGTTGGAGTGACAGCCGGCGGAGTGGTCACGCCTTCCCCCGGTTGCCAGGACAGCAGCGTCAGAAATCTCTGCACCCGATCGACGAACTGCACGGGCTCCCAGCCCCGCGCGTAGCCGCGCCTGGCGCGGGAGTACCAGCGCTCCTGGGCAAGCAAAGGTAACTGCTCGCGCACATCCACCCAGGAATCGGGGTTTCTCCCGCGCGACTGAGTCAGGATGCGCGCATCCTCGAGGTGCCCGAAACCGACGTTGTAGGCGGCGACGGTGAACCAGGTGCGGTCCGGCTCGGGAATCCGGCTGGGGACCTTGGATCTCACATCCGCCAGGTACAGCGCTCCGGCCGTGATGCTCTGCTGTGCATTGGTACGGTCCGAGACACCCATCGCCTCGGCTGTGTCGGATGTCAGCATCATCACGCCCAGGGCTCCGTCACCAGACTCGGCGTGTGGATCCCACTTGGATTCCTGGTAGCCGATCGCAGCCAGCAGATGCCAGTCAACCCCGGTCTGCGCGGCGGCTGCCTCGAACCACGGCTGGAAGCGTGGCAGGCGTTCGGCGAGATGAGCCTGGAATTCCTTGGATTCCTCGTACTCGAACTCGCGATGATTGCCGGTCTCCTCCTGCTGCATCCGCGCCAGCCGCCCGGACTCGCGCAGCGCGCGGAAAAACCGATTCACCGCATTCAGCAGATCTCGCGCGCCGCGGCGCGTGAGCCATTGGACGGGGCGCTCGTCCGGCAGCGTAAAGCCGCTCAGAATGTCCGGATATAGATGATGTGCGAAGGAGAACTCGCGCGCATCGACGAGCGCATAGGTTGCCTCGCCCGATTTCACGTCTTCGAGCGGATCCGCATTATTCGGAGCCGTATCCACCCATTGCAGCGTCGGAGCCACCGTTCGCTTCAGACGCTCGAGTGTCTGCTCCTGTGGACTTCCCGCGCGTACCGCGAGCTTCGAGGACTCGATCTGCAGAGTGCTGCGGGGCCGTTTGCCGTCGCGCCGATAGACGATCAGCTGTGGCACGTTCGCGTAGGGCGTGGCGGCATCTCCCACGCGCTTCCAGTCGCGTGTCGCCGTGAGTTGCGCCGCGGCGATGTCCGCCCGGCCGGCGGCAAGCTCGGCTTGCATCGCGTGCTCGCCTGAGACCGGATACATGAGCAGCCGGACGCCGAGCTCTGCAGCGAAGGCGCGCGCAAGCCTGTACTCGAGCCCCTCCGCACCCTGGGCGCCGTAATAGAAACAAGTTGGAGTGTTGAGCGTGACGACCCTGAGCTCATCGCGCGCACGGATCATATCGAGCGCCGCGGGCCTCGGGGCGCAGTCGGCAAGCACGAGGGCGAGGGCAGCGACGAGCGCTGCGCGGCCGGCCGCCCAGGCGCGGCCGGGAGCGAGCCCCGGCCGGGGAGAGCACGGCTCTCGACGGATCAATGCGAACCTCACCTCGTGTGACCACGTTCGGCTAGAATACCAGCCCCGCCAACGGGGTCGGCCGGCAGGGGCGACGGCGGGCGCGAGAGCATCGGCGCCCACGTGATGAGCTCCGGGCGGCTATTGCGACAGCGCATCCGGAGAGGTACCGAAGCGGTCATAACGGCGCCGACTCGAA
The DNA here is from genome assembly GCA_035710545.1 of Steroidobacteraceae bacterium. GTDB lineage: Bacteria > Pseudomonadota > Gammaproteobacteria > Steroidobacterales > Steroidobacteraceae > 13-2-20CM-66-19. The sequence continues at coordinate 12,786 of DASTDD010000242.1, forward strand.
ATCGGATGGTCGGGTAAAACCGGCACGTGGGTTCGAATCCCACCCTCTCCGCCACCCGCTGATCGGGGCCCAAATTCTCGTCGCTCGACGGCCGTCGGTCGTCACTGGGACTTTCTGACATGCTCCCTGTATGCCGCCGCAAATGCTTCCACGAAGGTGTGCGGCAGGTGATCGGCGGGCATCTCGATGAGGTTGCGGTAGAAGGTCGTGAACAGCTCCCAGTACTGGGCCTTGTCGGAAGAGCGAGCTTTGCCACGACGCGCGGCGCGCTCGAAGCGCGCCTCCAGCTCCGCGGGATCCAGGCGGTCGAGGAACTCGATGAATGCCGCGCGCGTGGCGCGCTGGGCCGCGTGCTCGTGAGTCATGCCGTCGGCAATGGCTTCCCGCAGCCACCCGACGGCATCCATGCGGCGGCTCTCGTGCTGCACGAACAGTTCTATGAGCAAGTCCTCTACCGTCGAGTGTGCGAGGGAGGGACGGGGATCGTCCGGCTCGGTGTCCATCTCGATGCGGTAGCGGTTGCGCGTGTCGCCGCGGGCCCGCTCGAGCTCCTTGAGGCCTACCAGTGCCTCGCGGAACAACTGCCCGGCCAGATGCAACATCCGCGTCTGCGCATCCGCGGGCAGCTTCTCGGCCTCGATACCCGCTCCACGGCAGAAGGCCTGCAGGCCGCTGTGAACATCGAAGAGCGCGGGTGCGCTCACGCCGTTGCGCGGGTCGCGGCCGGCTGCCCGCGCCAGGCGCGCGATGCGACGCTCTATCGCGGCTTCCTCCTCGGCGGTGCTCACGGCTGCCGCCTTCGGGGGGGCACTCGGGGCCGGCGCCTGCGCAATAGCCTGGCCGTAGGCATTGACCGGATGGAAGCTGTCGCTCGGCGAGCTGTCCGGCACCAGCAGGTCGTCCAGGTTGAGCATGGCGCCGATGTCGGTTTGCGCCGCGCGGCCGAGTGTGCGCAGGGAGTGAATACTGGTCGGGACCTGGCCGGAGCCCGTATCCTGCTTCGGTGTGGCGGCTTCCTCGGCCTCCGATTCGAGCGCCGCCACGATCTGGTAGTCGCCCATCCGGATGATGTCGCCATTGCGCAGCCGGTGGCCCTCCGGGCCGGATTTGGCGAGGGCCTGCTCGGAGTCGTTGACGAAGACGCCATTGGTGCTGACGTCCTCGAGAAAGAAATGATCGTCGTGGAAGACCACGCGCGCGTGATGGGCAGATACGTACCGCAGCGGATCGGGAAGCACCCAGTCGTTGTCGGCGGAACGGCCGATGGTGCCGCCGTCCGTGCTGAAAACGACCGTGCTGTGGTCGCCCAGCAACCGGCGATGATCACTGACGATGCGCAGCCGAAGCGTCATGGTTCCCGGACCGGTTCCGCGGTTGATCTGATGGCGTCTTTGGCGTGTCCGGACGCGCGCAGCCACTTCCCCGCCGCCCACGGACATATAATGCCACCTTCAAATTAGCAGCCACCCAAGCCCGAGCCCATGGCAATCAGTCACATTTTCCGCATTATGTTCGTGAATCAGGGCAAGGTTTACGAGATCTATGCCCGCCGTGTGAGCCACGGCGAGCTGTTCGGCTTCATCGAAGTGGAGGAGCTGGTGTTCGGGGAGCGGGCCACGGTCGTGCTAGATCCGGCCGAGGAGCGCATCAAGGGCGAGTTCGAAGGCGTGAAGCGCACGTACCTGCCCCTGCACTCAATCCTGCGCATCGATGAGGTGAAGAAGCAGGGCATCAGCAAGATCACCGCTCTCGAGGCTGGCACCAACGTCTCGCAGTTCCCCGTGCCGATGTACTCGCCACCACAGGACAAGAAATAGCTCGCGCAACCGGCATGCTGCAGCTCCAAGGCGCACCCGCACTTTCAGCCTTCCGACTCGCGAAGCTCGTCACCCGGCTTGCGGCGCTGGAGCCGGCGGTGAAGGGCCTCGATGCGCGTTTCGTTCATTTCATCGATCTCGCCGTGCCGCTTTCGGCCGCGCAGCGCACGATCCTGGAACGGCTGCTCACCTACGGCCCGCATCTCGAGCCCGTGTCGAGCCCGCTCACCGGCGACACCTTGTTGGTGGTGCCGCGTTCGGGGACGATCTCGGCCTGGTCGAGCAAGGCGACTGACATCGCCCATGTGTGTGGACTGACGCAGATCCGCCGAATCGAGCGCGGTATCGAATATCGGGTCCTGGACTCGCGTCCGCTCGGGCCGGAGGAGCTGGCCGCCCTGGCTCCCGTGTTGTTCGATCGCATGACCGAAATGGTGCTGTTTGATCCCCAACACGCGCAGCGGCTATTCGATCACTCGCCACCCCGGCCCCTGAATCGCATCGCGCTCGAGCCCCAAGGGGGCCGCGGGGCGCTCGAGCGCGCCAATCACGAGCTCGGCCTGGCGCTTTCGGCGGATGAGATCGATTACCTCGTGGAGAGCTTTCGAGCCCTCGGCCGCGACCCCGCCGACGTCGAGCTCATGATGTTCGCGCAG
>DASTDD010000243.1:0-2325 GCA_035710545.1 Steroidobacteraceae bacterium
ATCTGCGGCAAAGTCAGCACACGGTCATGCAGCAGGAGCGGCTGCGCGCGCTCGGGCAGATGGCGAGCGGCATCGCGCACGACATCAACAACGCGATCTCGCCGGTCTCGCTCTATACCGAGTCGCTGCTCGAGCGGGAAACCAACCTGAGCGAGCGGGCGCGCGGCTATCTGGTCACCATTCAGCGCGCCATCGAAGATGTGGCAGCGACCGTCGCGCGCATGCGCGAGTTCTATCGACAGCGCGAGCCGCAGCTGGAGCTGGCGCGAATCGATGTCAACGGAATCCTGCGCCAGGTCATCGACCTGACCAAGGCCCGTTGGAGCGACCTGCCGCAGCAGCGGGGCGTCATGGTGGACCTGCGCACGGACCTGGCCGCCGGCGCACCGGAAATCATGGGCGCCGAAAGCGAGATCCGCGATGCCCTCACCAACCTGATCTTCAACGCGGTCGATGCGATGCCCGAGGGGGGCACACTGACGCTGCGCACACGCCGGCTCGAGTCGTCCGAGTCCCAAGACGGATCCCCCGAGAGCCGTGTATGCCTCGAGATCAGTGATACGGGCATCGGCATGGACGAGGAAACGCGGCGGCGCTGCCTGGAGCCCTTCTTCACGACCAAGGGTGAGCGCGGTACCGGGCTGGGGCTGGCCATGGTCTACGGAATGGTCCAGCGGCACAGCGCGGAGCTCGAGCTGGAGAGCGAGTTGGGGCGAGGCACGACGTTCCGCGTGGTGTTCCCGGCGTTCACGCCGACGCTCTCGACCACCGTCCATATCCCGTCGCAGGTGATTGCGCAACGATTGCGCATACTGCTGGTCGATGACGATCCGCTGCTGATCAAGTCCTTGCGCGATGCCCTCGAGGGCGATGGCCACCTCATCACGGCGACCAACGGCGGCCAGGCAGGCATCGACGCGTTCAGCGCCGCCGTGGCTGCCAAGGGACCCCAGTTCGACGTGGTGATCACCGATCTCGGCATGCCGCACGTGGACGGCAGGAAAGTGGCTGCGGCCATCAAGGCGGCCTCCGCGCGCACGCCAGTCATCATGCTGACGGGCTGGGGGCACCGCCTGGTCGCCGAAAATGACATTCCACCCCACGTGAACCGCGTGTTGAACAAGCCACCGCGCCTGCAGGAGCTGCGCGGCGCGCTCGCGGAGCTGGTGGTGGTCGAGAAATGAAGGAGCGCGCGCGACCCTCATGAGCACCCCGATTGCCCGCCTGCTGATCGTCGACGACGAGTCGGCGCACATGAAAGCGCTGTGCGACACGCTGACGGTGGAAGGTTACTCGACCACCGGCTTCACCTCGGCACGGCGCGCGTTGGAAACTCTGCGCCAGGAGGAGTTCGACCTGCTGCTGACGGATCTCATGATGCCGGAGATGGATGGCATCACGCTGCTCACCTCGGCGCGCTCGATCGCGCCGGATGTCATGGGGATCGTCATGACCGGGCATGCGGCCATCGACACCGCCGTGAAGGCAATGCAGGCCGGCGCACTCGATTACATCGTCAAGCCGTTCAAGCTCAATGTCATCTTGCCGGTCCTGAACCGGGCGCTTTCCATGCGTCAGCTGCGCATGGCCAACCGCCAGCTCGAAGAGCGGGTCCGGCAGCGCACCGGGGAGCTCGAGTCGGCCAATCGCCAGCTCGAGGCCGTCAATCGCGAGCTGGAGTCGTTCTCATACTCGGTATCCCACGATCTGCGCGCTCCGCTGCGCACCGTGCAGGGGTTCTGCCAGATGTTCCTCGAGGATTTCGGATCGGGCATCCCGGCAGAGGGCCGGCAGTTGCTCGATCGCGTGGAGGCTGGTGCGCGTCGCATGGGCCAGCTCATCGAGGACCTGCTCGCCCTGTCCCAGCTCGGGCGGCGTCCATTGATTCGGGGGAGCCTTGCGCTCGAGCCGCTCGTGCGACGCCTGGCGGACGAGCTGCTTGCGCGGGATACAGGCAGGCGCGTGGACGTACGCGTCGGAAAACTCGATCGGTGCGATGCGGACGGCTCTCTGCTGGAGCAGGTGCTGGTGAATCTCCTGTCCAATGCATTCAAGTTCACGCGGCAGCGCGATCCGGCCATCATCGAGATCGATTGTGAGCGCCGGAGCGGCGAGACCGTCTACTTCGTGCGTGACAACGGTGTCGGTTTCAAGATGGAGTACGCCGGCAAGCTGTTCGGCGTGTTCCAGCGCCTGCATTCGGAGTCGGAGTTCGAAGGAACGGGCGTGGGTCTGTCGATCGTCCAGCGCATCGTTCAGCGCCACGGCGGCCGTATCTGGGCCGAGAGCGAGCCGGGGAAGGGGACGACATTCTACTTCACGCTC
>DASTDD010000244.1:0-4342 GCA_035710545.1 Steroidobacteraceae bacterium
CGCGGGGGCCGGCATGCACCATCGCTCCATGGAGTCTACCGCCGCCGCACTGGCGGAGCCGGGCATCGCCACCCTGCGTTTCCAGTTCCCCTACATGGAAGCCGGCACCCGACGGCCGGATGTCCCCGCCGTTTGTCATGCCACGGTACGGGCAGCCGTGCAGGAAGCCGCGCGACGATGCCCGGGATTACCGCTCTTCGCCGGGGGCCGCTCGTTTGGTGGACGGATGACCTCTCAGGCACAGGCGGGATCCCCTCTTCCCGAGGTTCGGGGCCTGGTCTTTTTCGCTTTCCCGCTGCATCCCGCCGGGCGCCCTTCCGAGTCGCGCGCGGATCATCTGCAGAATGTCACCATACCGATGTTGTTTCTCCAGGGTACCCGCGATGAGCTCGCGGAGTTGAATCTGCTGCAGAAAGTGGTCGACCAGCTCGGGAGGCGTGCGACCCTCGAGCTGATGCAGGAGGCCGACCATTCATTCCATGTTCCGGCGCGCAGCGGACGCAACGATGCGCAGGTCATACACGAGCTGGCAGAGACTTTGTCTCGCTGGATCGACACGGTGGGCCCTGCATGAAGCGGCCCCTCGAGCCTTACGCAGCCAAGCGCACCTTTACCCGTACCCCGGAGCCCGGCGCGGAGGCCGGGCCGGTGCGCGAAGGCCCGCTGCTGTTCGTGGTACAGAAGCATGCCGCGCGGCGGCTGCATTATGACTTCCGCCTGGAGCTTGAGGGGGTGCTGAAGTCGTGGGCCGTACCGAAGGGTCCCTCGCTCACGGTCGGCGACAAACGCATGGCGGTGGAAGTGGAGGATCACCCCTTTGACTATGCCTCCTTCGAGGGCGTGATCCCGTCCAAGCAGTACGGCGCCGGCAACGTGATCGTGTGGGATTGTGGCGTGTACTCACCGGATGAGGATCAGGAGTATTCCTTCACTGATCGCGTGCAGGCCGAAGAGCGCATGCGGCGCGGGCTGAGCGCGGGAAAGTTGAGCATCTTCCTGCGCGGTGAAAAGCTGAAAGGCTCGTTCGCGCTGGTGCGCACCCGCGAGGCCAGGCAATGGCTGCTGATCAAACACAAGGACCGGTTCGTGGGGGGCGGCGAGCTGCTCGCACGCAGCCATTCGGTGCTCTCGGACGTGACGGTCGAGGACGGCACATCCCTTCAGTCCGTGCAACGCACGGCTGCCGGGGCGCTGACTCCGTCCGGGCCAGCGGAGACGATGCCCTCGAAGCTCAGCCCGATGCTGGCCGAGATCGGCGCGACGCCCCGCTCGGGACCCGAGTGGCTGTATGAGCCCAAGCTCGACGGCTATCGGGTCATTGCGTTCGTACGCGGTTCCACGGTCGGGCTGCAGTCACGTCGCGGGATCGATCTGACCGCGGTTTTTCCGGACATCACCGCCGATCTGGCGCAGCAGGCCGGCGCGGAGATGATTCTCGACGGCGAGATCGTCGCGCTCGGTCCCGACGGCCGGCCCTCCTTCAATGCCCTGCAGAATCGCGCGCAGCTCAAGACAGCCGCGGAGATCGCCACCGCGGTGCGCGAGGCACCCGCCGTGTTGGTTTGCTTCGACCTGCTGCACTTCGCCGGCGTCAATCTGCGCGGCGCGCCGTATGTCGATCGGCGCCGTTATCTCGCTCAGTGCCTGCTGACTTCAGCGCGAATCCAGCTGGTCCACGTGTCAACCGAGGCCGAGCCGCTCTATGCGGCCGCGACGGCCAGCGGGTTTGAAGGCATCGTGGCCAAGCGCAAGAGCAGCGTCTATCAACCGGGCAAGCGCTCGGGCTCGTGGCTGAAGTACAAGACTACGCGCACGGCCGAATTCGTGGTCGGCGGCTATACGCAGGGCAAGGGTGAGCGGGAGTCGCTTGGCGCGCTGCTGCTGGGCTACTGGGCCGATGGGAAGTTGCGATACGCGGGGCATGCGGGCTCCGGCCTGACGGAGCCGGTCATCACCGACATCGCCGCACGGGCCGCGACGCTGGCGCGACGCAGCTCGCCGTTCGCGGACAAGGTCCAGCTGCACCGACCGACGCGTTGGCTCGCGCCGGAGCTGGTCGCGGAGGTCACCTTCGCCGACTGGACGCCTGACGGCCTGCTGCGCGCCCCAGTATTTCTGCGGCTTCGGGATGACATCCCGCCGCAGAGTGTGACGGGTGGCCCGGGGCCCAGGTCGAGGCCCGATGCGGAGGTTGAGAACGCCCCGGCAGCCCGGAGCAAAGGCGGTTCGGCGCGCTCGCGGGGCGCCGCGAGGAGCTCGCTGAAGTCGCCACGCAGCGAGATCGAAGCCATCGTCGGCCAGCTCGACAACGATGCGGCGCGAGTCGATCTCGTGGTCGAAGGTGCACGCATCCGCCTCACCAACCTCGACCGTATCTACTGGCCGCCGGATCCTGACACGCGCACACCGGCGACCACCAAGCGTGACCTGATCCGCTACCTGGCCAAGGTATCGCCCTGCATGCTGCCGCATCTGGCCGACCGGCCCCTCACGATGATCCGCATGCCGGAGGGCATTCACGGCGAGCGCTTCTTCCAGAAGCACTGGGAACAAGCCCTGCCGGATTTCGTTGAAACCGTCACGGTCTACTCCGGCCACAAGGAGGAGAAGCATCGCTATCTCCTGGCCAACAACCTGCCCACGCTGCTGTGGCTCGGGCAGAACGGCACGCTCGAGTTTCACATCTGGCACTCGCGCGCGCGCCCGGGCGCGGATTGTGTGAGTCAGAGTACCGACTACGCCAGCTCCATGGAGGCACTCGAGGAGTCCGTTCTCAACTATCCGGACTACCTGGTCTTCGATATCGACCCCTACATCTACTCCGGCAAGGAGGCGAAGGGGGCCGAGCCCGAGCTCAACGCGCGGGGCTTCGCCGTGGGCCGGCGGGTGGCCTTCTGGCTGCGCGCCCTGCTGAGGGAGATGTCACTCGATGCCGTGGTGAAGACCTCCGGCAAGACCGGCCTGCATGTGTTCGTGCCCATCGAGCGCACCGTGACGTTCGAGGCCGCGAGGCATATCTGCGAGACGGTCGGGCGCCACCTGATGCGGGCGCATCCGAAGGACATCACCCTGGAGTGGGCGGTGGAGAAGCGCACGGACCGGATCTTCATCGACTACAACATGAACGTCCGGGGAAAGACCCTCAATGTGGCCTACTCGCCCCGGGGGCAGCCCGGGGCGCCGGTCTCCATGCCCCTGACATGGGAGGAGCTGGAGGCCGCCGAAGTGATGGACTTCACAATCAGGACCGTGCCGGGCCGGTTGGAAAAGACCGGCGACCGGTGGCAAGATGCGCTCTCGGGCAAGTACAGCCTGACGAAGGCTTTCGGTCGCCGCCCGGACCGCAACACATAACAGGTGGATCATGGCCGCGCGCTCAATTGGGTCCCTGACGATTTCCTTCGGGCTCGTCGCGATACCGGTGAAGCTCTACACCGCCACGCAGTCCGCGAACGCGATCTCCTTCAACCTGCTGCACAAGGACTGCGGGTCGCGCCTGCGACAGCAGTACGTCTGTCAGAAGGACGGCAGCATCGTCGAACGCGACCAGATGGTGAAAGGCTACGAGTTTGCCAAGGACCAGTACGTGTCCTTCACCCCCGAGGAGATCAAGGCCCTCGAGGAGGCCGGAACCCACTCGGTCGAGATCTCCGAGTTCGTACCGGTCCAGTCGATCGACCCGGTCTATTTCGACAAGACGTACTACCTCTCTCCCGACAAGGGAGCGGGCAAGCCGTACGGGCTGCTCACGGAGGCGCTGAAGCAGGCGGAGCTCTGCGCGGTGGGCCGCTGGGCCACCCGCGGCAAGGCCTACATCGTCCTGCTGCGTCCCGTCGGCGATGTACTGACGATGCAACAGTTACATTTCGCGGCGGACGTTCGCAGCGCATCGGAGATCGATGTCCCGAAGCCGGAGGTCAAACCCGCGGAGCTGAAGCTCGCCCAGCAGCTCATCAGTCAGCAGACCTCCGCGAAGTTTGACCCGAGCGCGTACCAGGACGAGCTGCGCGCCCGAATCGAAGCGGAGATTCAGAAGAAGGTGGAGGGCAAGGAAATTTCCGTCTCCGCGATCGCTCCCGAGGGCGAGGGCAAGGTGATCGACCTGATGGAGGCGCTGCGCGCGAGTCTCGAGAAGACCGAGAGCGCACGTGCCTCGGCCTCCCAGCTCGGTCCGCGCAAGGCGCCGAAACGCGTCGAGGAACCCGCCAAGGCGGCGAAAAAGGCCTCCAAACGATAGGCCCGGCAGGTGGCTGACGAAGGACCGATGCCTTCCTACGGTGTGGGCGAAGTGGAGCGGGTGCTGCGCCTGTCGCGCAGCACGATCCGTGGCCTGATCGAGGCC
>DASTDD010000245.1:0-2675 GCA_035710545.1 Steroidobacteraceae bacterium
GGTCGATGCACGGCCGCCCGTGGGGCAGAACCCGCCGGCGGGGACGCTCATCGACTACTACCTGCCGGCGCCGCCGAGCGGCGCGATCAGCATCGACATTCTCGATGGTAAGGGCGCCGTGGTGCGCCATCTCACCAGTGAGAAATCGCAACAGGAAGAACAGCCGCCGGAGTGGCCGGACCAGGTGCAGCCCGTCAACACACTGCCTGCTCTCCAGGGGATGAACCGCTTCGTGTGGAATCTGCGCTATGACGACCCGGTGCAGATTCCCGGCGCCTTCTATGCCGGCCTGCCGCCGCGCGGACCGCTGGTGTCGCCGGGCAGCTATACCGTCAGGCTGACTTACGGCGGCCAATCACAGACCGTGCCCCTTACCATCGCCGCCGATCCGCGCAACAAGGGCTCGCTCGCCGGCCTGCAGCAGAAGGTCGCCCTGGCCATGGAGGTCTACCACGATCAGGACGCGCTGCATCGCGCCGTCAACGATATCCGTAGCGTCAAAAGTGGTGTGGCGGAGGCGCTGAAGCAGGCGGGCGGCGGCAAACCCAACGCGGCACTGGCCGCCGAAGGAAACAAGCTGGTCGCGCAGGCTTCGCAGATTGAGGGCGTCCTGATGCAGGTCAACATCAAGGGCTCGGAAGCCAACCTCAACTTCCCGGGCATGCTGAATGAGCAGATCTATTCTTTCAGCGGCCTGCTCGACGACGCCGATACGGCACCCAACGCAGAGGAGATCGCTACCTATGCGGACATGCATGCCAAGCTCGGCACACAGCTCGCCGCCTGGAAGGATCTGAAACAGACGCATGTCGGCTCGTTCTGCACTCACGCACAGAGCGCGGGCGGGCGTCCCTCCAGCCTGTGTCGGTGAGATGACCTGCATGCGACGCGTGGATTCGCGTTGCGCCAATGCAGACGGGCCCGACCGCGTCAGGTTCGTTACCTGGCGTCGTGGAATATCACGCCCAGGGTGTGACGACTTCCGCTGCGCACCCGGCTGACGCCGTGCCGGAGATTGACGCGATACGTTCCGCGGGTGCCCGTCACAGGGCGATGATTCACCGCGAAAATTACTGCGTCTCCCTGGCCAAGCGCCACGACCTCGGCCCGCGACTGCATGCGGGGTCGTTGCTCGGTAATGACGAACTCGCCCCCGGTGAAGTCCTCATCCGGCTGCGACAGCAGGATCGCGACCTGCAGCGGGAAGAAACAATCGCCGTAAAGATCCCGGTGCAGGCAGTTGTAGTCGCCAGGACCATACTGAAGCAACAGCGGGGTCGGAAGATTCTGGCCGGCGGCGCGACACTGGGTCACAAACTCTTCGTGCCTCTCCGGGTAACGGGCTGCCACGCGCAGCCGCGCACTCCAGCGGTTGGCGAGCGCTGCGAGCGGCGGGTAGAGCTCGCCACGTAGCGTCGCGACGGGCTCGGGCAGCGGATAGGCGAAATACCGATACTCGCCCCGCCCAAACCCGTGTCTGGCCATGATGACGCGGGAACGAAACCGTGCATCGTTTGCGTACCAGCCCGCGATGTGCTGGCATTCGGCCCGGGTGAGGAGACCCCTGATCGTGGCATTGCCCTGAGCGTCGAGGTCGCGCGACAGGTGCTGCCAATCGAGAGCCCGCACCCGCTCCACGACACCGGGCCGTACAGGCCCCGCCCCGCGCCCGCGGGCGAGTGCCAGCTGGGTCCCTTGCACAGCGGTATTCACGGCCTCGACTCCAGCGTGAGGAGTGCACGCTTGCGCTCGATGCCCCAGCGATAGCCGGAGAGTGCGCCGTCCTGGCGCACGACGCGATGACAAGGAATCAGTATCGCGAGGGGGTTGGCGGCGCAGGCCTGCGCCACCGCGCGCGCCGAGCGGGGTGCGCCGAGGCGCTGCGCCACCGCCGCGTAGCTCACGGTGGACCCCGCGGGGATCTCACGCAGCGCTTGCCAGACCCGCTGCTGGAACGGTGTGCCCCGCACGTCGAGGGAAATCTCCGGCGTTAGACGCGGATCCTCACTCATACGCGCGACTTCAGTGGCCAGCGATTCGGTGTCCGCGTCGCTGCCGAGCACAGGTGCTCGCGGGAACCGCTGGCGCAGATCGCGCTCGAGAAACGCAGCACTATCACCAAAGAGAATCGCGCACACACCCTTGCCGGTGCGGGCCACGAGCACGTAGCCCAGCGCGCACTTGACGATCGCAGCGCGCATGGGCGCGTCCGGTACCAAAAGGCGATCGGGCCTGCAGCGCTTGCAGGGACGAAAGCCCGCTCGTTCCGCCTCCTGCGCCGTGGCATGAAACGCGATGTTCTCGCGCTTTGCGGCTCGCGCAGCGCAGGAAGGCCGGCAATAGACGCCGGTTGTTCGCACCGAGTAAAAGAACTCCCCGTCCGAGCGCGCATCGCGGTTGGCGATCGCGGTCCAGCGCGGATCACGGCGGCTAACCGGCGGGGTCTCCCGCATAGGCTTGGCGGAGGTCATCGTACGTACTCCTTGGAGACATTGAGCACGACGTTATTGTTGCGTTCGGCGATGGCGCGCGCAGCCCGATTCTTGCTGGCGACGGAACCGAGTCAAATTCACGTCAGCCGGCGAGCGGCGACAACCCGTTGCACGGCCACGCTCAGGGGAGCGGCCCGACGCCGCCCGGCGCGTCCGTGACTCGAGCGCTCAGTTAGCTCCCAG